>NZ_JBSFVY010000044.1:23834-69969 GCF_053592555.1 Streptomyces sp. NPDC002643
GGAAGCCATCCCGGCGATGGACCGGCGGGAAGCCATCCCGGCGATGGACCGGCGGGAAGCCATCCCGGCGATGGACCGGCGGGAAGCCATCCCGGCGATGGACCGGCGGGAAGCCATCCCGGCGCGGGAGCGACGGGAAGCCGTCCCGGCCGGCGAACGGCGCCGGATGTCACCCGACCAGGTTGTCGGCCATCTCCTCGGTGAGGCTGGCCTCGGTCCCCGGGATACCGAGGTCCTGGGCGCGCTTGTCGGCCATGGCGAGCAGCCGGCGGATACGGCCCGCGACGGCGTCCTTGGTGAGCGGTGGGTCGGCGAGCGCGCCCAGCTCCTCCAGGGATGCCTGCTTGTGCTCCATGCGCAGCCGGCCGGCGGCGGCGAGGTGCTCGGGGACGTCGTCGCCGAGGATCTCCAGGGCGCGGCCGACCCGGGCACCGGCGGCGACGGCGGCACGGGCGGAGCGGCGCAGGTTGGCGTCGTCGAAGTTGGCGAGCCGGTTGGCGGTGGCGCGGACTTCGCGGCGCATCCGCCGCTCCTCCCAGGCGAGCACCGACTCATGGGCGCCGAGCCGGGTCAGCAGCGCGCCGATCGCGTCCCCGTCGCGGACGACGACCCGGTCCACACCGCGTACCTCGCGGGCCTTCGCGGCGATCGACAGCCGGCGGGCCGCGCCGACCAGGGCGAGGGCGGCCTCCGGACCCGGGCAGGTCACCTCCAGGGAAGAGGAGCGGCCGGGCTCGGTGAGCGAACCGTGGGCGAGGAAGGCGCCGCGCCAGGCGGCCTCGGCGTCACAGGTGGCCCCGGAGACGACCTGCGGGGGCAGCCCCCGGATGGGGCGGCCCCGGCCGTCGACCAGACCGGTCTGCCGGGCCAGCTGGTCGCCGCCCGCGACCACGCGCACCACATAGCGCGAGCCCCGGCGCAGCCCGCCGGGTGCCATCACGATCAGTTCGGAGCCGTGGCCGAAGATCTCCAGGATGTCCCGCTTGAGCCGGCGGGCCGCCATCGCCGTGTCCAGCTCCGCCTCGATCACGATGCGGCCGCTCACCAGGTGCAGCCCGCCCGCGAACCGCAGGATCGCCGAGACCTCCGCCTTTCTGCAGCAGGTCCGGGTGACGGGTAGCCGGGAGATCTCGTCTTTCACCGCTGCCGTCATCGCCATGGGCCGATCCTTCCATGCATCCGAAAAATACGGTCGTACGCGGCGGCCAACAGCTCCGGATCATGCCGCGGAGATCCATCGGTCCGGGCCACCGGCGCCAGCTCGACCGCGGCACCGAACCGCTTGGCGGCGTCGGCGAGGGAGTCTCGGTCGGGCACGGCTGCCTGGTCGGCCAGCACCACGTCCAGGGCGAGTTTAGGGGCGTGTCGTGCCAAAACCTCCAAATGACGCTGCGGGGAGAACCCATCGGTTTCTCCCGGCTGCGGGGCGAGGTTCAGCGACAGCACCCGCCTGGCCTTGGTCTCGGTGAGGGCGTCCAGCAGCTCCGGCACGAGCAGATGCGGGATCACCGAGGAGAACCAGGAACCGGGCCCGAGGACCACCCAGTCCGCGTCGAGCACCGCCTCCACCGCCTCCGGCACGGCGGGCGGGTCGTGCGGCACAAGATGCACGGACTGCACCTCACCGGGGGTGAGCGCGACGGTCGCCTGCCCCCGTACGGTCTCGACGTCCCCCGGGCGCTCCGGGTCATGGCCCTTGACCATGGCCTGCAGCTCCAGCGGCACCGCCGACATGGGCAGGACGCGGCCCTGGGCGCCCAGCAGCTTGCCGACCAGGTCGAGGGCCTGGACATGGTCGCCGAGCTGCTCCCACAGGGCGACGATCAGCAGATTTCCGACGGCGTGGTCGTGCAGATCGCCCTTGGAGTGGAAGCGGTGCTGGATGACACGGGACCAGGTCTGGCCCCAGTCGTCGTCGCCGCAGAGCGCGGCCAGCGCCTTGCGCAGATCGCCGGGCGGCAGCACACCCAGCTCGTCGCGGAGGCGTCCGCTGGAGCCGCCGTCGTCGGCGACGGTGACGACGGCGGTGAGGTCGCCGGTGATCCGGCGCAGGGCGGCGAGCGAGGCGGACAGACCCATGCCGCCGCCGAGCGCGACGACCTTGGGCTGGGCACCCCGGCGGCGGGGCCTGGCCCCGCGTGCCTCGGCGGGACGGGCCCCCCGGGTCTCGGGGGTGATCCGGCGCAGCCTGCTCAGCCGCAGAGCAGCACGTCCGGTCACTCGCGCCCCAAGTCCCGGTGCACGACCACGGTCTCGACGCCCTGGGCGGACAGCCGGGCGGCCAGCTTCTCGGCGGTGGCGACCGAGCGGTGCTTGCCGCCGGTGCAGCCGACCGCGACGGTCACATAGCGCTTGCCCTCACGGCGGTATCCGGCGGCGATCATCTGGAGCAGCTCGGAGTAGCGGTCGAGGAACTCCTTGGCACCGGGCTGGTTGAAGACGTACGCCGAGACCTCCTCGTTGAGGCCGGTGTACGGGCGCAGCTCCGGGACCCAGTGCGGGTTCGGCAGGAAGCGCATGTCCACGACCAGGTCGGCGTCTACGGGAAGGCCGTACTTGAAGCCGAAGGACATGACGGTGGCCCGCAGCTCGGGCTCCTCCTCGCCGGCGAACTGGGCGTCCATCTTGGCGCGCAGCTCGTGCACATTGAGACTGGAGGTGTCGATCACCAGGTCGGCGTCGCCACGCAGCTCGCGCAACAGCTGCCGCTCGGCGGCGATGCCGTCGGTGATGCGGCCGTCGCCCTGGAGGGGGTGCGGGCGGCGCACCGACTCGAAGCGGCGGACGAGGGCGTCGTCGGAGGACTCCAGGAAGACGATCCGCCGGGTGACGTTCTTCGTGGCCAGGTCGGCGAGGGAGTCGCGCAGATTGTCGAAGAAGCGGCGGCCCCGTACGTCGACGACGACGGCGATCCGTGCCACGTTCCCCTGGGAGCGGGCGCCGAGTTCCACCATGGTGGGGATCAGCGCGGGCGGCAGGTTGTCCACGACGAACCAGCCGAGGTCCTCCAGGCACTTGGCGGCCGTGGACCGTCCGGCGCCGGACATGCCGGAGATGATGACCAGCTCGGGGATGGCCGCCTCGGGGACCCCGGCTGTTTCGATGCCCGTACTCACGTGTGCTCCGTCTTCCTGTGGCGCCGGGTGCGGGCCGACATGGTCGCCCGCGGCGCTGTGCGCTTGCCCGTGCTGTGCTGTGTGCTCGTCGTGCTGTACTTCCGGACGCACGGGGGGCTCCGGAAGTTCTGGGCGCTCGTGCTCGGTCATGTCTCCTGCCCCGATCGCCGGTCCGGGGCGCCCGCGGCCACGGGCTCCCCAGAGGGGTCCGCCGTCGTACCGGGCTCCTCTTCTTCCATGATCTCTCCCGTGGCGGTGTTCACCGCGGGAGCGGCCGGGGCCGCCGTCGCGAGGGCGGCGACGATGGTCTCGGCGGTCTTGCGGCCTATGCCGGGGATCTCGCGGATCTGGTCGATCGTCGCGGAACGCAGCTTCTTCAGTGAGCCGAAGTGCTTCAACAGGGCCTGTTTGCGAGCGTCGCCGAGCCCGGGCACGTCGTCCAGGGGGCTGGCCCGGAAGCGCTTGGCGCGCTTGGTCCGCTGATAGGTGATCGCGAACCGATGGGCCTCGTCACGGACCCGCTGGAGCAGATACAGCCCCTCGCTGGTGCGCGGCAGCACCACCGGGTCCTCCTCGCCGGGCAGCCAGACCTCCTCCAGCCGCTTGGCGAGCCCGCACACCGCGATGTCGTCGATCCCCAGCTCGTCGAGCGCCCGCCGCGCGGCGGCCACCTGCGGCCGGCCGCCGTCGACGACGACCAGCTGAGGCGGGTACGCGAACCGCTTGGGGCGGCCGTCGTCGTCCTTGAGGCCGTTCGGAGGGCCGCCGGGATCGTTCGCGGGGGCGCCGGAGCCGTTCGCGGCGTCGCCGGGGCCGATGGGTACGGCGGGCGCCTCACCCGGTTCGGCAGCACCCTCGCCCGCGGTCTCCTCCACCCACTCCCCCGTGCGCTCCTTCTCCGCGAGGTAGCGCTTGAAGCGGCGGGTGATGACCTCGTGCATGGACCGGACGTCGTCCTGGCCGGCGAAGCTCTTGATCTGGAAGCGCCGGTACTCGCTCTTCCTGGCCAGCCCGTCCTCGAAGACGACCATCGAGGCCACCACGTCGTCGCCCTGGAGATGGGAGATGTCGTAGCACTCGATGCGCAGGGGGGCGCTGTCCAGGTCGAGGGCGTCGGCGATCTCCTCCAGGGCCCGGGAGCGGGTGGTGAGGTCGGACGCGCGCTTGGTCTTGTGCAGGGCGAGCGACTGCTGTGCGTTGCGCCGCACGGTCTCCATCAGGGCCTTCTTGTCGCCCCGCTGCGGGATGCGCAGCGAGACGTTGGAGCCCCGACGCCCGGTGAGCCACTCCTGCACGGGTTCGACGGGGTCGGGGAGCGCCGGGACGAGGACCTCCTTGGGCACGGAGTCCCCGGTCTCCTCGCCGTAGAGCTGCTGGAGCGCGTGTTCGACGAGGTCACCGGTGGTGACGGCCTCGACCTTGTCGGTGACCCAGCCGCGCTGGCCGCGCACCCGTCCGCCGCGTACGTGGAAGATCTGGACGGCCGCCTCCAGCTCGTCCTCGGCGACGGCGATCAGATCGGCGTCGGTCGCGTCGGCGAGCACGACCGCGTTCTTCTCCATGGCCTTCTTCAGGGCCTCGATGTCGTCGCGCAGCCGGGCGGCCCGCTCGTACTCCAGCTCCTCGGCCGCGTCCGTCATCCGCTTCTCCAGCCGGCGGATGTAGGTGCCGGTGCGGCCGGCCATGAAGTCGCTGAACTCCTCGGCCAGTTCACGGTGGTCCTCGGCGGAGATGCGCTCTACGCAGGGGGCGGAGCACTTGCCGATGTAGCCGAGCAGACAGGGCCGGCCGGTGCGGGCCGCGTTCTTGAAGACCCCGGCCGAGCAGGTGCGTACGGGGAAGACGCGCAGCAGCAGATCGACGGTGTCCCGGATCGCCCACGCGTGCGCGTACGGCCCGAAGTAGCGGACGCCCTTCTTCTTGTGACCGCGCATCACCTGCACACGCGGGAACTGTTCGTTCATGGTGACCGCGAGGTACGGGTAGCTCTTGTCGTCGCGGTACTTGACGTTGAACCGGGGGTCGAACTCCTTGATCCAGGAGTACTCCAGCTGAAGCGCCTCGACCTCGGTGGACACCACGGTCCACTCCACGGAGGCGGCCGTGGTGACCATCGTGCGGGTGCGCGGGTGCAGCCCGGCCAGGTCCTGGAAGTAGTTGGCCAGCCGCTGACGCAGGCTCTTCGCCTTCCCGACGTAGATCACCCGACGGTGCTCGTCACGGAACTTGTACACCCCGGGAGAGTCCGGGATCTGCCCCGGACTGGGTCGATAGCTGGAGGGATCGGCCATGCAACACACCCTACTGGCGCCCACTGACATCCCGGGTGCCCTGTGGACAAGGGCCAGGGGCAGCGCCCTGGAAGGGGCGAAGCCCCTTTTAGGGGCGCGGGGAACTGCGCGACCAGCCACACACAGCCCGCAGCCGCCAGACGACAACCAGCCCCGAGCTATTGGCGCGACCAAAACCTAACGCGTCTCCAAAAAGGTCAGCACAGCCAGCACCCGCCGATGATCATCCGGCTCCTCAGGCAACCGCAGCTTCCCCAGAATGCTGCGCACATGCTTCTCCACGGTCCCCTCGGTCACCCACAACCGCTTCCCGATCCCCGCATTGGACCGCCCCTCGGCCATCAGGCCGAGTACCTCCCGCTCACGATTGCTCAGCATCGACAGCGGATCGTCCCGCCGCTGCGCGGCGACCAGCTCCTGCACCAGCGACGGATCGACCACGGACCCACCCCGCCGAATCCGGTCGAGCGTCTCCAGGAACTCGTCCACGACGGTGATCCGGCTCTTCAGCAGATACCCGATGCTGCGCCCACCGGCCAGCAGCTCCAGCGCGTCCTCGACCTCCACGAAGGCCGACAGGACCAGAATCCCGACGGCCGGATACCGCTCGCGGATCTCGCACGCGGCCTTCAACCCCTCCGTGGACTGCGTCGGCGGCATCCGGATGTCGATGATCGCGATGTCCGGCAGCTCCGCCTCGACGAGGTCGAGGAGCCCGTCGGCATCGCCAGCCTGGCCCACCACCTCGTAGCCGACGCGCTCGCAGAGGCTCGCCAGCCCCTCCCGCAGAAGCACGTCGTCGTCCGCGAGTACCACCCGTCCGAGCGCTGGATGCTGATCGGCGTCCATGGTCTCGGCCTTCCCCCTTGCCCGGCCTGTCCGGTTTGTCCCAACAGCCTGCCCGAACTGGGCACTTACGGCTAGCAGGAAGCCTAGTGTGGGGGAGGGCCGGGACGACACCGGAACGTTTGAGCGCAATGCTCGAATCCATGCAGTCGCAGGTGGAACGGC
The DNA here is from genome assembly GCF_053592555.1 of Streptomyces sp. NPDC002643. NCBI lineage: Bacteria > Bacillati > Actinomycetota > Actinomycetes > Kitasatosporales > Streptomycetaceae > Streptomyces > Streptomyces sp. NPDC002643. Next base: position 30,253 of record NZ_JBSFVY010000044.1, read on the forward strand.
CACCTCGGGCGAGAGGTGGTGTTCGTCGGCCTCAAGGCTGTGGGCCGAACACCCGCGACTGGCCCGGCACGGCGGACTCCCCCGCCACCGGCGCCGGACGGCAGTCTCCGCCGTCCGACCCGACCGCCTGGGTCGTACGCTCGCCACCGGGCCAAGAACTCCCCCCTTTGCTTGGGCCGCAACGCGTACGCTCCGGGCGGTCGTCCATGCCCGGGCGGCGTCAGCCCAGGATGTCGACGTCCTCCGGCGGCGGTGTCACCGGCAGCCGTACCGTCATCGTCGTACCGCCGCCCTGGGGGCTGGCGACGGTCAGCCGGCCGCCGATGGCCTCCACGCGGTCGATGAGCCCGATTAGCCCCGAGCCGTTGTCCGGCTCCGCTCCCCCGTCCCCGTCGTCGCGGATGACCAGCTCCAGTACGCCGTCGTCGTCCCATGCCTCGACGGTCACCACACTCGCGCGCGCGTGCTTGACCGCGTTGGTGAGGCACTCGGAGGTGACGTAGTAGGCGGCCACCTCGACCTGTTCGGGGAAGCGGGGGGTGGACAGGCGGAGGTCGAGTTCCACGGGGACCGCCGAGCGACGGGCGAGGGCGCGCAGGGCGGGGCCCAGGCCGCCCTTGGACAGGACGGCCGGGTGGATTCCCCGGGCGACCTGCAGGAGGTCCTGGAAGGTGTCGTCGAGGCCCTTGCCGAGGTGGGCCAGATGCTGGGCGAGGGGCGAGCCGGGGTCCTCGACCAGGGACTCCGTCATCCGCAGCTCCAGTTGGAGGGAGACCAGGCGCTGCTGGACGCCGTCGTGCAGATCGCGTTCGATACGGCGCCGGGAGGCGTCCCCCGCGGCGACCACACGCGCGCGTGAGGCGGTCAGCTGGGCGCGGCTGTCGGCGTTGGCTATGGCGGTGGCGATCAGTTCGGTGAAGTCGGCGAGCCGGGACTCGGTGCCCTCGGGGAGCGGGTCCACCAGGGAGGCCGCGACGACGACGCCCCACAGGGCGCCCTCGACGACGATGGGAGCGCCGACCGCGCTGCCCGCCCGCGCGGCGGAGCTGGTGCGGGCCACCTCGTCGATCACCTGTCCCGCCGCCTCACGCCGCACCAGGTGCACCCGCTCCGCGCCCGGGTCGGCATCGGCGTACGCGATGCCGAGGACCTCGACGGTGCCGTCGGGCTCGTAGCGCAGTACGGACGCGGCCGTGCTCAGCAGTTTGCCGACCTCCTCGGCGACCGTGGTGAACACCTCGGCCGGCGGTACTCCGCGCGCGACGGCGGTGGCGACCCGGCGCAGCGCGGCCTGTTCGAGACCTGCCAAACGGCTCTCGGTGACATCGCGGGCGGCGGCGTAGATCAGGCCCTCCTCCGGGACCGGTCGGGCGCTCCACTGCAGCCAGCACTCGGTGCCGTCCGCGCGGATGTACCGGTTCTCGAACTCGGCGAGTTCGGCGCCGGCCGCGAGTTGTGCGATGGCTTCCTCGGTCTTCTCGCGGTCGTCCTCGTGGACGAAGGTCCTCAGGGGTGCGGAGATCAGGATCTCTCTGGAGTATCCGAGGGTGCGTTCGAAGGCGGGGTTGAGGCGTTTGAAGTAGCCGTCGACTCCGCTGATGCACAGCAGGTCGATGGAGAGGTTGAAGATGCCCTCCAGTTCCCGTTCGGCCCGTCGGCGGCGGCCGTGGGCGGCGGCGAACGACGCCATAGTGCCGTTCATGCCGCGGAGCAGTTGGGCCCAGGTGCCGTCGAAGGCGTCGACATCGGCCCGGTGTTCGAGCCGGCCCGCGTCGATCGCGGTGTTCATGGCCCGGATCTGCTCGGCCAGCCGCTCGGTGGTCACCCTCAGCTCACGGAAGGTGTCGGCGACGTCCCCGAGTTCGTCGCGCCCCGCGTAGCGGATGTCGTACGCGAGGTCACCGCCGGACAGGGCGCGGGCTCCCTCGGCGACCTGGCCGAGGGGCTGGGTGATCGAGCGGCGCAGGGCCAGCGCGAGGACGGTGACCAGGCCGAGGACGCCCAGCGAGAGCGCCAGGTCGGTGAAGGCCTGCCGCTCGGTGGCGCGCAGATCGCGGTCGGCGGTGACGGCGAGCTCGCGCGCGGCCCGGTGCTGGATTCCGCGCAGGTCGTCGACGTACTTCCCGGAGTCCTCCAGCCAGTCGCCGTACGAGGGCCAGTCGGCGGAGCGGGTGGCGGAGTCGGCGAGCATGTCGCGGACCTCGCGGACGGCGCGGCCGGGTGTCCGGAAGACGGCGCTGTGCAGTTCGGTGCCCAGTTCGTCGGAGGCGTTCAGACGGAACGCGCGCAGTTGGTCGTCCTCCAGTTCGGTCCAGCGGCCGGCGGCGGTGGGGCGTTCATCGGTGGGGGCGTCGAACAGGATGGCGAGTTCGACGCGCTCCCGTTCGGCGGCGGCGATGGCCTTCGACAGGGCGACATGGGCGTCCGCCGCCCGTCCCGCTGCCCTGGTGGGCCGTCCGGACTCCAGGTCGGCGACGGTGTCGAGCAGCATGTTCTCGATGACCTCGTACCGTCGGGCCACGGTCGGCGCGTCCAGGGAGACGGTGCCCGTCTCGACCCGCAGCGCGTGCAGCTGCCGGCGTACGGAATCGAGGACACCGGGGACATCGGACCCCGACCGGTCGAGGGCGAGTTCGAAGGCCTCGCGCAGGGCGTCGTCGGTGATCTGCTGGGCCTCGCTCCGTTCACGCGTCGTGCTCCGAGTGGGCCGCAGCCGGGCCCTGACCGCCGCGATCCGTTCCCGGGCGACGTCCTCGGTGACCTCGCTGGTCGCGAACGACACCCGGATCGCCGTGTCGAAGTCGCCCAGGGTCCGCGCGGCCTCCCACCGGGTCACCGCGGCGAGCGCCGTGAAGGCCAGCAGCACGGTCAGCGGCAGCAACACGAGCAGCATCAGCTTGGCGCCGACCCTCAGCCGGGCCAGGAACGGGACGGTGCCCGCGGTCGTGGGCCGGACCCGCGCGAGGCCGCGGCGGAGGGCGGGGCGTCGTCCTGACGAGCGGCGCATCGCCGGGCCTCACGAACCGGTCGGCGGGTAGTAGCGGTGGTCGGCCAGGTCCTTGTCGACGGCGCGCACGGCCTCGTCGAGGGCCGGTCGGACGGAGGCTCCTCTCATGATCTCGACGAACGCGTGGGCGAACGCCTCGCTGATCACCGGGTAGGCGGGGGTCTGCGGCCGGGGCTTCGCCACGCCGCTGCGGAGTTGGTCGATGAACAGGCGTCCGGGGCCGCCCTGCGAGAAGGCCTCCGTGCGCTCTGTCGCGGTCGCGGTGGCGGGTATCGCCCCGTTGGCGTCGGTCATCCGCAGGATCTCGTCGGGCTCCAGCAGAAACGCCAGGAACCGCCACACCGCGTCACCGTCGGCGCCGCCCGCCGGGATGCCCCACTGCCAGGAGCCCATGCCGGTGGCGGTGCCCGTGCCGAAGTCGGGCAGCGGGACGATCGCCACATCGCCGGGGAACGCCTCGAAGTAGCGCCGGTACCACCAGTGGCCGGTCCAGGACACCGGACTTCTGCCCTGCTGGAAGGCCTCGCCGTCCTTGTTCGCGTCCACGTAGCCCGCCTTCGCCCAGCCCTGCAGCGTCGTCAGGGCGTCGACCGTCTGCGGTCCGTTGAGCACACCGTCGGCCGTTCGGTAGTCGGAACGTTCCACGAGATCGCCGCCCGCCGACCAGACGGCCGGCGCGAATCCGTACGTTCCCCACTCGGTGTCGGCCCACGGCAACTGGAGGTCCAGTGGCTTCTCGTGGCCCAGCGAGCGCAGTTTCCCCAGGATGCCGGTGAACTCCTCGGCGGTCCAGGCGTCGCCGATGCCCTTCGGGATACGGACGCCGGCCTTCTTGAGCACCGACGGACGGACGTACAGGCCGAGCCCCGAGTCGAAGGTGCCTATGCCCCACAACCTGCCCCGGTAGGTGCCCTGTTCGAGGACGGACGGGAGCAGGTCCTCGCGCAGGGACTCGGGGACGCAGGAGTCGATCGGCCGGAGGTCGCCTCCCCAGGCGTGGCGGAACAGGTCGGTGGCGTCGAAGTCCAGCAGGTCGGGCAGTTCGCCGTCGGCGGCGGCCTCGCGGACCAGGTCGTCGTAGTCGTCCTCGGGGAGGGTGACGAGCCGGACCTTCACCTCGTCCTGAGCGGCGTTGAAGGCCCGCACCTGGGCGCGTACCGCCTCCTGTTCGTCCGGGGCCGCGTCGTGGAACCACATCGTGATCTGCGCGGAGCCCCCGTCGATCCGCCCGTCGCAGGTCGCGTCGGCCTGCCGCCGGACGTCCCGCCGCCCGTCGTCAGCCGCGTCACAGCCGGCGAGCAGCAGGACCGTGCAGAGCAGTGCGGCGAGCAGGGGCCGACGGGGTGTCGTCGTGGAACGCCGCACGGCGGAACTCCTCGCAGAAGGCTCCAGGCCCTGCCCCGGTGTCGGTCCTCCTCTGCGTGCAGCGCGCTGCCGCGGTCCGGCGCTTCGGGTCATGGCCGGCTCTGCGGGTATCCGTTGTGGGCGGCCAGGTCCTTGTCGATGTCCGCGACGGCCTGGTCCAGGGTCTTCTGCGCGGGCGCCCCCTCGAAGACGATGTCGGCGACCGCGCGCGCGAAGGCGACGGTGACCGCCGGGTACGCGGGGGTCTGCGGCCGGGGCCTCGCCACTCCGCTGCGCAACTGCTCGATGAACAGCCGTTCGGGGCCGTTCTCGTCGTACTGCTTCGACAACTTCACCGCTCTCTCGGTCGCCGGCACGGCGCCGTTGGCCTCGCTCATCCTGAGCACCTGCTCCGGCCGCAGCAGATACTCCAGGAACCGCCACACCGCGTCACCGTCGGCGCCGCCCGAGGGGATGCCCCACTGCCAGGAGCCCATTCCGGTGACGGTGCCGGAGCCGAAGTCGGGCAGCGGCACGATCGCCACATCGCCCGGGTGGGCGGCACTGTACTCGCCGTACTTCCAGTGGCCCATCCAGGAGATGACGCTACGGCCCTTCACGAAGGCGCTCTTGTCCTTCTTCTCGTCCCGGTCGACGTATCCGTCATCCACCCAGCCCTGCATGGTGGTGAGCGCGTCGACGGCCTCGGGGCCGTTGAGATGGCCCTCGGCGGTGTCGAACCCCTTGGGCTCGATGAGGTCGCCGCCGGCCGACCAGACGGCCGGGGCGAAGGCATAGGTGTTCCACTCGTCGGCGAGCTTGGAATCGGTGAAGTTCAGGTCGAGCGGTGTCTCGTACCCCTGCTTGCGGAGGGTGCGCAGGATCTCCGTCAGCTCGTCGGCGGTCCAGGGGTCGTCGATGCCCTCGGGGATGCGGACGCCCGCCTTCTCCAGCACGGACGGCCGGACGTACAGACCGAGCCCGGAGTCGAAGGTGCCGATGCCCCACAGCCGCCCGTCATAGGTGCCCTGGCTGCGGACGGAGGGGAGCAGATCCTCGCGGACCTCGGTGGGCACACAGGAGTCGATCGGCTTGAGCTTGCCGGACCAGGCGTAGCTGTAGAGGTTCGGTCCGTCGAAGTCGAGCAGGTCGGGGAGGTCGCCGCTGGCCGCGGCGGACAGGACGAGTTCGGTGTACGGCCGCTGTTCGGGCAGGGTGACCAGTTCGACCCGTACCTGTCGCTGGGCCTTGTTGAACTCCTTGACCTGGCTGCGCAGGGTGCTCAACTCGCCGCTCTGTCCGGCGTGGAACCACATGGTGATGTGGGCGGTGCCGTCGATCCGGCCGTCGCACGTGGTGTCACCGACCGCCTTGTCCCCCTCGTCCTCCCTCTCCTGCGTCCCGCCCCCGCCGCAGCCCGCCAGCAGCAGCGCGGCGGCCGACATCCCGGCCAACAGGGCATGACGAATCCCGCGTCCGCCGACGTCTTTGTACGGCGACATCATCACGCACCCCCACTCGAACGGATGATCTGCCCCCAAGGGCAGCGACATGCTACTCCTCGTGGCTTGTTCGATTCCCTGAGTGAGTGTGAACGGATCGATCCGGTAAAGGACTTCAGCACATTCCCGCTAACGGGAATCCTGCCGGGACGACACTTTCCGGCTAGCCGGGATGTGGGCCCATGAGCGCCTTGGGAGGCTTTCGACATGTCCATGCGCTGTCTCATCGTCGATGACAGTGCCCGGTTCCTGGAGGCCGCTCGCACACTTCTGGAACGCGACGGGGTCCATGTCGTCGGTGTGGCCTCCACCGGCGTGGAGGCACTCGCACGGGCCGTGGAACTGACCCCGGACGTCGTCCTGTTGGACATCGATCTGAACGGCGAGAGCGGGCTGGATCTGGCACCCCGGCTCGCGTGCTCCGCGTCCTCCGTCATCATCCTCACGTCCACGCACACCCTGGACGACGTCCAGGAACTCGTCGCGGCCAGCCCCGCCAGGGGCTTTCTCCACAAATCGAAGCTCTCCGGACAGGCTCTGTGCGATCTGCTGGGGCCCGATTCGCCATGCCCGGAGGCTTGAGGATCTTGACGGTGAGGACCGGCCATATCGGACGCCAGGTGTTGTCGGGACTTGGTCAACACGCTTCAATGCGGGGGAACTCGGGAACAGGAATGCCTTCGTCCGGATGTAACGACATTCGGGCGCCGCGAGCCCCGCGCCCCGCGTGTCCGACGGACGCGCCCAGATCGGTCCTCCGCGCGGTCCGAGCAGCCGACGCGCCTCCTCACAGAAAGGCCCCTGCATGCGGCACGCCCCAGAGCACGCGGACGTCGCGACGATCGCCGACGTCCCGGATGTCGCGGACGCGGCCACCGCGGAGTTGGAGTCGGTCCTGCGGGGCGGCCCCTTCCATGTCGCGCTGCGCGCCGCGATCGCCGCACGCGGACTGCCGCTGCAGCGTGTGCAGCACCATCTGTCGCGCCACGGGGTCAAGGTCGGTGTCACCAGCCTCAGTTACTGGCAGCAGGGCGCCCGGCGCCCCCAGCGCCCCGAGTCGCTGCGCGCGGTGCGGGCCCTGGAGGAGATCCTCCAACTCCCCGAGGAGTCACTGATCCGGCTGCTCGCCCAGGCCGACGAACTCGCCGGCCCCGAGCGCCCCGCCGGCCGCTCCTATCGCGCGGTCGTGGAGGCCTCCGGCGTCATGGAACGGCTCCTCGACGAACTGCAGGTGCCGCCCGACAGCGGTGTGCACACCGTCGGCCACCACGAGCGGGTCCTCGTCGGCGCCTGCCGGGAACTGCTCGGCCGCGAGTCCCAGCACATCGTCCGCGCCCACAAGGACGGTGTGGACCGCTATGTCGCCGTCCACCACGGCGACCCCGGCTGCGTACCGGAGCGCATGGCCGTGCACGCCCTGGAGAACTGCCGCAGCGGGCGGGTGCGTTGGGACCACGACACCGGTGTCCTCGTCGCCGAACTCCTCTTCGACACCCGGCTGCGCAGCGGCGACACCTTCCTGTTCCGCTACGGCTTCGACGACGGTACGGCCGGGGTCTGCACCGAGTACGTACGCGGCTTCCGCACGGCCGGCGGCCAGTACGCCCTCCAGATCCGCTTCGACGAACGCGCACTCCCCGCCCGCTGCCACCGCTTCACCCAACACTCGGCCGCCGCCCCCCGAAGCGCCCACCAGCCCCTCCCCCTGAGCGCCCTCCACCGCTCCGTTCACCTCGTGGAGCCCCGGGTACGGACGGGGATCGTGGGCATTGGGTGGGAGTGGGAATGAGGGGGCGAAGGCGAGGGCGGGGGCAGGTCGGCGGCGGCTGAGTGCGCTCGCCGGATTCGGTGGCGGGCGGGGTGTGACCGACGGTCCGCGGTGAGCGGACGGGGGCGGTGCGGGGGCGCGCGTATCGACGGCGATCCTCGGCGCCCGATGGGGCGGCGGACGGGTATGGCCGACGGCCCGGCGGTGAGTGGGGTACGGCCGACGGCCCGGCGGTGAGTGGGCAGGAGCGCGGCGGGGGGAGCGGAAGCCGGGTGGCGTGGGGACCGTGAGTGAGCGGGGCGGTCGGGTGTGAAGGCCGGGGCGTGAGGCCTGGCGCGCAAGGGCGAGGCGTGACGCCGGGTGTGAAGGGCGGGGCGTGAGGCCGGGTGCGCGAGGGCGCGGGCGTCGCCCCGCGCACATGTTCGCGGTACCTTCCGGGCGATAATCCGCCGAGTTCCGCCGACAGCCTGTCGCGAACCCCGAACACCCGAGCCCGAAGCCCGAAGCCCTCTGCTGCGAAGCCCTCAAGCCCCGACGAAAGGAAACCGTGGCGTGATCGTCGTCGCCGGTGAAGCCCTGATCGACCTGGTCCCGCGGGGCGCCGGCACGCTCGTGGACCTGAGGCCGGCCCGTGGCGGCGGCCCCTACAACACCGCCGTGGCCCTCGGCCGCCTCGGCTCTCCCACGGCCTTCTGCTCCCGGGTGTCGTACGACGTCTACGGCGAGGCACTCCTGGACGCCCTGCGCGAGGCGGGTGTCGACGTGTCGGCCGTGCAGCGCGGCCCCGAGCCCACGACGCTCGCCCTGGCCTCCATCGACGAGCGCGGCTCGGCCGCCTACTCCTTCTACGTCGAGGGCAGTGCCGACCGTCTGTTCGAGGCCCCCGACCGCCTCCCCGAGGGCACCCGGGCGGTGTCCTTCGGCACGTGCTCACTCGTCCTGGAGCCGGGGGCGACCGCGTACGAGGAGCTGATGCGCGGCGCCGCCGCGCAAGGCGTGTTCACCGCCCTCGACCCGAACATCCGGCCGGGACTGATCCCCGACGCGGACGCCTACCGGGCCCGTTTCAAGAGCTGGCTGCCCTCGGTGTCGCTGCTCAAGCTCTCCGAGGAGGACGCGGAGTGGCTGGGCGGCACCCCGGAGCAGTGGCTGGCCTCCGGCCCCTCGGCGGTGGTGATCACCCATGGCGGCGACGGCCTGACCGCCCACACCCGCGACGGCGCCCAGCACTCCGTACCGGGCGAGAGGATCGAGGTCGTCGACACCATCGGCGCCGGCGACACGGTCAACGCGGCCCTCCTCCACGGCCTCGCCACCCGCGACGCCCTCACCCCCGCCGCCCTGGCCGCCCTCACCCCCACCGACTGGACCCGCCTGCTCCGCTACGCCGCCCGCGCCGCGGCCCTCACCTGCTCCCGCGCGGGCGCGGAACCGCCGTACGCGGCAGAGCTGGGCGAGGTGTAATCCGCCGCCTCGGCACCGCACGACGCATTCCGGCGGCCCGGCCGCACATGAGTCCGACCCGGGCCGGGAGCGGCATCGCCTCACTCCCGGCCCGGGTCGGACTCCCGCCGACGACGCCTCTCAGAGGGCTCGGCAGACCTTGCCCGAACGTCCTGGTCAGGCCTTGTCGGCCCGGGTCGTCCGCTTCGCGGTGGCCGTCTTCTTCGTCGCCGTGGCCGCCTTCTTGGTCGCCGTGTTGTTGGCGGCCTTGGTCGTACGGGCCGTCGTCGTCTTCTTGGCCGGTGTCGACCTGGCCGCGACCGTCTTCTTGGCGGCGGTCCCGCGAGGCGCCTTCATCGGGGCCGCGTCGCTGATGCGGTCGGCGCCGAGGATCTCCCGCAGGAACTTGCCGGTGTGACTGGCCGGAACCCCGGCGACCTGCTCGGGCGTGCCCTCCGCGATGACGAGGCCGCCACCGGCGCCGCCCTCGGGACCCATGTCGACGATCCAGTCGGCCGTCTTGATGACGTCGAGGTTGTGCTCGATGACGATGACCGTGTTGCCCTTCTCGACCAGGCCGGACAGCACCTTGAGGAGCTTGCTGATGTCCTCGAAGTGGAGACCGGTGGTCGGCTCGTCCAGGACGTAGACCGTGCGGCCCGTGGACCGGCGCTGCAGCTCACTGGCGAGCTTGACGCGCTGTGCCTCACCGCCGGAGAGCGTGGTCGCCGACTGGCCGAGGCGGACATAGCCGAGGCCGACGTCCTTCAGCGTGTTGAGGTGGCGGGCGATCGCGGGGACGGCCTCGAAGAAGTCGGTCGCCTCCTCGATCGGCATGTTCAGCACCTCGGCGATGGACTTGCCCTTGTAGTGGACCTCCAGGGTCTCCCGGTTGTACCGGGCGCCGTGGCAGACCTCGCACGGGACGTAGACGTCCGGGAGGAAGTTCATCTCGATCTTGATGGTGCCGTCGCCCGCGCAGTTCTCGCAGCGGCCGCCCTTGACGTTGAAGGAGAACCGGCCGGGCAGATAGCCGCGGACCTTCGCCTCGGTGGTCTCGGCGAACAGCTTGCGGATGTGGTCGAAGACACCGGTGTACGTCGCCGGGTTGGAGCGGGGGGTGCGGCCGATGGGCGACTGGTCGACGTGCACGACCTTGTCGACGAGGTCGTCGCCGTCCACGCGCGTGTGGCGGCCCGGTACGTTCCTGGCGCCGTTCAGTTCGCGGGCCAGGTGCGTGTACAGGATGTCGTTGACCAGCGTGGACTTGCCGGAGCCGGAGACACCGGTGACCGCGGTGAAGACGCCCAGCGGGAAGGACACGTCGATGTCCTGGAGGTTGTTCTCGCGGGCGCCGTGCACGGTGAGCTGCCGGGTCGGGTCGAGTGGGCGCCTGATGTCGGGCAGGGGGATGGCCTTCCTGCCCGACAGATACTGCCCGGTCTGCGACTCGGCGTTGGTGAGCAGCTCCTTGAGGGAGCCGCTGTGCACGACCTTGCCGCCGTGCTCACCGGCGCCGGGGCCGATGTCGACGACCCAGTCGGCGGTCTTGATGGTGTCCTCGTCGTGCTCGACGACGATGAGGGTGTTACCCATGTCGCGCAGCCGGACCAGGGTCTCGATCAGCCGGTGGTTGTCCCGCTGGTGCAGACCGATGGAGGGCTCGTCGAGGACGTAGAGGACACCGACGAGGCCGGAGCCGATCTGGGTGGCCAGCCGGATGCGCTGGGCCTCACCGCCGGAGAGCGTGCCGGCCGCGCGGTTCAGCGACAGATAGTCCAGGCCGACGTCGACCAGGAACCGCAGCCGTTCGTTGACCTCCTTGAGGACGCGCTCGGCGATCTTCTTGTCGCGGGCGCCCAGCTTCAGCTCGCCCAGGAAGTCCGCGCAGTCGCTGATGGACATGGCGGAGACCTCGGCGATCGACTTCTCCATGATCGTGACCGCGAGGACGATCGGCTTCAGGCGCGTGCCCTCGCAGGTGGGGCAGGGCACCTCGCGCATATAGCCCTCGAAGCGCTCTCGGCTGGCGTCGCTCTCCGCCTCGCTGTGCCGTCGCTTCACGAAGGGGACGGCGCCCTCGAACGCGGTGGTGTACACCCGCTCGCGCCCGTACCGGTTGCGGTAGCGGACCTCGATCTGCGTCTTGTGGCCGTACAGGAGGGCCTTCTTCGCGCGCTGCGGGAGACCGGCGAAGGGGATGTCGGTCCGGAATCCCAACGCGTCCGCCAGGGCACCGATGAGGCGGCCGAAGTAGTCCTTGGTGTGGCCGTGCGACCAGGGGTGGATGGCGCCCTCGTCGAGCGACTTGTCCTCGTCCGGGACGATCAGCTCGGGGTCGACCTCCATGCGCGTACCGATGCCGGTGCACTCGGGGCAGGCGCCGAACGGCGAGTTGAAGGAGAAGGAACGGGGCTCCAGCTCCTCGAAGGACAGGTCGTCGTACGGACAGTACAGATGCTCCGAGAACATGCGCTCCCGCTCGGGGTCGTCCTCCGGGAGGTCGACGAAGTCGAGCACGACCATGCCTCCGGAGAGCCCGAGCGCGGTCTCCACGGAGTCGGTGAGACGACGCTTGGCGGAGTCCTTCACCGTCAGGCGGTCGACGACCACCTCGATGGTGTGCTTCTCCTGCTTCTTCAGGGTGGGCGGGCTGGAGAGCTGGACGGTCTCCCCGTCCACGCGCGCGCGGCTGTACCCCTTGGTCTGGAGGTCCGCGAAGAGGTCGACGAACTCGCCCTTGCGCTCGCGCACCAATGGCGAGAGCACCTGGAAGCGGCTGCCCTCCGGCAGCTCCAGCACCCGGTCGACGATGGCCTGCGGCGACTGGCGGGAGATCGGGCGGGCGCACTGGGGGCAGTGCGGCTTGCCGATGCGCGCGAAGAGCAGGCGCAGATAGTCGTAGACCTCGGTGATGGTGCCGACGGTCGAGCGGGGGTTGCGCGAGGTCGACTTCTGGTCGATGGAGACCGCCGGGGACAGGCCCTCGATGAAGTCGACGTCCGGCTTGTCCATCTGCCCGAGGAACTGCCGGGCGTAGGAGGAGAGCGACTCGACGTACCGGCGCTGCCCCTCGGCGAAGATCGTGTCGAAGGCGAGCGAGGACTTGCCCGACCCGGACAGGCCTGTGAAGACGATGAGCGAGTCGCGTGGGAGGTCGAGCGAGACGTTCTTCAGGTTGTGCTCGCGCGCGCCACGGACGATGAGACGGTCGGCCACGCCGGTCCGCACCTTTCTTGAGTGAAGTGACAGGAGCGGAGCCCCCGTGCTTCACAGACTAGGGGGAGCCACTGACAGCGCCGGTCCTGTTTCCCCGTTCCACAACAATTCCGGGCCTTCCAGCATGCCCGACGCAGGACTCGACCATATAGCACGTGCATTCGATTTTGGGCCGCGGTCAGCCACCTTCACCCGAAGGTGTGGCGGGGCTAGGGTCGGCGCCATGATGGATCACGCGCGTGACCTGGCCCGTGTACATGAAGCGACCGAGCGGCTCCTCACCGCAGCCGCCGAGCTGGACGACACCGCCGTCGCCGGGCCGTCACGGCTGCCCGGCTGGACCCGCGGTCATGTCCTCGCCCATCTCTCCCGCAACGCGGACGCCCTGGTGAACGTCCTCGAAGGGCGCCCCATGTACGTCTCCGGGGACGCCAGGGACGCCGGCATCGAGCGGGACGCCCCACGTCCTCTGAAGACGCACCTCGCCGACCTGCGCGAGAGCGCGGACCGCTTCCAGGAGGCCGCCTCGTCCCCGGCGGACTGGTCCCGCACGGTCGAGTTGCGCAACGGCGTCACCGACTCCGCGTCCCGGGTGCCGTTCCGGCGCTGGATCGAGGTGGAGATCCATCACGTGGACCTGGGGATCGGGTACGAGCTGGAGGATCTGCCGGAGGAGTTCGTGGAGCGGGAGATCGGCTTCCTCGCCGAGCGCTTCGCAGGGCACCCGAACGTACCCTCGACCGGCCTGGTCAGCAGCGAGGGCCGGGCCTGGACGACCGGCGGCGGCGCCGAGGGCGGCCCGATCGGCGTCCGGGGCACGGCCGCGGACCTGCTGGGCTGGCTGGCGGGCCGCCGCGACGGCACCGTGCTACGGGTGGAAGGCGGGACCCTCCCCTCGCTGCCCCCGCTCTGACCACCGCCAGAGGCCCGCTCCCCGTACTCCCCGCGGCCTAGACTGACGACCATGACGTACAGCGGAGCAGTGAAGGTCGGCGGCCCTGCGGATGTGCACGAGTTGCCGGACCTGATGATCTCCAAGGTCGCGGTCGGCCCGATGGACAACAACGCCTATCTGCTGCGCTGCCGGGCCACCGACGAGCAGTTGCTGATCGACGCCGCGAACGACGCCGGCACCCTGCTCACGCTGATCGGTGACGACGGGATCGCGTCCGTCGTGACCACGCATCAGCACGGCGACCACTGGCAGGCGCTCGCCGAGGTGGTGGCGGCCACGGGCGCGCGTACGTACGCGGGCCGGGACGACGCCGAGGGCATCCCGGTGGCGACCGACGTGCTCGTCGACGACGGCGACACGATCCGGGTGGGGCGCGTGGAGCTGACCGCGCGCCACCTCGTGGGCCACACGCCGGGTTCGATCGCCCTGGTCTACGACGATCCGCACGGCCACCCCCATGTGTTCACCGGGGACTGCCTCTTCCCGGGTGGTCCTGGTCGGACAACACGTCCGGAAGAGTTCAACTCCCTGATGGGCGGCCTGGAGACCAAGCTCTTCGACGTCCTGCCCGACGAGACGTGGATCTACCCCGGCCACGGCAACGACACCACCATCGGCACGGAGCGGCCCCACCTCGCGGAGTGGCGCGCACGAGGCTGGTAAGCGTCCAACGACGACCGCCCCTGTTTCGAAACCGAAGAGGGGGTGGTCGCGCGTTCAGGCCCGTTCCGCGCTCGGGAGGGTCATGCCCCACGGACGCCGGCCTCCAGAGCACCGTCACCGACGCCGACAGCAGTGACCGCCAGGGTCGGGGGGGCTGTTGCATGGGCTGCGGTCTGCTGGGCGGGGTTCAGCTAGCAGGCAGCGGAACCTCCCACCTCTCCGCAATCCATCCCTTCGGCTCCCAGCCGTACTGCCTCAGTCTTCTCCCCTCTTCCACCCGTCCGGCCGCGTGCAGCAGATCTGCCGCCAGCGTCATGGCGCCGGTATTGCCAGCTTCAGCGTGGAGCCGCAGCCGCTCCAAGGCCTCGGCTATCCGTGTGGGCTTCTGCAACAACCAGGCATAGTCGTCCCTCAACATCAGTGGGGCCCACTCCGTGGTAACCCTCGCGCCGTCGACGACGTTGCGCTGGACTCGGGCGTCCGCGGCCTCGATTTGTTCCATCTTCTCCGGCAGGGTGTCCATCCCCAAGGGGGCGGAATCACTTGCCTCGGAAGCACGCTGGTGGCACGTGAAGGCTTCGTCCGTCCTGCCGTGCCTCGTCAGCGACAAGACCGCCCATCCCAGGGCGAGAAGGTCGCCAGACTCGGCGCCGCGCTGGTACCAGGCGATCGCCTCCTCCATCCGGTCAGCCACCCGCAAGAGGTCGGCCGCCGGTCTCAGCGCACGGGTGTCCCCGGCCTCGGCGGCGCTCCGGTAAAGAAGCATGGCGATGCGGAGAAGACCACGGGCGTGGGCTGCGCGGGCCAGTGATGCGCGGGCTGCGGGAGTACCGTGATCAATCAGAGCGTCCCACGTATGAGCCGGAACGGGGACAACGGGAGCATCGCGGGCATCGGGTGCCGGAGGAACGGTGCCGATGGAACGTCGGCCGTGTTGTTCGAGGTAGTCGGCGAGGCGGTAGTGGGGCTGGGCAGGAGTGGCTTGGCCGCGCCGGGGGCGGATGCGGGTCAGCGGGCCGCGGGTGCCGCGCACCGGGCGGACGACATGAGCGAGGGCTTGTTCGAGCCGGTCGTCGTCCAGCAGGTCCCACTGGGTGTCGGTGAGGCAGCCCTCGGCGGCGGCTTCCAGCAGAGCCAGGGGCAGGGCAGTGCCGTGACCGAGGCGACGGACGTCCATGGCGGCCTCGATCAGCGCTTTCGCCGCCGGGGGCGCGGTGCGGTACCGCTCGACCAGGGCGGGGACGCCAGCCAGATACTGGGTGACCTGCCCTTGCTCCGAGTGTCGAAGGGCTTCGGCCAGGCGGGGGTCGCTCGTGGCGGTGACCTCTGCGGTCTTCAGCTCATCGACGGTGAAGACCTCGGGGACTGTGATGCTCTTGTTCGTGACCAGTTGGCGGGCCTGCGAGTACGGGTCCGACCCCGTCGCGGGAACGGGGACGTAGGCGAGTGCGTCCCACTGCTCGGGCCAGATGGTGCCCAGGACAAGCACAGGGCCGCGCTCGGGGGTGTTCAGCAGCTCACGGAGTCCGGAGGCGACCTGCGCACTGTGCTCCTGGGCGAGGAGGTAGTCCTGGGCTTCGTTGAGCCACACCACGGTCTGCGGCGCCACCAGGTCCAATTGCCCGATCACCGCTGAGGGGCGGTCCGGCTCGATCGGGTGCCACAGCCGCCATCCGTCCGGCAGTTGCTTCACCGCTTCCCAGCAGGCCCGGGTCTTGCCCGTGGAGGACCCGCCGACCAGGACCGCGATGCCGCTCTGCCCGCCCTCGGCAGCGGACACCACCGAACGCAGCGCGTCGAACTCCCGCGGGACGTAGGCCGGCAGCGCGCCGAGCTTGCCGATGGCAGCGCCGACGTCAGGGGCCGGGTGCACCTCCAGTCGGTCCAGGACGAGCAGGTCGTCGAATTCGCTGATCGGCCGACCCGCAGGGGTGTACATCCCGGCCTCGGTCCACAGCTTGCCCACCCGCGCGGCCAGATCGCCCTCGTCCCACGCCGCGCGGCGGGCGAGCACCATAGAGATGGAGACCGCGTCAGCCTGGCTGAGCGGCGGGTTCGGG
This sequence comes from Streptomyces sp. NPDC002643, assembly GCF_053592555.1. Taxonomy (NCBI): domain Bacteria; kingdom Bacillati; phylum Actinomycetota; class Actinomycetes; order Kitasatosporales; family Streptomycetaceae; genus Streptomyces; species Streptomyces sp. NPDC002643. Next base: position 46,214 of record NZ_JBSFVY010000044.1, read on the forward strand.
GAGCTGATGATGCGGCTGATGGTGTCCCGGCTCGGCGCCCCTGAGAGGTTGTCGTCGGCCTCGATGTCCGCGGTCAAGTCGTCCAGGCTCGGGGCGTTCGCCGCCAGGTACGCCTCGTACAGCAGATCTTTCAACTCCCGCAACGGACGCGGCCATTTCACCCGTGCCCGCTCCAGCCTTCGCGGCCGCCTGGTGGGCCCGCCCCCCTTGTCGCGACTCATCGCACCATCATCCCCGCTCCGGTCCCGGGTACAGCCTGAACAGCACTGATACCGCCGCAGGCGGGGCGCTCGTCGCAATTGGGAGTCGATCTTTGTGCGGGGCCGAGTGTGGAGAGCGAGCTGGCCAGCTGCCTACCCGCTGATCGCGCCCCATGGAGGTCCCATGTCCCGTAAGCACCTGACGTGCCCCGAGCGCCTGGCCCTTGTCTACGCCGTCCTGGGCGGAGTCGTCTTCGGTGCCGCCGGAACTGTCATCGCCTGGCTGCTGGCCACCTCTCCTTCTAGTTTCCCGTCCGGGGGCCTCCTGTCCCGTGCCGTGACAAGCACATGACACTCCTCGGGATCACCGCTGCCCGTCCTCATCGGCGCTGGAAGCCGCATCTGGCGCGGATACGGACTGCAACACATCGCCGCCGTCCACCGCGTCGCCCTCCTCGACGAGCAACCTCCCGCCTGGGCCAACGACCACGCGGCCGTCTCCATGGCCGTCGACCTGGCGGACACCGAGGCCGTTGCCCAGGCCGTTGCCGCTCTGGCCGCTGACCAGGGCGTTGCCGGGGTGCTCACCTACATGGAGCAGCACGTGGCCCTCACCGCCCGGATCGCGGAGCGGTTCATGCTGCCCGGCAACAACCCCAGCGCCGTCGAGGCCTACCGGGACAAGTACCTCAGCCGCTCCCTGCTCGCCGCGGCCCACGTGCCCTCGGCCCGCTCCTGCCTCGTCCCGGACGCCGAGACCGCCGTCGAGTACGCGGTCCTCCTCGGCGGCCCGGTCGTCCTCAAGCCGAGGTCGATGGGGGCAGCGCCGGCGTCCGCCGCGCCGACACCCCCGACCCGGTCCGCGACGCCTTCCAAGCAGCCCAGAGCGCGTCCTTCTTCCCTCTTCGGCCTGGAGCACACCGGGACGGCCGGCATGCTGATCGAGGAGTACCTCGACGGCCCCGCGATCAGCGTCGAGTACGTCGTCCTGGGACACGACACCGTCCATCGTTCGATTCGGGAAAGCGCGGAACTCACGCAGGAAGAAGTTGCCGACGCGATCGGCACCACACGGCAGGCAGTCAGCAACTGGGAGAGCGGCCCGCGCGTCCCCCGTGGACACGACGGTGTCGCCGTAGTAGGTGATCAGCCACGCGAGCGCCACCTGGCCGACGGTCGCCCCGTGCGCGTGCGCGATGGTGCGGAGTTCCTCGATCAAAGGCGTGGTGCGGTCCAGGCTCTTGTCCGAGATCCCGGTCAACATCCTGCGCCGGCACGGGAGTTGGGCGACCAGTGTGCGGTCGGCGTGGAGTTTGCCGGTCAGCATGCCGCTGCGCAGCGGCACGTAGGCGATCAGTGTGACGCCCAGGCGCCGGGCGGTCTCCAGCACCCCGTTGGTCTCGATCTTGCGGTGCAGCAGGCTGATCTGAACCTGGTTGCTCGCCAACGGGACGCCGTGCTTCGCCAGTTCCCCGTGAGCGGCCTCCATCTGCCGGGCGGAGAAGTTGCTGACGCCGACCGAGCGAATCCTGCCTTCCTCGACCAGCCGGGCCATGACCCGCGCCTGCGCGTGGATCGACGACCAGCTGCCGTAGGGCACGTGGATCTGGTGCAGGTCCACGGGGAAGGGCGCCAGATTCGCGATGCGCTCACCGATCGTGCGCTCGGCGTTGCGGGCGGTCCGGCCGATCGGCGTCCACTTGGTGGAGAGGGTGATGTCGCCCGGTCGCGCACCGGCTCGGGTCAGCGCGGCGCCGAGGCTGCGCTCCGCCCTGCCCTTGCCGTACCCCTCGGCGCTGTCGAACCAGGTGACGCCACCGGCCAGCGCCGTCTTGACGATGGCATCGACCTCGGACTGCGGCAGGGCCGGCCAGAACGTGCCGGCACCTCCCCCGGAGAACTGCGCGGAGCCAAGACCTATCGGGGACATGCGGACGCCGGTGCGCCCGAGCTCTCGGGATGCCATGAGAGGAGCATACCTCATAACGAGACATTCACGTCTCGTTATGAGGCGTTAACCTTACGGGGTGGTCAAATCAGATGTCGGGATGCAGCGGACCAGGATGGGGATACTCGACGCCGCGGCACGGGTGCTGGGTCGGCGGACAGACGCGGGGATGACGGAGATCGCGGAGGAGGCCGGCGTGGGGCGCGCGACGCTGTACCGGCACTTCCCGTCACGGGAGTCGCTGCTGCGAGGTGTGGCAGAGGTCGGCATCAGCGAGCTGGAGGAGGCGTTCGACGCCGCGCGCCTCGACGAGCTTCCGGCCGACCGGGCGATCATCCGGATCGTCGCCGTGTTCCTGCGGGAAGGCACGAAGTACGCGGCGGTGATCAGGCAGGCCGACGAGTACTGCGACCCCGCCGACATGGAGCGCACGGTCCGGCCCGTCCGCGCGGTGATCGACCGGGGCATCAGCGAGCGGGTGCTGCGCGACGACCTCGGTGGCGACGCCGTGTTCGCGATGTTCTCCGCGGTCGTGGAACGTGCGCTCTGGCCGGCGATCGACGCGGTGATGACCCCCGAGGAAGCCATCGAGGCCGCCGCGGGGATCTTCCTGGACGGCGCACGGCGGCCGGAGCGTCCCTGAGCCTTCGGGACGCGAGCCGCGGACCGAACCCCGGCGAGCGGTCAAAGCCGCTCACCGGGGCGTGAGGCCGTTCTCGCACCCCGCCGGCAGGCGGTCCGCACCCCGGCTCCGCGGCCGTGAAACCGCCCGATCCCGCTCACACCAGCAGGAGCGTCCTGCCCACCGTCGTCCTGGCCTCCATGGCGGCGTGGGCGTCGGCCGCACGTTCCAGCCGGAACGTCCGGGATCACCTCGCTCGCGGGAGCTACCGCCTTCTCCGCGCAACCCCCCGTACCGACCTGGACGACACCCGCCGGCCCAGCAGCCCCGGATCGACGTTCGGGCCGACCGCACCACTCCGCCGATACCCGAGCCGGGTACATAGAGCGGGGTGGGCAGCGGCATGGGCGGGCGCCCCGCCCGGACCATGGTCTCGGCGAACAGCACGTTCACCGCTTCAACGTCCATCAGCACCTGACCATCGCCGACCTCCGGCTCGGGTGCCTCCCCGAGAACCAGCACCGACGGGGATACGTACGCGGTCAACCAGATCGCGGTGGGCCTGGGCCCGGACGGCCGGGAGAACCTGCTGCCGTACGGCACCATGGCCTTCAACTCCTTCGGCCCGCCGGGCGACCTGGCCGCGGCGGACACCCACCGGGTGGCGGAGCTGTCCGCGTGGGTGAACGCCCAGTGCCGGCGGGAGGCGCTCACCGAGGGCGGCTTCGGCGCGCGCGTCTGGGAGGCCGCCGACCGCGGCGAAGTGACGTACGAACAGGCGCCGTTGATCGTGCGCTCCCTCCTCACCGCCGGTGTCGACACCACCGTGCACGGCCTGGCCGGCTGCCTGTACGCCTTCGCCACCCACCCGGAGGAATGGCAACGCCTGTGCCGACGCCCTGAGATGGCGCGGGCGGCGTTCGACGAGGCGGTGCGCTGGCAGTCGCCCGTGCAGACCTTCTTCCGTACCGCCACCACCGAGGTCACCGTCGCCGGCACGGTCATCCCGGCGGACACGAAGATCCTGATGTTCCTCGGCGCGGCCAACCGCGACCCGAACCGCTGGCGGGACCCCGACCGCTTCGACCTCACCCGCGACCCGTCCGGGCACGTCGGCTTCGGCATGGGCATCCACCAGTGCGTGGGCCAGCACCTGGCCCGACTGGAGGCGGAGGCGCTGCTCACCGCGCTGGCCCGCCGGGTCGAACGGATCGAACTCACCGCCGCACCGCGCCGCCACCCCAACAACACCCTGCGGTCCTGGACTTCGCTGCCACTGCGCGTCCACGAGGCCACTCCGGTCCGGCCGGCGCGGAGCCACCGGTACTGAATTCCGGAAGCACTTCGACGAGTACGCCGAACCCGCAACCGTGCCTGACGGAAGCCTCGTTCACACCGACACCGCCGGCCACACATCGGAGACCCACATGATCAACATCTGAAGTATCTATTTCCATGATTGCGGAGCGCGGGGCCACATTGGTTTCCATCGCACCGAGGAGGACACGCTCGTGAATCCCCCCGCAGAATCCGCTCTCTTCGCCGGCCCTTTCGCCCTGGGCACCCTGTCCGTCCCGGACGGGTCTCCCTTTCCGGCACTCGTCACGCCGGACGGCCGGGCCCTGGACCTCCGGACGGCACTCGACGCCCCGGCCCTCACGATCCGCACCCTCCTGGAAGACCTGGCCGAGGCGCTCCCCTCCCTGCACGGCCTCGCCGCCGAACCCGGCGGCCCCTGGCGGAACGTGGACGAGCTGCGCGTGCACGCCCCCGTCGAACCGCGACAGGTCTTCCAGTCCGGCGCCAACTACCGTCAGCACGTGATCGACCTGGAGGTCGCGCACCGCTCCCCCGACGACCCGCGCACGGCCGAGCAGGCCCGCGCGGAGGTCGCGGAGATCATGGACCGGCGGGCGGCCGAGGACCTGCCCTATGTCTTCGTCGGCCTGCCGAGCGCGATCTCCGGTCCCTACGACGATGTCGTCCTCCCTGCCTGGGCCGAAAAGCCGGACTGGGAGCTGGAGTTGGCGGCCGTCATCGCCAGGCCCGCCCACCGTGTCCCGGTCGAGGAGGCGCTGGAGTACGTCGCCGGCTACACGATCGCCAACGACCTCACCGACCGCGCGACCGTCTTCCGCCGGGACATGCCCGCCATCGGCAGCGACTGGCTGCGCTGCAAGAACGCGCCCGGCTTCACCCCGCTAGGACCGTGGATCGTACCGGCGGAATCGGTCGCCGACCCGGGCGACCTGCGGGTCACGCTGAAGCTGAACGGCGAGACCATGCAGGACGAGTCGACCAAGGACATGCTCTTCGGGGTCGCCCGCCTGGTGTCGTACATCTCCCAGACGGCCCAACTCCTTCCCGGAGACCTGGTGTTGACGGGATCACCGGCCGGAAACGGCGTCCACTGGGGCCGGCTGCTGCGCGACGGCGACGTCATGAAGGGCTCCATCACCGGGCTCGGCACCCAGCGCACCCGCTGTGTACAGGAGGCGTCATGAACCGGCACGATCCCGAGGACGCCATCGCCGAGGCCGCCAAGTCGTACTCGAACTGGGGGCGTTGGGGCGAGGATGACGTGCTCGGCACGCTGAACTTCCTCGACGAGGCCAAGCGGCGCGAAGGCGCGGCGCTGGTCCGGCGCGGGGTGAGCTTCTCGCTCTCCCAGTCCTTCGACATGAACGGCCCGCAGAAGGGCTGGCGCCGGCGGACCAACCCCGTCCACACCATGCTCGACACCGGCGCCGACGCGGCCTTCGGGCAGGGGTTCCCGCACGGCCACGGCGGCTCCGACGACGTCATCGCGATGCCGTTGCAGTGCTCCACCCAGTGGGACGGGCTCGGGCACATCTTCGACCACGGCAAGGCGTGGAACGGACGGGACGCCTGGAACGTCGTCACCTCGGCCGGCGACCTCGTCACCGGCATCGAGCACATGGCACCGCACGTCGCCGGCCGCGGCGTCCTCCTCGACCTGGGCCGGGTCATCGGCGACGAGGACGGCACACCGGAGCTGCCCGACGGGTTCGCGATCACCGAGGAGCACCTGACCGAGGCCGCCGAGGCCCACGGCGTGCGTGTCGGCCGCGGGGACATCGTCGTCGTCCGCACCGGCCAGCTGGCCCGCGCCAAGCGCGACGGCTGGGGCGAGTACGCCGGCGGCCCGGCCCCCGGCCTCTCCTTCACCACCGCCGGCTGGCTGCACCGCACCGAGATCGCCGCCATCGCCACCGATACCTGGGGCTTCGAGGTACGGCCCAACGAGTTCGAGCACGCCTTCCAGCCGCTGCACCAGGTCGCCATCCCCCACATCGGCCTGCTGATCGGCGAGATGTGGGACCTCGACGCGCTCGCCGCCGACTGCGTGGTGGACGGCGTGTACGAGTTCTGGCTCACCGCCGCGCCCCTCCGCATCACCGGAGCGGTCGGCTCTCCGATCAACCCGATCGCCGTCAAGTAACCAACGGAACAAGGGGGTTCCTGAGATGGCCACACCCAGCAAGGTCCTCGTCATAGGTGGTGGCACCGCCGGCAACGCGGTGACCGTTCTCCTCGCCCGCGCCGGTCTCACCGTCGATCTCGTCGAGGCCGAGCCCGACTGGAACGCCACCACCGGCTCCGGCATCACGCTCCAGGGCAACGCGCTGCGTGTCCTGCGCGAGCTCGGGGTGTGGGAGCAGGTGGAGGCCTCCGGATGCGCCTGCGCCGAACTGGGCATCACGGCGCCCGACGGTACCGTCGTGGCCGTCGACAAGGATCTGCACACCGGCGGCGACGACCTTCCCGTCGCGGTCGGCATGGAGCGCCCCCGCCTCCAGCGGATCCTCATGGACGCGGTCCGCGCCTGCGGCGCCACCGTCCGTCCGGGCACCACCGCCGAGATCCTGGACCAGGACGCGCAGGGCGTCTCGGTACGCCTCAGCGACGGCACGGAGGACCGCTACGACCTGGTGATCGGTGCCGACGGCCTGGGCTCGGCCACCCGCGCGGCCATTGGCATCACGGACCTCCCCAAACCCACCGGCATGGCCATCTGGCGGGTCGCCACGCCACGGCCCGCGGCCGTCACCCGCAACGACCTGACGTACGGCGGCCCCACGTACATCGCCGGGTACTGCCCGACGGGCCCGGACACCATCTACGCGTACGTCGTGGAGGACTCCCGCGTCCGCGCCGCCGTCCCGCCCGAGGCGTACGCCACCGAGATGCGCGCCCTCACCGGCGAGTACGGCGGCGTCTGGCCCGAGATCACCCGCCACATCACCGATCCGGCGAAGATCAACTACACCTGGTTCCACCGGCTGCTGGTCGAGGGCTCCTGGCACCGCGGGCGGGTCGTCCTGATCGGCGACGCGGCCCACTGCTGCCCTCCCACCCTGGCCCAGGGCGCGGCGATGTCCCTGGAGGACGCCCTCGTCCTCGCGGAGCTGCTGACGAGTGGGCGCGACTGGGACGACAAGCTGTTCCAGTCCTTCTACGAGCGCCGGTTCCCGCGTGTGCGGGCCGTCGTCGACGCGTCCGTGCAGATCGGCGAGTGGCAGCAGGACGGGGTGCGCGGCGACATGGAGGGGCTGCGGCACCGCACCTCGAACCTCCTCAGGGAGCTCCCGTGAGGGCACCCACGGTGGACGTGCACGCGCACGTCCTGCTGCCCGAGGTCGACGTCCTCGTGGCGGACCTGCCGGGACGGGCGGAGGCCGAGGCGCTCGACGCCCGGCGCAACGGTCCCGCGGCCCTCGCGGTGAGCGGCCCCATGGTCGCCGCGCGCCTGCCGAGGCTGACGGACGTCACGGCACGGCTGGCGGCGATGGACGAACAGGGCGTGGACGTCCAGCTGGTGAGCCCGTCGCCGTCGCACTACCACTACTGGGCGGACGAGGAGACGGCCGAGAAGGTGTGCCGGCGGGCCGACGAATCGACGGCCGCCCACTGCGCCGAGGCGCCCGAGCGGTTGTACGGCCTCGGACTCGTACCGTTGCAGCATCCGACGCAGGCGGTGCGGCTGCTCCGACACGCCCTGGACCAGGGTCTGTCGGGGGTGGAGTTCGCCACCCACGCGCCGGGGCGGGAACTGTCCGACCCCGCGTACGAGCCCTTCTGGACCCTGGCGGAGGAGACGGGCGCGATCCTCTTCCTGCACCCCTTCGGCTGCACCCTCGACGAACGCCTCGACCAGTGGTACTTGTCCAACACCGTCGGCCAGCCGGTGGAGAACGCGGTCGCGCTGTCGCATCTGATCTTCTCCGGCGTCCTGGACCGCCATCCGGGCCTGAAGCTGATCGCGGCACATGGCGGCGGCTATCTCCCCACCCACATCGGACGCTCCGACCACTCCTGGCGGGTGCGCCCCGACGCCCGGAACTGCTCACGGGAGCCGAGCAGTTACCTGCGGGACCTGTACTTCGACTCGCTCGTCCACGACCCGCACGTCCTGCGGGAGCTGATCCGCGTCGCCGGGGCCGACCGGGTGCTGCTCGGCTCCGACTTCCCCTTCGACATGGGCACCGAGGACCCGCTCGACGCCGTGCGCGCGGCCGGTCTGCCCTACACCGACTTCCATGCCGTACGCGGTGGAAACGCCGCCGCGTTGCTCGGCCTCGACTGAGGAGGACCCCCCACATGTCCAACCGCCTGCTCACCCATCTGCGGCACGTCGACCTCGCCGTGCCCGACTACGACAAGCAACTCGACTTCTACTCCGGCGTCTGGGGCCTGACCAAGGTCGCCGAGGACACCGGCATCTCCTTCCTGGCCGCCGAGGGCAGCCCCGAGCAGTACATCGTGCGGCTGCGCAAGGCCGAGGAGAAGCGCCTCGACCTCGTCTCCTTCGGCGCCGGCACCCCGGCCGACGTCGACACGCTCGCCGAGCAACTCGCCGCCGCTGGAGTGCAGTTGATCTCGCAGCCGGGCAAGCTCGACACCCCCGGCGGCGGCTACGGCTTCCGCTTCTTCGACATCGACGGCCGCACCGTCGAGGTCTCCGCCGACGTCGCGGCGCGGCAGCACCGCAGGATCGAGGAGAAGGAGTCGATCCCCGTCAAGCTGTCCCACGTGGTCCTCAACTCCGCGGACCTGGACAGGACGAAGGACTGGTACGAGACCCACCTCGGCTTCCGGCTCTCCGACACGCTGGAGTCGCCGTACGTGGGCAAGGTCATGCACTTCATGCGGATCAGCAACCAGCACCACACGATGGCCATCGCCGGCGGCCCGCACACCTCCCTGCACCACATCTCCTTCGAGATGCGCGGCCTGGACGAGTACATGTACGGCACCGGCCGCCTGCTGCGGGCCGGGGTCCGCAAGCTCTGGGGGCCGGGCCGGCACATGGCGGGCAACAACACCTTCTCCTACTTCCTCGACCCGCACGGCAACACCGTCGAGTACACGACGGAGATGGAGGAGCTGGACGAGGACACCTGGCACCCGCACGTCTACGACTTCTCCCAGCCCGAGGTCACCGACCAGTGGGGCACCGCCAACCCCATGAACGAGATGCTCGCCAAGGAGTCCTTCAACGACCCCGACCACGGCGTGTTCGTCGCCCCGCCGGTCTGACCGGCGAGGCTTCTTGAACCCCGGGGACGCGGCGCATCCTCTGTCGCCCCGCCGGCCGCGTCCCCGGCTCCCGCCCCCATCCGAGAACCGAAGTCTGGAGCCGCGCCCATGCGCTTCGCCGCCTACGAACACCACGGTCAACGGCACGTCGCTGTCATGGGGGAGCAGGGCGTCCTGCACCCCGTGAACGGTGCACGGTCGATCATCGAACTGCTCCGGTCCGGCGACGGTCCGGGCGCCCTGCTCGACGCGGGCACGGCCGCCCTCGGAGGTCCGGCGGCGCCGCACGTGTCCGACGTACGGCTGCTGCCACCGCTGGAGCCGCCCACCGTGCGGGACTTCGTGACCTTCGAGGAACACGTCGAGGGCATGATGCTCTCCCTGGGAGGCTCCGCCGGGGTGCCCGACGCCTGGTACGACGCCCCCACCTTCTACTTCTCCAGCCCCTACGCGGTCATCGGTCCGTACGACGACGTGCCGGTCCCGCCGGGCAGCCGGGCCCTGGACTACGAGCTCGAAGTCGGCGCCGTCATCGGCACCGGGGGCCGGGACCTCACCCCGGAGCGGGCCCGCGAGCACATCGTCGGCTACACCGTCTTCAACGACTGGTCGGCACGCGATCTCGCCTCCCGCGAACTGCAGGTGGGCCTCGGCCCCTGCAAGGCCAAGGACACCGCCACCACCCTCGGCCCGTACCTGGTCACCGCCGACGAGCTGGAGCCGTTCCGCGACGAGGACGGCTTCCTGCGCCTCGCCCTGACCGCGGAGGTCAACGGCGAGGTCATCGGCAAGGACCTGCTGTCCAACATGAGCTGGACCTTCGAGGAGATGGCCGCCTACGCCTCACGGGGCACCGCTCTCCGGCCGGGCGACCTCCTCGGCTCCGGCACCTGCGGCAACGGCGGCTGTCTCGCCGAACTCTGGGGCCGGCACGGCGAGCGGACCCCTCCCCCGCTGAAACCCGGTGACACGGTCACCCTCACCGTGGAGGGCATCGGCTCGGTGTCCAGCACCGTGGTGGAGGGCGCCGCGCCGCTCCCGGTCCCGACGGCCCGCCGTCGCAGCCGGCAACGGCCGTGACCAGGGCGGCCTGAACATCGTCGTCAGTCGTGTCCGGGCCATGGGCAGGTGAGCGTGTGGGTGCCGACGGTGAGCGTCTTCGGTGCTCCCGTGCCGACGTGCACTCGGGCCGTGCTCCCGGGCGGGACGGTGACGTCCAGGGTGATCGTCTCGCCGTCGCGGCGCCAGCTGCTGGACGCGGCTCCGTAAGGGGTGGCCACGGATGCACGCGCCGACGTGAGACCGCCCCCGACGTACGGACGGATGCCGATGGTCCGGTAGCCGGGTGCGGCCGGGGCGACACCGGCGACGTATTCGGTCAGGAATCGGGCCACCGCCCCGAAGGCGTAGTGGTTGCGGGCGCGTACGTAGTCGTCCTGGCGGTCGGTCCGATGCGGCCGTCGGCGTGCAGGAAGGCGGCCCGCCAGGCCGTACGAACGGTGTCGGCGAGATCTCCGTAGCGCTCGGCGTCCTTCTCGCGTCCGATGAGAGCGGCGATGTCGGCCAGGCGCCGCGCGGAGTGCTCCAGGTAGGCGGTCGCCACGACGGCCCGGGTGCGCAGCAGGGAGTCCCGCATGGACGTGACGAAGGACTCCCCGGGCCGCAGCCACTCGCCCCAGTGCCAGCCGGTGTCGACGAGGTACCGCTCCAGCGCACCGACGTGTTCGCGCCGCAGCCGTCTCAGAACGCTGCGGTGCCGGCGGGCGCGCCGGACGAGTTGCTCCACCCAGGCCGTCATCGCCGGGTACTGGCGCTCCAGGACCCGCTGGTCTCCGTAGTACTGGTACAGCGTCCACGGCAGGAGCACCGCGCTGTCGCCCCAGCCCGCGGAGGTGCGCGTCAGACGGTCCAGTCGTGACGGACCCTTGGAGAAGGCCGAGGACTCCGCCGGGACGAACGGCGGCACGGTGCCGTCGGGGTGCTGCTCCAGTGCCAGGTTGTGCAGGTATCGGCGCAGGTATGCCTGGACGTCGACGAACGTGGTGGCGGTGGGCGCGAAGACCTGGATGTCGCCCGTCCAGCCGGAGCGTTCCCGGGTGGGGCAGTCGGTCGGGGTGTCGGTGAAGTTGGAGCGCAGCGACCATTCCACGTTGGCATGCAGCCGGTTGAGCCGTTCGTCGGAGCACTCGAACGTTCCTGCCTCGGGCAGGGCGGAGGACAGGACCACCGCCTCCACGTCCTCGGCCGGCAGGTCGGCGGTGAGGCCGTCGACTTCCAGGTAACGGAACCCGTGGATGGTGAACCACGGCTGGAACCAGGTGTCGGTGCCGTTCAGGGTCACCTCGTCGCGCTGGCACCAGCGCTTGGTCCCCGGCGTCAGTACGTAGTCCAGGTCCAGTTCGCCGTCGGGCCGCAGCACCTCGCTGTGGGTGAGCCGCACCACCGTGCCGGCGGGGCCGCGAAGGCGGATTCGGGCGACGCCGGCGAAGTTCTGGCCGAAGTCGACGATCTGCTTGCCCGACGGGGAGCGACGCACCGATACCGCGGGCAGTCTCCGGATCTCGGTGACCCGCTCGACGTCCTCCGCCACCAGGACGGTGTCACGGTCCATGACCCGGACCGGGGCGAAGCCGGCCGGGGCCACGGGCGCGGTCCTCCATTCCCGGTCGTCGACGCGCAGGTCCACGCGCTCCCCGTGCATCGGGTCGGAGGCGAGGATCGGGCCGCCACCGGCCTGCCATGTCCCGTCCGAGGCGAGCACCGCACGGGTTCCGTCGGCCAGTTCGAGATGCACCTGCACCAGCCCGGCCAACTGGTCCCCGTAGACGGCCCGGCGGGAGAAGGCCCCGAGGCGGCCGCGGAAGCGGGGTCGTGGCCGTTGACGAAGAACCGGTACCAGCCCAGCGCCGACACGTAGGCACGCGCCCGCACGACCTCCCCGGCCGGCTCGGCGGTGCCCCGCGGGTACAGCGCCCGGTAGTCCTGGCCGGCCGGGGCCTCACCGGTCACCCAGCGGGCCGTCCACAGCGACGGGTCGAGGACGCCGGTCTCGAAGAACGCCGGGGCGCTCCACGGGCCGGGGTCCTCGCCGCCGGTCCACACCCGCACCCGCCACCAGTGATCCGTGCAGCCGGCCAGCCCGGCTCGGCCGGACGGACGCCGAACTGCCGCGGCGAGTCCACCCGGCCGCTGTCCCAGACCAGCGCGCCGGCGCGGAAGTCGTCGCCCGTGGCGACCTGCGCCTGATACGCCGACTGGTCGGCGGCACCGGCGGGCAGCCGCCAGGCGAGCTCGGGCCGTGCGGAGCCGATGCCGCGTGGTGCGCGGCGGGTGTCGGTGCGCAGATCGACCGGGACGACTGTCATGAGGCTCCTCCTCGGGGCCGGAGCGGGGAGACCGCTCAGTCGAAGGTGATGACGACCTTGTCCGTCGCCCCTGGCGTGGCGGCGAGTTCGAGGCCTTGCAGTACCTGGCTGTAGGGCACCAGGTCGCTCGGGATGACCGCGTACCGGTCCACGTTCTCGATGATCGAGTCCGTCACTTCGAAGATCTCGGTCGGGTAGCCCATGGAGAAGCGCAGATCGACCTCGCTCATCAGGGCGGACTGCAGATCGATCTCGACGGGCTTCTTGTGCAGGGCGATGACCGTGATCGTCGCCCCGTGCTTGACGGCCGCGAACGCGGTCGTGATCACCGCGGGCACACCGGCGGCGTCGATGTAGACGTCCGTGCCGGGCTTGGCGTCGCCGAGCAACTGCGGTACCTCACCGTGCAGTTCCTTCAGTCGGCTGATGACGTCCTCCTCCGCGGAGTTGATCACGGCGTCCGCGCCCACCTTGAGCGCCTTGTCGAGCCGGCCGGGCACCACGTCCACGACCACGACGTGCGCGGCACCCTTCGACTTCAGTCCGATCGCCGCGCCCAGGCCGATCGGCCCGGCGCCGAACACCACGGCCTTGGAGCCGGCCCCGGCCCCGGAGCGGTTGACCCCGTGGTAGGCGACCGCCATCGGCTCGTTCAGCGCGAGCACATGCCAGGGGATGTCGGAGGGAACCACCCGGAAGTGCGAGCCGGGCTCGGCGTCACGGAGGACCAGGACCTCCGACAGCCCTCCTTGTGCGCCGCCGTTGCCGATGATGCCGTCCGACGTGGCCATCGGGTTGACGACGACGTGATCGCCGACGCTGACGCCGTCGACCGCCGAGCCGACCTCGATGACCTCGCCGGCGATCTCGTGCCCGATCGGCAGGTCCCCCTGCTGGAGCGGGGTCCCGCCCATGTGGATGTACGCGGTGTCCGTTCCGCAGATCCCGCAGGCCTTGACCCGGACCAGGACATCCGTGTCTCCGGCGGGCGGCTGTTCGGCCTCCCGCACCTCCACCGAGTCCGGTCCCGTGACAATGGTCGTCTTCATTTTCGTTCTCCTTGCGTAGATCGTCACTCGTTCAGAGCGTGGTGGTCACGCGGGGATCGATCCCGTCCCTCTTCAGCAGATCCCCCAGGTGGGAGGCGAGGAGTGCCGCCGTGGCACGGTTGTCCTCGTCCTTCATCTCCGGGAGGTCGACCAGGGCGGCCGACAGACGTGAGCCGAGCAGCCACTCGAACAGTTCGGGTGAACCGGACCACCGGTGCAGCCGGTCCATGCGTATGCCGTAGAAGGACAGCAGGTCGCGGGAGGTACTGGGGTTGAGGGCCGGCGGTGCCAGGCTGTTGCGGGTCTCGTCGTCGAGGTCGAGGCATTCGAGCTTCGCGGTGACGGCGGCGCTGGGGGCGAGCAGACACGGCAGCAGCGGCTGGAGTGTGATCGTGTCGTCCTCGAAGACGGGCGTCAGCGGCTTCTGGGTGAGCCCGTCCGCCGAGCAGTCGACGTACACCGTCCCCGGCGCCGCCGCGACGGTGCCCTCGTCGAGCTGGACGCCGCTCGCGTCGATACGGCGTACGCGTCCCAGCCGAACCACGTGCTCGATCTGGCGGAGTCGGACGAGCTCGGCGGAGCTGACCGTCGCGCACCGGAAGGCGCTGGGCGTGATGCCGGGGTCACGTCGGATGACGAGGTCCAGCTCTTCCAGCGCGCTGATCGCGTCGTCGGCCGAGGGGGCCGACTGGAGCTTCGTCAGCTGGCGGAACTGGGGCCCGGTCCCCTCGTGGCCGCGGTTGATGAGCCAGGCGTCACGCGAGGCGATCCAGGTGATCCGGTCGGGGTCGACGCCGTGGTCGAGCAGCCACAGGCAGGCGTCGAGGCCCGTCTTCCCGGCCCCGATCACCGTGAACCGCTCGGGCGTGCCGCCGAGGTCCACGAGCTGGTTGACCGGGACGAGCGGCACACCGTCCTCGACGTCGTAGTTCACACGCCGCATCGCGGGCACGGTGATGTTCATGTACGTGGCGTCGACGACCCGCTTCCTGACGACGATCTCGGTGCTCGCCCCGTTCACGAGGGAGCGTGCCCGCGCCGTCGAGGGCCGGCCGGGCGTCACCTCGTCGACGTCGTGCATCGGCAGGTGGGTGACGCGGCCCGAGGCGAGCAGGGTCTCGCGCATGACGCGGTCGTAGTAGTCGAGTATCTCGTTGCGCGAGGCGAGAGCCGTTCCGAAGGAGTCGCTGGGCATCGGGCGGGAGTGGACGCCGTACACGTTCGACGGGCCGTGCAGCCTGACGAACGGGTACGACATGGTCCAGTGACCGCCCGGGGCGTGGTTGCGGTCCACGATGGCGACGGTGTGGCGGCTCTCGTTGACGAGGACGTCCGCGAAGGCCATCGCTGTGGCGCCGGCACCGATGACCAGGTAGTCGACGGTGATCGTGGTGGGGGGCATGTGCACCTTCCGTGGGGGTGTTGTCGTGCCGTGGTGTTGTCGGTACGAGTGCGCGGGACGCACCCGGCTTTCGCGGACCGCGCTCAGCGCGCCGCGGGGCGCCGGTGGGGCCGGAAGAACGCTCTGATGTCCTCGACCAGGGCGTCGGGCTGTTCCAGTGCGGCGAAGTGCCCGCCGCGGTGGAACTCGGTGTAGCGCTGGAGGTTGAAGGAGGCCGCGACGACCTCGCGTGCCGCCGGGAGGATCTCCTTGGGGAAGGCCGCGAACGCGGTCGGGGCGGTGACGGGCCCCGGCGTGGCCGGCCCTGCCTCGGCGGCCATCTCGTGGTAGAGGCGGACGGAGGTGCCGATGGCACCGCACAGCCAGTACAGCGTGATGTCGGTCAGCAGGTCGTCCTTGGAGAACACCGACTCGACGTCCCCGTCGCAGTCGCTCCAGCTGTGGAACTTCTCCACGATCCAGGCCGCCAGACCGGCCGGTGAGTCGGCCAGCGCGTGGCCGATGGTCAGCGGTTTGGTCATCTGGAGGTGGGAGTAGGCGCCCTCCGCGGCCTGCCAGTCGGCCGCGCGCCGCAGGTGCGCGGCGCCCTGCGGGGTCTCGGGGGTGGCCTGCCCGGGGAAGAAGTTGAGATGGATGGCCGCCACCCCCTCGTCCGCCGCGTGGTGGGCGCGGGCCAGCGCCGCGGTGACGAAGGAGCCCCAGTCGCCGCCCTGGGCGATATAGCGCCGATAGCCCAGCACGTCGGTCATGAGCGTGTGGAACGCCTCCGCGATCGCGGCCGGACCGACGCCCGGCCGGCCGGGGTGGGGTGAGAAGCCGTACCCGGGCAGACTCGGGGCGACGACGTGGAAGGCGTCCGCCGGGTCCCCGCCGTGGGCGGCGGGGTCGGTGAGCGGGCCGAGGATCTTGTGCACCTCCCAGAACGACCCCGGCCAGCCGTGGCTGAACACCAGCGGCAGCGGGTCCGGGCCGTTTCCACGGGCATGCACGAAGTGCAGCCGGAACTCGCCGCTGTCGGTGGTGACGTCCGCTTCGAACTGGGGCATCCGGTTCAGCCGGCGCTCGACCGCCCGCCAGTCGAACTCCTCGGCCCAGTAGTCCACGAGTTCACGCAGCTGTCTGGTCGGAGTCCCCGCCGACCAGTCCAGGTCCGAGTCGAACAGCCGGCTTCGGCGCAACCGCTCCCGCAGATCGTCCAGCTCCCGCTGCGGCACGTCGATGACGAACGGACGCGCGGTTCCGGCTGTCCTCACCTGCGCATCACGAGGATCAGTCATATCTACAGCGTACGCCTTTATTGGCAGAGACTGTCAAGTAAGGCACTCTCAGCCGAACATGACTCATGCTGTAGCATTACGGGGATGGAACAGAGAAAGCCCACCCTGCGCGACCGGAAGCGGCTCGCAGTGCAGGAGGAGGTCCAGGCGGTCGCCGTGGACCTGTTCGTCGCGAACGGCTACGAATCCACCACCGTGGACCAGATCGCCGCGGCGGCCGGGCTGTCACCGCGCAGCTTCTTCCGCTACTTCGCCGGCAAGGAAGCGGTGGTGACCCACATGCTCGACAAGGCGGGCACGGACATCGCGGCCGCGTTGACGGCGCGCCCCTCCGAGGAGGAGCCGTGGTACGCGCTGCGCCGCTCGTTCGACGACGTGATCGAGGCACTCACCGTCGGCGACCAGGCGCTGGCGATGATGCGGTTGATCTACGACACTCAGGTGCTGTACGCGAGCCACCTGCACCAACAGGCGCAATGGAACGAGGCCATCGCCGAGGCACTCCTCCCACGGCTCGCTGAGGCGCCGTCCGGCGACGAGCCCCGGCTGCGCGCGGGCGCGCTGGCCGCCGCCGGCGTCGCCTGCTTCGAGTACGCCCGCCGGGAGTGGGTCGCCTGCGACGGCAAGCGCCCCGTGGCGCGACTCCTCGACGTCGCCATGGCCGCCGTCGCCCCGCTGCCCGGGCCGTGACGGCCGGGGCGGCCGTGGGCCCTGCCGTCGAGTTCCCCCCTGCCGCGAGCCCGTCCTTGAGGAAACCGGTGTCATCGACGATCAGCGCGGTCGGGTTGATCACCTGCTGCATCCCGCCAGGCCAGGCGGGCGCGGACGTGTGCCGGACCTGATCCCACGGGCTGGTGGTGATGAAGTTCGCCAGGGCTTGCCGGTTGCCGTCCTCGCCGAGGCGGGCGACCATCGGTTCCACCGACTCGCGCCGCCCGTCCAGCAGCAGGCCCTGCAGATAGACCGTTCCCCACCGGCGTTGATCCGCCCGCGCGAACGGCTCGAACATCTCCGCCGCGAAGTCCTCCAGATCACACCGGACCGCAGCCAGCTCCCCACCCATCACCGACGTCCCGGGACAACCGCACCTCAAGGCCTCGGCGTCACTCGACGTGCTCCTCGCGGTAGACGCCGAGGGCCTGGTGCACGGGCTCGTTGGTGTACGACATCAGGATCGCGTCGGTGGAGCGGGAAACGTTCCGGTGCCGGTGGACGGTCCAGCCGGGGACCGCGAAGACGTCCTTCTCCCCCCACTCCAGTACGGTGCCGTCCACTTCCGTACGGCCCTCCCCCGAGACCACGTGGTAGATCGTGCCGGCGGTGTGGCGGTGCGCGGCGCCGTCGAAGCCGGGGCGCAGCCGGGAGATCCGGCAGGAGATCGTGGGCATGACGGGGCCGCCGGTGTGCGGGTTGCTGTATTCCAGTACGACTCCGTCGTAGCGGCTGCCCGTGACGTCGTCGCCGATGGCCGCGAGGGCCTTGCTCGTCTCGCTCCACGGGTAGTTGCCGATGGGCGAGTTGATGCGGTCCGGCTGGACCCACAGGGGGTTGAGCCGGCCGTGGATGTACTGCCTGCTGGACAGGTCGTCCGGCCGCCCGGCCGGCTGTGAGCGCTGGTCGTAGAGCTGGAAGAAGCCGGCCTCCAGCGCGTTGACCAGTGGGTAGTCGAGCCCGTCGAGCCACATCATCGGGCCGTCGCCCTCGTGGTAGTGGTCGTGCCAGTGCCAGCCGGGGGTGAGCAGCAGGTCGCCCGGCCTCATGTGCACGCGCTCGCCGTCGACGGTGGTGTAGGCGCCCTCGCCCTCGATGATGAAGCGGAAGGCGTTGGCCGTGTGCCGGTGCGCCTGGGCCGTCTCGCCGGGAAGGATGATCTGGATGCCCGCGTAGAGGGAGTTGACCGTCGCCGGGGGTTCCGTCATTCCCGGGTTGACCAGCATCAGGACCCGGCGCTCCGCCTCCTCCAGGGAGAGGGCGTCGGCGAAGTGCAGCATGTGCGGACGCAGTTCGCGGTAGTTCCAGAGGTGGGGCACGGCCCTGCTGCGCGGTTCACCGGCGAAGAGCTCGCCGTAGTACCGCCACAGCGGCGCGGCGCCGAGCTTCGCGATCGCGTCGTAAGGGTCGGTGCCCTCGCCCGTGGTCTCGGTGGTCATCTCGGCCTCTTTCACAGGTGCGCGGAAGGAGCGGGGGCCGGACTCAGGGTGGCGCCGACGCGCCGGCCGTAGGGAATGGCCCCCCGGTCGGAGACGGTGACTTCGAGTCGGCCGATCGCGTCGATCTCGACCGCGACGCGGTCGCCGTCGGCCACGGGACCGACGCCTTTGGGGGTGCCCGTGGCGATGATGTCGCCCGGTTCGAGCGTCATGACCGAACTCGCGTAGGCGACGAGGGTGGGGACGTCGAAGATCATGTCCGCGACGGTGGTCTCCTGACGGAGTGTGTCGCCGACCCAGCAGCGCAGGCCGAGCACGGCGGGATCGGGGATCTCGTCCGCGGTGACGATCCACGGCCCGACGGGGGTGAACGTGTCGAAGGACTTGCGGGTCGAGCGGTCCTCGGTGGAGCGCATGCTCATGTCGAGCAGGCAGGTGTAGCCGAAGACCGCCGTCATCGCCTCCGCCACCGGCAGGTCGCGAACCCGTCGGCCGATGACGACGCCGAGCTCGCCCTCCTGGTCGAACCGCATGTCGGTGTAGGGCAGGACGACGGTGCCGCCGTGCCCGATCACGCTGGTCCGGGCCTTGAGGAACAGCCCGAGGTCGGCGACGGTGTGCTCGACCGTCATCTCCGCCTTGTGGTCGAGGTAGTTGACCGGGGCGGCGATGACCTTGGGAGGTGCGGGCAGCGGACACGCGAGCGTGATGTCGGACAGGCGGCGGCGAACCGGGCCGGGCATCAGCTCCGGGGCTTCCCCCTCGGCGACGGCCGCGATGAGGCCGTGGAGGCGACCGCCGCCGAGGCCGGACGGCACGGTGTCGGTGATGTCGACCACCGTGTCCCCCTCGACGACGCCGAGACGGTCTCCGTCGAAACGAGCGAGTTTCATGGCTTCCCCTCCTCGAACCCCGTCCAGGACGGGGACCGGCTCGGTGGCTCGGCGCACCACCACGGACCAGGTTCGTTTCCCTGTAGCACCGGCGACATCGCCGCGTCGCACGACTAGCATCGGCCCAGCCGCACGGCCCACGGAAATGATTGATGCGTATGCCTGTCCATTCGTGCGCCGTATGAGAGGGACCGAGGACCGGGAGCCGACGGTGCACATGCCCAGTCTGGATCTGAATCTGATCGTCGTGCTCCATGCCCTGCTGGAGGAGCGCAATGTCACGCGGGCGGGCGAGCGGGTGGGTCTGAGCCAGCCGGGCACGAGCACGGCCCTGGCCCGGCTTCGGCGGCACTTCGACGACCCGTTGCTGGAGCGGACCGCCGGCCAGTACGTCCTGACGCCCTTGGCGCAGGCGCTCCACGACCAGCTGGGGCACACCCTCGACGACCTCCAGCTGCTGCTGGCCGCCAAGCCGCGGTTCGAGCCGGCCACGGCGGAGCGTCGGTTCGTGGTCCAGTGCTCGGACTCGGTGCTGGAAGTCCTCGGGTCAGGTCTGCTGGCCGCGGTCGCCCGGGCGGCGCCCGGGGTGAGCCTGGACTTCCGGGCCATGAACGACTCGGTGGTCAGCGATCTGACGGGCACGCTGCGCGAGATCGATGTCCTCGTCGCCCCGCGGGAGCTCTTCTCCCCTTCCGAGGTGCCGAGCGCCGAGCTGTACCAGGACAGCTGGGTCTGTGTCACCTGGCAGGGAAACGGTTCCGTCGGCGACCGGCTCACCCGGGACGAGGCCGCGCGGGCGCGCTGGGTGATGCCGTTCAAGCACCGGTTCGGGGCCTCCCCGTCGGACGCGGCCATGGCCGCTCTGGGCATCGACCGGCACTGCGCGGTGCGGGTGGAGAACTTCGCCGCCGCGGGCCGACTGGTGGTGGGCACCGACCTGCTCATCCTCACCCACCAGCGGCTGGTGGAACAGCACCGCGACCCCGAGCTGCGGGAACTGACACTCCCGTCGTCGCTGCCGCCGTTCACCGAGGTCGCGTGGTGGCATCCGGTACGGCAACTCGATCCCGGCCACAGCTGGTTCGTCGACGTGCTCACCAAGCAGGCGCACGCCCTGCACCGCGCGCCGACGGAGCCACCCACCGCCGTGTAGTCGCCACTGGGCCGGGGCAGCAGCGCCGAGCGCCTTGACCGATGCGGCTCACTGATCTTGCGCAACTGGCCGAAGGACGACCGCCCTTGAGGCGAGCCCGGTCTACGCGCCAGCCGCCCCGCGAAGGTGGCTCAGGGCCCGTGCCGCGGCGTGGGCGCCGCACATCCCGTGGGCACCGGGGCCGGGCGGGGTCGCCGCCGAGCACAGGTAGTGGCCGGGCAGTCCGCTGTCGTAGGGCTGGGTGGTCAGGCGTGGTCCGGCGATCAGCTGGGGGATGTCCTTGGCGCCGGTCATGATGTTGCCGCCGATGTAGTTCTGGTTGTACGCGGCGAATCCGGGTGCGGTGCGCACCGCGCTGCCGATGATCCGGTCACGGAATCCCGGGGCGAACCGCTCGATCTGGGCGACGATCGCCGCAGCAAAAACGTCCGCTCTGACGTGCACGTCAGAGCAGTCTTGAGATGCATTCATCCCCAGCGTGAACGCCGGGGCCTTCGGCGAGAGTCCCGGTATGCGCTGGACCGCTGATCGCGTGGACGGTGGGCCGGCGCTTCGCTCGGTCGGGTGGGCCCACTCGTCCGAAAGGACAGGAAACGGCCGAGCCGCTCATGGAGCCCGTGGGACCGCCGGCACCGTGCCGGGGCCCCGTCGCCGGGTGTCCGCCGTACGCCCGCCGCGTCAGGAGCCGACCCGGCGGGCGTGGAGCCCCATCCCCGACGCGGGAATCGCGGTCGTCGAGGAGGCTCACGGTCCACGGGCACGGCCTTGACCTGCCCCGACGCATGCTCGCCGATGGCCGACGCCGTCACCGACCGGCACACGGCGCTCCTCAAACGATCATGCTGCTCTCCGTGACCCGTCCGGAGGTCTGCCGCAGGGGCCGCGCCTCCTTCGCGCACACCGCGGACCGGTTCACCGCGCCAAGCTCGGCGGCGGACGTCGTCACCCGCCCCGCCCTCGAACCGGCCGTACGTTCTGCGCCGCGGCACGGTCGTCTTCGTGCCGTACCTGTTCGGCCACGAGTGAGCCGACCGGCGACCGGCACACGTACTCAAGCGACCCGGCGGAGGTCGGCCGTTCGGACGAGGCCGGCTCCGGTGGTCTGGCCGATCGGCCGAGGCGGCGCCGGCCCCGGTGGCCGGAAGGTAGGACAGGGCACCTCGCCCCTCCTGTCCGCAGCGGTCCGCACCCGAGAAAGACGCCTCCATGCGCCGTACCACCACCCTCGCCGCCCTGGCCACCGCCGGTGTGGTCGCCGTCCTGGCCCTGCCCGCCGCCGAGGGCACGACCACGTCCGCCGACCGCACCGGCCCGCTCGTCCGGTACTACAGCCAGCAGTTGACATGGAAGCGGTGCGAAGCCGACGAACCCGCCTCCTACCAGTGCGCCTCCGTCACCGTCCCCGTGGACTACGCGCACCCCGACGGCCGGACCCTGCGTCTGCGCGTCTCCAGGCTGCGCACCAGCACCCCGGCCAAGCGCCACGGCGTGCTGCTGTCCAACCCCGGCGGCCCGGGGAACCCCGGACTGTCGGACCCGGTCCAGCTCAAGGACGCGCTCGCCAAGAGCGTCCTGCAACGCTACGACCTGATCGGCTTCGACCCGCGCGGCCTGGGCGCCAGCAGCCCGGTGCGGTGCGGCCTGACGCAGGACGAGGCGGCACTCACGGAGCCCTACCGCCCGTACCGGGCCGCGACCTTCGCCCAGGACACCGCGCGCGCCCGGGACATCGCCGCCAAGTGCGCCACCCGCAACACCGCCCGTGACATGGACGTCATCCGGGGTGTGCTGGGCGAGAAGAAACTGTCCTACATCGGCTGGTCGTACGGCAGTTACCTGGGCTCCGTCTACACCCAGCTCTTCCCCGGGCACAGCGACCGCATGGTGCTCGACAGCGCGCCCGACCCGAACCGGTTCGGCCGGGGCACCGCCCTGGCCATGGCGGCCGGGGCCGAGCCGGCCTTCGAGGAGTGGAGCCGGCTGACCGCCGGCCGCGACCGCACCTACCACCTCGGCGACACGCCCGCGAAGGTCCGCGCCGCCTTCTGGAGGCTCGTCGCCCGCGCCAACCGCACGCCCCTGCTGTACGAGGGCGACGACCTCGACCACCAGGGCGACGTCCTCACCGGTGCCGACATCCGCTCCTGGCTGCGGTGGTCCTTCGGCGCCGATCCCTACCAGGCCGCCGAAGACGTCGTCGCCCTGCGCTCTTCCCGCCCCGGCCGCGCCACCGGCCCGGACACCGGCCCCGCCGACGCGGCGGACGACAACAGCGCCGGCCTCAACTGGGCCGTCATCTGTGCCGACAACACCGCGTCCTGGCCCCGCGACCCGTCCCGCTACCAGCGCGACGCCCGCCACGAGAGCGCCCGCCACCCCCTCTACGGCGACTTCGCCGCCAACATCACCCCGTGCGCCTTCTGGCCGCGCGGCGCCGAACCGGCCACCCACGTCGGCAACAAGGTCCCCGCCCTCGTCGTCCAGAACCAGTGGGACCCCCAGACCCCGCTGTCCAGCGGTCGCGCGATGCATCGCGCCCTGCGCGGCTCACGGATGGTGTACGTCCACGGGGGCCGGGGCCACGCGGTGTACGGCTTCCCCGGCGCCCCGGCATGTGTCACCCGCACCGTCGACGCCTACCTCACGGGCGGACATCTGCCGGCGAAGGACGTCACCTGCTCCTCCTGAGACCGGCGCACCCCCTCGCCACACAACCCTCACCATCAAGTGGTAGCTGGATAACACTTACCTGGTAGCGTGCGGAAGGCCTCACACCATCACGCGACGGGCGGGACGAGGATGACGCACGTGCCGGAGTTACCGCTGGAGATGCGGCGGAACGGATTCGGGCCGGTCGAGGAACTGGCCCGCCTGAGAGACGGCGAGGGCGTGGTGCCGACGCGGACACCGTTCGGCGGGACCGCGTACCTGGTCTGCCGCTACCAGGACGTACGCGAAGTGCTGTCGGACCCGAAACGGTTCAGCTCCGCCCGCGTCCTGGCCGGAGTCGGCGGCGCACCGGAGGAAGAGGCTCGGGCGACGATGCTGGCGGGGATGCTGCCCGCGTTCGACCCGCCGGAGCACACGCGCCTGCGGCGGCTGCTCATGCCGGAGTTCACCGTGCGCCGGATGCGCG
>NZ_JBSFVY010000045.1:0-65412 GCF_053592555.1 Streptomyces sp. NPDC002643
AAATAGGGGGGGCTGCGCCCCGCTTTTTCATCGGCCCGCAGGGCCGACTGCAGGGCCGCAGGCCCCTGCTTTTCAGGGGCGCGGGGAACTGCGCGACCAGCCCCCACCCACCCGCAGACGAACTCATCCGTGCGGCATCCGGGTGCTCAACCCCTTCACCCGGCCCTGGCACCCCCGCGCGGAGCGCAACCCTTCCTACGTTGCTGGGTATGACCATCGGATTCTCGTCTCGCACCTCCCGTGTCGCCCGTGCCCTCGTCGGCTGTTCCGCCGTCTGTGTGCTCGGTGGGCTCGCCTTCGCTTCGAGCCCCGACGGCGTACGACCCTCGTTCGCGTCGGGGCCGCAGGACGCCAAGGCGTCCGAGGAACCGTCGCTGTACCGGAAAGGCACCCAGGTGCGGCCCCGGGACGGGGCGCCCAAGGTTCCGCAGGACGTCTCCGCGGTGTCGTGGCTGGTGGCCGACGCAGGGAGCGGTGATGTGCTCGCCGCCCATGACGCGCACCGGAAGCTGCCGCCCGCCAGCACGCTGAAGACGCTGTTCGCGCTGACCGTCATGCCGGGGCTGCCGGCGGGGCTCAGACACACCGTCAAGAAGGGCGAACTGGACGCCGTCGGGGCCGGGAGCAGTCTCGTCGGCGTGAAGGAGGGCCGCAGTTATCGGGTGGCCGATCTGTGGCGCGGGGTGTTCCTCAGCTCCGGCAACGACGCCGTGCGGGTGCTGGCCGGGCTCAACGGCGGCTGGCGCACCACCGCCCGGCAGATGCAGGCCAAGGCCCGGAAGTTGGGCGCCACGGACACCAAGGTGGTCTCGCCCGACGGGTACGACGCGCCGGGGCAGGTGTCGTCGGCGTACGACCTGGCGGTGTTCGGGCGGGCCGGGCTGCGCAACGCGGAGTTCGCCGCGTACTGCTCGACGGCCACGGCGAAGTTCCCGGCGGGCGGCTGGTCGTACGGCATTCAGAACACCAACCGGCTGCTCACCGGCGTGGGCGTGGACCGCTATCGGGGGCTGATCGGGGTCAAGAACGGCTACACCAGCAACGCGGGCAACACGCTCATCGCCGCCGCCGAACGGGGTGGCCGCACGCTCGTCGTCACGGTGATGCGGCCGGCCGCTGGGGGGCTCGCGGTGTACGAGGAGGCGCGGTCGCTGCTCGACTGGGGCTTCCGTGCCGCCGGGCGCGTGGAGCCCGTGGGCTCGCTGTTGCCCGCGCGCCCGGCGGCGGCGCCTCAGGCCCGCTCCGAGTCGTCGCCCCCCGTCCGGGAGAAGCGGGCGAGGGCGGAGGCCGGCGGGCCCGGTTGGGTGGAGGCCGGGGTGATCACCGGTGCCGCCGGGTTGGGGGCGGCGGCCGTGGCGCTGTCCCTGCGGCTCAGGAACGGCAGGCCCACCGCCGACTGACCGATCGGCAGCCCCAGCAGCAGCCCGAGCGTGATCCAGACATAGGCGTTGCTGCCGATGAAGCCGTCGATGCCGGACGCCCCGTCGAACCACAGCCATACGACACTGCTGCACAGCAGCGCGTACAGCGCCGCCGTGAGCGGCCACAGCCTTCGGTGTCCGAGCAGGATCGCGAAGGACGGCAGCAGCCAGACCAGATGGTGCACCCAGGTGATCGGGCTGATCAGACAGGAGGTCAGCCCGGTCACCGCGAACGCGGCGATCCAGTCGGAGGCGTTCACCGCCGTCCGCACCCGCCACGCCCATACGCACAGCACGACCAGAACCAGCGACGCCCAGATGGGACGGCTGGGTTCGTGGGGTGCCATGAAGCGGGCGACGACGCCCTGCAGCGACTGGTTGGAGACATAGTCGAGTCGGCCGATGCGGCCGGTGTCCCACAGGGCCTCGGTCCAGTAGAAGCGTGAGGCGCCCGGGGCGATCCAGGCCGCCGCCGCGGTGGCGGCCGCGGCGACGGCCGTCGCGAGCCCGGCGGCACGCCACCGCCGGGCGATCAGAAGGAGCCCGATGAAGATCGCGGGCGTCAGCTTGACCGCCGCCGCCAGCCCGATCCCGACCCCGGCCCACCGCCCCCGGCCGGTCGCCAGCAGCCAGGCGTCGGCGAGGACCAGGGCCAGCAGCACCAGGTTGACCTGGCCGAAGCTGAAGGTGTCCCGGAGCGGTTCGAACAGCGCGAGGACGCAGAGCAACAGCGAGGTGGCGAACCAGCCGTGGCGGCGGAGGTGCGGCCCGGCGAGCACGTACAGGACGGCCGCGAGCGCCGCCAGGTTGAGGACCAGGCACAGGGCGATCGCCGTGTGCAGTCCCACGAGGGCCATCGGCAGCATCGCGACGGCCGCGAACGGTGGATAGGTGAAGCCGTACACCGTGCCCGGCACCCGGTAGTCGTAGAGCCTGCCGTCGCCGTGGACCCAGGTGTCGATGGCACCGTGGTAGACGCGCAGGTCGAACCAGTCGCGCAGCAGCGGCACGGTCGCCGTGAAGACGGTGACGGCCACGGCGAGGACGACGACCAGGAGAATCCGGGCGCGGTCGGTCCGCGGCAGGGTCCTTGGGCGGGGAGATGGTGTGGTGCCGGTCATGCGGTGCGCTCCAGGATCGGAGCGTCGGCGGCCTGGGACGCCTGGTGGGCCTGCCAGAGGACGACCAGTGCGAGCACTCCCCCGCACACGGCCAGCGTGATCTGCTCGGTGTCCGCCGGGTCGCCGCTGGGCAGGACGGCGAGCGCGAGTATCCCGCTGGCCGCGGCCGCCTTGTGCTGTACGGAGACGGTGGACCGGGCGGCGGCGATGAGGAACAGCCCCCACAACACATACCAGGGGCGTATCGCGGGGCCGAGCACGGCCACGGCGGCGAGGCTCAGGCCCAGCGCGTAGACGGGGCCGGGCCGCAGCCTCAGCCAGATGAACAGCACGACGGCCAGGGTCGCCACGAGCCCGGCGGTGCGCCAGGCCGGGAGCGCGAGCGGGGCGAGGTCGCTGCCGAGGTCGTGCAGCAGATCGCCGGTCATCCGGCCGAGGACGCTGGTCGGGGACCAGTTCTGCGGGGACACCGGGGTCCGCAGGGCCGCTATCCAGCCGTATCCCGTTCCGGCCAGGGCCGTTGCCGTGGCCGTGGTCGCCCCGGCGACCGCCGTCGTCACCGTTGCCGTCCGCACCCATCGGCTTCGGCCGCGCATCACGACGACCGCCAGCAGGCCGAGGGCGGCAGGTGCCTTGACCAGCGCGGCGAGGGTGACGAGGACGACCCCGAGGGCGTACCAGCGGCCCCGGGCGAGTACGAGGCCGACTCCGAGCAGGCCGAGCATCATCGCGTCGTTGTGGGCACCGGCCACCAGGTGCAGCAGGACCAGCGGATTGAGCGCGCCGAGCCACAGCGCGACCGCCGGGTCGGCGCCGCTGTACCGGGCGAGCCGCGGCAACGCCACCGCCATCAGCGCCACACCGAGCAGCGCCACCATCCGCATACCGATCAGCCCGGCCGGTATCCGTCCCTCCGTCAGCGCGGAGAGCCCGGATGCCATCGCGAGGAACACCGGCCCGTACGGGGTCGCCGTGTTCCGCCACATCGGCGAGACCTCGTCCGCGAGCGGTCCGCCGAGCCGGGCGGGGCCGTGTGTGTAGACGTCGATGTGCGCGTCGACCATCGCGCCCTGGGCGAGGTAGCTGTACACGTCCCGGCTGAACAGCGGCGGCGCGAGCAGCAAGGGCGCCGCCCACACCACCAGGACCATCAACAGCGCCCTCGGTGTCGGAGGTTCCGGTCCTCGTACGACCTTGCCGAGCAGCGCCCACGCGGCGATCAGCAGGACGACGCCGAAGTAGACGCCGACCAGGCCGAGCGCGCCGCGTCCCGAGGTCGGGGAGAGCAGGTCCCTGACCGGGAGGGCACCGGCGGTTTCACCCCCTAGGGCGAGGAAGGCGGTGCCTGCCAGGCCGAGGGCCTGGCAGCGGCGTAGGTCGACGGGGAAAGCGATGGCCAACACTTGGGCAGCGTGGCAATGCGGGGTGGCGGCGAGCCGTCTGGATGGAGGCCGGGGTGTTACTTGGCGGTGATCCTATGGGGCTGTTGGGTGTGGGCTGGGTTGCGTCTGCCGAAGTCTGTGCGTTGCAGGGTGCGGGTTCGATGTGGTTGATCGCGCAGTTTCCCGCGCCCCTGGGTTGGCTGCCCTACTCCCTGTTCAGAAGACCGACAGACCCGTCAGTGTCGTAAAGCGGTCCAATGCCGCCACTCCCGCCACCGAATTGCCCCGCTCGTCCAGACCCGGACTCCACACGCACAGCGTGCATCTCCCCGGTACCACCGCGATGATTCCGCCGCCCACACCGCTCTTGCCCGGGAGGCCCACCCGGTAGGCGAAGTCGCCTGCCGCGTCGTACGTTCCGCAGGTCAGCATGACCGCGTTGACCTGTTTGGCCTGGCTGCGGGTGAGGAGGCGGGTGCCGTCGGCGCGGATGCCGTGGCGGGCGAGGACGGTGGTGGCCAGGGCGAGGTCGGCGCAGGAGGCCTCGATGGAGCACTGGCGGAAGTACTGGTCCAGCAGCAGCGGGACGGGGTTCTCGATGTTGCGGTAGGAGGTCATGAAGTGTGCGAGGGCCGCGTTGCGGTCGCCGTGGGCGGCTTCGGAGGCGGCGACCTCCTCGTCGAAGTCCAGGGCCGGGTTGCCGCTCTCGGTGCGCAGGAAGTCCCGTAGGGAGCCGGCCGCGTCTCCCGTACGGGTCTGGAGGCGGTCGGTGACGACCAGGGCGCCCGCGTTGATGAAGGGGTTGCGGGGGATGCCGTTCTCGTACTCCAGCTGGACCAGGGAGTTGAAGGGGTTGCCGGAGGGTTCGCGGCCGACGTGTTCCCAGAGTTCGTCGCCCTCGCGGGCCAGGTCGAGGGCGAGGGTGAAGACCTTGGTGAGGGACTGGGTGGAGAACGGTTGGCGCCAGTCCCCCACGCCGTAGACCGTGCCGTCGAGTTCGGCGACGGCCATGCCGAAGCGGCGGGGGTCGCGGGCGGCGAGGGCCGGGATGTAGTCGGCGGGGCGGCCCCGGCCGGGGGTGCGTTCGATCTCCTCGGCGATACGTTCCAGGACCGGCTGGAAGGGGAGCGACGACGTCGTTGTCATGATCGCCATTGTGCCTCCGACCGGCCGGTCCCGATACGTATCCGCAGGTCAGGCCGCCGGGGCTCCGTTACCGGCGAGCACCTCGGGCTTCAGCAGCTGCCGGAGGCGCTCGGCGGGCAACAGGCCCTTCTCCTGGACGAGTTCGGCGACGCCCCGGCCGGTGGCGAGGGCCTCCTTGGCGATGTCGGTGGCCGCCGTGTACCCGATGTGCGGGTTCAGGGCGGTGACCAGGCCGATGGAGTTCTCGACCGCCGCGCGGAGTTCGTCCTCGTTGGCGGTGATGCCGTCCACGCAGCGCTCGGCGAGGGTCAGGCAGGCGGCGCGGAGGTGGGTGAGCGATTCGGACAGGGAGTGCAGGATGATCGGCTCGAAGGCGTTGAGCTGGAGCTGTCCGGCCTCGGCGGCCATGGTGATGGTGACGTCGTTGCCGATGACCTCGAAGGCGACCTGGTTGACGACCTCGGGGATCACCGGGTTGACCTTGCCGGGCATGATCGACGAACCGGCCTGTACGGGCGGGAGGTTGATCTCGTTGAGACCCGCGCGCGGCCCCGACGACAGCAGCCGCAGATCGTTGCAGCTCTTCGACAGCTTCACCGCGATCCGCTTGAGCACACCCGACATCTGCACGAACGCGCCGCAGTCCTGGGTCGCCTCGACCAGGTTGGCGGCGGTGACCAGCGGGAGTTCGGTGATCTCGACGAGGTGGCGGCGGGCCGACTCGGTGTATCCGGCGGGGGCGTTGAGGCCGGTGCCGATGGCGGTGGCGCCGAGGTTGATCTCGTGGATCAGCTCGACGGCCTCGGCGAGACGGCTGCGGTCCTCGTCCAGCATCACCGCGAACGTCGAGAACTCCTGGCCCAGGGTCATGGGGACGGCGTCCTGGAGCTGGGTGCGGCCCATCTTCAGGACGTCACGGAACTCGACGGCCTTGCGGGCGAAGGAGTCCTGGAGGACCGCCATGGCCTTGAGCAGCTCGCGCACCGCGTAGACGGTCGCGATCTTGACGGCGGTGGGGTAGACGTCGTTCGTGGACTGGCCGAGGTTGACGTCCTCGTTCGGGTGCAGGAACTGGTACTGGCCCTTTTCGTGACCCAGCAGTTCCAGCGCACGGTTGGCGACGACCTCGTTGGCGTTCATGTTGGTGGAGGTGCCTGCGCCGCCCTGGATGACGTCCACGACGAACTGGTCGTGCAGCCTGCCCTCGCGGATCTCGCGGCAGGCCTCGATGATCGCGGCGGCCTTCTCGGGGGCGAGCAGGCCGAGTTCCTGGTTGGCGCGGGCGGCGGCCTCCTTGACGGCGGCCAGGGCCTCGACGAGGTGCGGGTAGGCGGAGATCGGGGTTCCCGTGATGGGGAAGTTCTCCGTGGCACGCAGGGTGTGGACGCCCCAGTAGGCGTCGGCGGGTACGTCGCGGTCTCCGAGCAGATCGTGTTCGCTACGGGTCGCTGCGGCGGCGGTCATGGCTGGGTGGGCCTTCTTTCGTGAGGTGCGGTGGGGTGAGCAGGGCGTGTGGCGTCGCGCACGGATCTTGTTTCGCCCCCGCCGCCCCTACCCGTCCCATCCCCGGGGCGCTGCCCCGGACCCCCGCTGGGGGCCGCGCCCCCAGACCCCCGCATCGGCCTGCGGCCTCGTCCTCAAACGCCGGACGGGCTGAAGGTGCGAGGCCCGCTTTCCAGTCGACCGAGTCGGGTGGTGGGTGGGCATGGGCCGGGGTCCAGGGGGCGGAGCCCCCTGGGATGGGACGGGTAGGGGCGGCGGGGGCGATGAAAGCCACATGAGGCGGGCTACTGACGCGGCAGCGGGTCCAGAGCGCGGACCGGGCGGACGTGGCCGACCGTGCGGCCGCCGCCCAGCAGGGCCTCGCCCGCGAACTCGGCGAGAGCCACAGCATCGACGCCCACCCGCGCCAGCGCCGCCGCGGTCACCGGGATACGCGCCCGGTTGGCGCCGTCGGCGATCTTCACGGCGACCGCCCGGCCGTCGGGGAGGGCGGCGACCTGGACGCCCTCGAAGCCGTCCTTGGTGAGCAGTCCGGGCACGGCCCGCATCAGCGCGGCCACATCGCGCCCGGCGCCGGACGCCATCTCGGGGTGGGCGCGCATCGCGTCGGCGACCGTGCGCTCGGGGGTGCCCTCGGTGGCGGTGGTGATGCGGGCGAGGGCGCGGGCGAGGCCGTGCAGGGAGACGGAGAAGAGCGGGGCGCCGCAACCGTCGACGGTGACCTGGGCGATGGCCTGCCCGGTGAGGTCCTCGACGATCTCGGCGATGGCCTGCTGCAAGGGGTGGGCCGGGTCGAGATAGTCGTCGAGGGACCAGCCGTTGAGCTTGCAGGTGTAGAGCATGGCGGCATGCTTGCCGGAGCAGTTCTGCGCGAGGCGGGAGGGCCCGCGCCCGTCACGTATCCACTGATCCCGCACGGCCGGGTCGTACGGCATGTCGGTGACGTTGCGCAGGTCGTCCTCGGTGGCGCCGGCGAGGTCGAGGATCTGCCGGGTTCCGGCGAGGTGGCGTTCCTCGCCGGAGTGGCTGGCCGCGGTCAGCGACAGCAGTTCGCCGTCGAGCGGCAGTCCGGCGCGCAGCATGGCCACGGCCTGGACCGGCTTGAGCGCCGACCGGGGGTAGAACGCCGCCTCGATGTCGCCGAGTTGGAGTTCCACCTCCCCGTCGGCGCCCAGCACCACGGCGGAGCCGTAGTGGATGCCCTCGATGACACCTCCGCGTACGAGGTGGGCAAGGGGGGCGTGGAGCGGCTCCCGGATCGCGGGGGCCGCGGCCACCGGAACCGCGGGGGTGCCCGGGGCGCCGGTGGTCGTGGGGTCGTACATCACCGCTTGCTTCACTTCTTCACAACTCCGGCCGGCTGCTGGGCGACCCGGCGTCGTACGCCGAACCAGCCCGCCACCAGCGCCAACACGATCAGGGGGAGGCACAGCACGGTCGTGCGTCCGGCGCCGCCGTCGGCGTACATCAGGACCAGCACCGAGGCCAGGAAGAACAGGGTCACCAGCTCGGTCCAGGGAGAGCCCGGCAGACGGTAACTCGGCCGGGTCAGCTCGCCCTTCTCGGTCTTCTGCCAGAAGAGCAGGTGACAGATCATGATCATGCCCCAGGTGGCGAGGATGCCGATGGCGGCGAAGTTGAGCACGATCTCGAACGCCTCGGCGGGAACCACGAAGTTCAGGCCGACGCCCAGGACACAGATACCGCTGGTGAGCAGAATGCCGCCGTACGGGACCTGGCTGCGGCTCATCACTCCGGTGAACTTCGGGGCGGACCCGGCCATCGCCATGGAGCGCAGGATGCGGCCGGTGGAGTACAGGCCCGAGTTGAGCGAGGACATCGCGGCGGTGAGCACGACCAGGTTCATGATGCCGCCGGCCGCGGGGATGCCGATGTTGGAGAGCACCGTCACGAAGGGACTCTCGCCGGCCTTGTACGAGGACCAGGGCAGCAGCATCGAGAGGAGGACGACCGAGCCGACGTAGAACAGGCCGACGCGCCACATGATCGAGTTTATGGCCTTGGGCATGATCTTCTCGGGGTTCTCGGTCTCACCGGCGGCGACGCCGACCAGTTCGACGGAGGCGTAGGCGAAGACGACGCCCTGGATGATCAGCAGCATCGGCAGGATGCCGTTGGGGAAGAGGCCGCCGTTGTCGGTGATCAGGGACGGGCCGGGGGTGTGGCCGTCGACGGGCTGCTGGGTGACCAGCAGGAAGATGCCGATGCACATGAAGACGACGAGCGCGCCGACCTTGATGATCGCGAACCAGAACTCCAGTTCGCCGAACATCTTCACCGAGATCAGGTTCACGGCGAGGACGACCGCGAGGGCGACGAGCGCGATCACCCACTGGGGGATGTCGGAGAACATGCCCCAGTAGTGGGTGTAGACGGCGACGGCCGTGATGTCGGCGATACCGGTGGTGGCCCAGTTCAGGAAGTACATCCAGCCGGCCGTGTACGCGCCCTTCTCGCCCAGGAACTCTCGGGCGTACGAGACGAAGGCACCGGAGGAGGGCCGGTAGAGGACCAGTTCGCCGAGGGCGCGGACGACGAGGAAGGCGAAGATTCCGCAGACCGCGTACGCGATGAACAGGGAGGGGCCGGCGTCGACGAGTCGGCCGCCGGCACCGAGGAAAAGGCCGGTGCCGATCGCGCCGCCGATGGCGATCATGTTGACGTGCCGGGACTTCAAGGACTTGCTGTAGCCGGCGTCTCCGGCGTCGACGTGTCCGGAGGTGGGGCGCGTCTCTTCTTTGAGGTGCTGCTCGCTCACGCCTCGGGTCCGCCTTCCGTGGGGCTGTCCGTGCGGGGGGAACGCACGATGTCGGTGAGGGTGGTCTCGACGCGGTCGAGGTGGTGGGACATGGCCTCCACCGCGTCGTGTTCGGAACCGTCGATCAGTGCCTCGACGATGGCCCGGTGCTCGCGGTTGGACTGCTCGCGGCGTCCGCCCAGTTCGTTGAGGAAGGCCGACTGACGCGCCAGTGCGTCGCGGATCTCCTCGATGACCCGGCGGAACACCGGGTTCTGGGCGGCCTCGGCCACGGCCAGATGGAAGAGCGTGTCCATCGCGACCCAGGCGGTGGTGTCGGTCTCCCGCTCCATCCGGTCAAGGAGGTGGGCCAGATGGTCCAGGTTCTCCGGGGTACGGCGCACCGCCGCGTACCCGGCGACCGGGATCTCCACATGGCGGCGCACTTCGAGCAGGTCGCTGGCGGTGAAGTCGCCGAAGGTGGGGTCCTCGACGGTGTTCGCGATCACGAAGGTGCCCTTGCCGGTGCGGGACTGGGTCAGGCCCATCACCTGGAGCGCGCGCAGTGCCTCGCGCAGTACCGGACGGCTCACTTCGAGCTGCCGGCACAGCTCCGCCTCGGAGGGGAGCTTGTCGCCGATGGCGTACTTGCCGCGCTCGATGGCGCCGCGGAGGTGGAGGAGCACCGCTTCCATGGCACTGACGCGCCGGGGTGCCGAACCACCTGTCTGGCTGTCTGACAGGTTCACGGGGGTGATCCTGCGGGTGACGGGACGGGGCTGTCAAGAGGGCCGGGACGGGATCTTCGAGCGGGCGACGGATTGGATCTTCGGGCCGGGAGGCGTGGATCAGTGCCAGGGGCGTCCCGGCCGGGTGGTCCTGTCAGTCGTGGTCAGCGGTGGTCAGCTGAGTCCGCCCGCGCCGAGCAGCCCGAACAGCAGCACGCCCACGACGATCCGGTACGCCACGAAGACATGGAACGAGTGCTTCGCCACGAACCTCAGCAACCAGGCGATGGAGGCGTATGCGACCGCGAACGACACGGTCGTACCGACGATCAGCGGGGCCGCCCCGGCCCCCGTGCCGAGTGCGTCCTTCAGTTCGAAGAGCCCGGCGCCGGTGAGGGCCGGGATGCCGAGGAAGAACGAGAGTCGGGTGGCGGTGACCCGGTCGAGGTCGAGCAGCAGCGCGGTGGACATGGTGGC
The DNA here is from genome assembly GCF_053592555.1 of Streptomyces sp. NPDC002643. NCBI lineage: Bacteria > Bacillati > Actinomycetota > Actinomycetes > Kitasatosporales > Streptomycetaceae > Streptomyces > Streptomyces sp. NPDC002643. The sequence goes on from NZ_JBSFVY010000045.1 coordinate 10,537, forward strand.
GCCCGAGCGGGAGAAACCGGGGAAGAGCAAAGCGAGTATCTGCGAACCGCCGACGAGCATCGCGTCCCGGAACGAGCTGTCGCCCTCGCCCCGCTCGCGCCTCCCCCGCCGCTCCGCCACCCACATCACGGCACTGCCGACGAGCAGCGATCCGGCCACCACCCACAGCGAGGCGAGCGGCCCCTCGATCAGCGGCTGGGCGACCAGACCCACGATCACGATCGGCACGGTCGCGGCGATCACCCACCACCCGAACCGGTAGTCCCGGTCGCCCCGCTCCCGCGCGTCGAACAGCCCCCGGAACCAGGCGCCGCCGATCCGGGCGATGTCCCCGCGGAAATACAGCAGCACGGCGGCGATCGCCCCGACCTGGATGACCGCGGTGAACCCGACGACGGCCCTGTCCTCGACCTGTATCCCCATCAGCCCTTCGGTGATCTTCAGATGCCCGGTGGAGGACACCGGCAGATACTCGGTCACTCCTTCCACCGCTCCGAGGACGACGGCCTGACCGACGGTGATGGCGCTCATGGGGTCGAGTTCTGTCCAGTTCTGCTCGGCGACACGGGAAGAGGAGGCAGTCGTACCGCATCCGGGTAAGGGCCGAGTCCGGGCAGGCGGCTTCCAGGGGCCGCCGGTCTCACAGCCACAGGGCCTCGGCCGCCGCCGCGCCCATATAGGCCGCCCCGAGCCCGGCCATCACGCTGGCGATCACATAGACGGCGGCGTGGAAACGGGCGCCCTCCTGGGCGATCCGCAGGGCTTCGTAGGAGAACGTCGAGTACGTGGTGAGCGCCCCGCACAGTCCGGTGCCGAGGAGAAGCTGCAGGTGGGAGGAGGCGGCACCGGCGGTCACGGCACCGGTGAGGAGGCCGAGGACGAAGCAGCCCGCGGTGTTCACCGTGAAGGTGCCCCAGGGGAAGGGCGTGTCGTGCTGGGCCTGCACGGCACGGTCGGTGAGATAGCGCAGCGGGGCGCCGACCATTCCGCCGACGATGACGAGCACCCAGTTCACGACGACTTCTTACCTTTCTCAGGGGCGACGGCACGGGTCCCGGGAGCCACGGCCCGGGCGAGCGTCACGGCGAGCCAGACCGCCGTGAGGGCGGCGAGGAGGGTGGCGGCGAGATAGGCGAGGGCGATGCTCGGGTGCCCCGCCGCGATCTGACGCTCTATGTCGACGGCGTACGTCGAGAAGGTGGTGAAGCCGCCGAGGACTCCGGTGCCGAAGAAGGGCCGCATCAGGGGATGGACGTCCCAGATCTCCGTGATCGCCACTATCAGCAGCCCGATCACGAAGCAGCCGATGACGTTGACCCAGAACGTGGTCCAGGGGAAGACACCCGGCTGACCGGGCCAGATCCGGGACGCGCCGTAACGGGCCACCGCACCGATCGCCCCGCCGAGGGACACGACCGCGACGACGGACACCTGACCGTGCCACAGCGGCGGCCGGCCGGTACAGGGGGGCGGATCGGTGACGGGGGCGTCGGGTGACTGAAGGGCGTCGACGCCGTCGGTCGGTGGGACTGTCATCTCGCGTGCGCACTCCTTGCTCGGCCCGTCCCCGGCAGGGCCGGCTCAGTGGCCCTCGCCCGGCAGCTCGCACACCGCGACCCCGTTCTCCCACAGGCTTCCCAGGATCAGCCGGCCGTCGGCCACACAGGCACTGGTCACCATACGGAACCGGGATCGGCGATCCACGACCGAGTCCACGATCCGACCCTGATCATCGACCGCGACGACCCCCGCGAACCCGAGCGGCCGATACGGTGCCCGCACCGCCACCCGGCTCACGGCCCGCCGCACGGCGGGACCGGCCCGGTGCAGCGCCTCCAGCGGACCGATGCGCGGCCCGGCCAGCGCCACCCACATCAGCCCGTCCGCGTCACGCCACATGTTGTCCGGCGTGCCCGGCAGGTCCTCGACGAACGGCTCGCTCGTGCCCGCCGTCGCCCCGGTGAGCCAGTGGCGGGTGAGCCTGCGGTCCCCCGTCTCCGCGATCACCAGGAAGGACTCGTCGGCGGAGGACGCGAGCCCATTGGCGAACTGCAGCCCCTCCAGCACCACTTCGGGCCGCTCCTCCCCCGGCGCCAGCCGCAGCAGCCGCCCGGTCCCGGTGTGCTCGACGATGTCGCCGATCCAGTGTTCGAGGGGATAACGGCGGGTGGAGACGGTGAAGTAGACCGTCCCGTCGGACAGCGCCACCACGTTGCTGCAGAACCGCAGCCGCTCCCCGTCCACTTCATCGGCGAGCATCCGCACACCGCCGTCGCCGGTCGCCACCCGCAGCAGCCCCCGCCGGGCGTCGCACACCAACAGGTCGCCGTCCGGAAGGAGTTCGAGGCCGAGGGGCCGGCCACCGGTGTCGGCGACCGTCTCGACCCGGGCCCGATCGGGCTCGGCGAGGCCGTCCAGCCGCAGAATCCGTCCGTGCTCCACGCCGGTGAGGACCCGCCCGCGCTCGTCGACGATGACGTCCTCGGGGCCACGTCCGCCGATACCGATGAAGGCGTGCGGTACGAGTCCGGTGCCCCGTCCGTTCGTCCCCGCCACCGCGCGTGTCATCCCCGCCGCCTCCCGCTCGTCCGACCCGATGCGTTCGGTGGCCATCCTCGCAGGTGGGAGCGACCGTCTTCGCGAGTGGGAGGATCTCGGTCCGGTGGCTCGTGAAAGCGGGCGGCCCCGCGCCCGAAAGGGGCGCGGGGCCGTGTCGATGTGCGGCTTCCGCCGCGTGGGCGCGACCGGCCCCCATCGGCCGGCAGCTCCCCCATGACCTACGACTGACCGCTACCGGTGGCTGAACCAGGCCATCGCCGGCAGCGCCTTGTCGTCGTACCCGAACAGCGCCTGGTTCTCCCAGCCGTTACCGCTGGAGGCGTCCGTCGGGTCCCACCCGTTCCCCGTGACAGCGGTCCAGGTGGACTCCCAGTAGAAGACACCGAGGCCGCGGCCGTTCGGGACGGCTTCGACGATGCTGGCGATGTCCTTCATCCAGCGGGTCTGACCGGCGGTCGTGGCCGGGTAGCCGGAGACGAGTTCGCTGGACAGGTCGATGATGTTCTCGTGCGAGTCCTCGCTGTCGAGGCGGAACGGGTAGGCCGTCTCGGCGACGAAGACCGGCTTGGAGTAGCGGGAGGCCGCGTCGTCCAGGGTGGTCTGGAAGTCGGCGAGGGTGCCGTGCCAGTAGCCGTAGTACGACAGGCCGATGACGTCGAACTTCACACCGTTGGAGACCGCGCTGTCGAACCACCAGCGGGTGCCGGACAGATCGCCGCCCTTGGCGAGGTGCAGTGCGACCTGGGTGGAGGAGTTGACCGCCTTGACCGCGTCGTAGCCGGAGTTGAGCAGTCCGGCGAGCTGGCCCCAGTTGGAGGTGGAGCCCGTCGGCCACAGCATGCCGCCGTTGATCTCGTTGCCGACCTGGACCATGTCGGCGGTGGTGCCCTGGGCCTTCAGGGCGTTGAGCACGTCGTAGGTGTGGTTGTAGACGTCGGTCTTCAGCTGGCTGTAGCTGTGGCCGGTCCACGGCGACGGCACGGTCTGGGCGCCCGGGTCGGCCCAGGTGTCCGTGTAGTGGAAGTCGACCAGCAGCTTCATGCCCTGCGCCTTGATGCGCTGGGCGGCCGCCAGCACGCGCGCCTTGTTGTTGTAGCCGTCGGCGGGGTTCACCCAGACCTTGACGCGGGCGTAGTTCTGGCCGGCGTTCTTCAGGATGGCGAGGGCGTCGCCGGTCGAGCCGGAGCTCCAGCGGTAGACGCCGCCCTTGGCCTCGCTCTTGATGAGCGACGACACGTCGGAGCCCTTGATGGCGAGGCCGGTCGTGCCGGACGCGAAGGTCAGGTCGTCGACGTTGATCCAGTTCCCGGCATTGGCATCGGAGTTGATGCTGATGGTGCACTGGTTGTTCGTCACGGCGATGGAGGTGACGATACGAATCCAGCCGCTGGAGGAGACCGGGATGTCGGTGCGCTGCTCGGCGCTGCCGCAGTTCTTCAGCGCGATGTACGCGGAGTTCTGGCCGCCGCCGGAGCGCACCCAGGCGGTGAGCTTGTAGTTGCCGTTGGTCAGGCCGGAGAGGTACTGGTAGGTCTCCACCTTGTAGGCGGAGGACGACCAGTGGGTGAGACGGTAACTGCCGCCGTGGCCACCGGACTCGGTGAAGGAGGCGGAGTTCTGTCCGGCCGCCGAGTAGGTCGACCAGCCCGCCGGGGTGGCGGTGCCGGTGCCGTCGGACTCGAAGCCTCCGTTGGTGAGAGTGGAGGCGGCGTGGGCCGAGGTGGCCGGCAGGGAGGTGAGCGCCAGGCCCGCGAACAGCGGTATCAGCAGGGCCTTGAGGGCGCGTCTCGCGTGGAACATCGTCGTCCCTTCGACAAGGACGGGGACCGTAAAGGGGGTGTTGCGGCGGCGCCGTAACCCGAAGGCCGTGGGCACGGCGCCGCCCTGACCGACCGGAGGTCCCCAGGAATGTCCGGCCGGTGTCGGGGGGACCCGGGGCTGATGATCGCCTCCGGGCCGGGAGCGGCGGCCGTCACCTCTACGGCTCGGTGACGCTGCCGCCGCCCACTTCTGTGTGTCGGTCAGCCGTCGAGTCGTACGACCCTGACGGCCCCGGCGGGCACGGCGAGGTGGCCCGCCGCCCGCTCACCGGTCAGCAACTCGGTGCCGTCCGCGTCCAGCGGCACCTTCGTGTCGAGCGCGGTGTGGTTGATCGCGAAGAGGAAGTCGCCCGACTCCCCCGCCCGGCGCACCACTTCCACGTCACGCGGCAGATCGGCGCGCGGCGTGACCCCGGCGTCGTCGGCGGCCCAGCCGAGCAGCGCGTCCAGGCCCTGGGCGTCGAGGCGGGTCGAGACGTACCAGGCGGAGCCGTCGCCGAGCCGGTGCCGGGTGACGGCGGGCCGGTCGACGGCGAGCCCGTCAGCGTACGTCCACACGGTCTCGGCGCCGCGCGGCACGACGAACTCGGTCCACACGTCACCGGTGAGTTCGGAGCCGTCGGGCCCGGTGATCCGGACGCTCTCCCCGGCGAGCAGCGGCGAGAACTCCTCCACCGTCAGCCCGAGGACGTCCCGCAGGGCGCCCGGGTACGGGCCCTCGTGGACGGCGTCGTGCTCGTCGACGATCCCGGAGAAGTACGAGACGACGAGGGTGCCGCCGTTCTCGACGTACGCCTTGAGGTTGCGCCCGGCGGCCTCGGTCATCAGATACAGGGCCGGCACGACGACGAGGGGATAGGCCGACAAGTCGGCTTCCGGGTGGGCGAAGTCGACCGTGAGGTGGCGGTCGTAGAGGGCCTCGTAGAAGGCGTCGGCGCGTTCGCGGGCCTCGTGGTCCTCGCTGGGGCGCCAGGCAAGGCTCTGCGCCCACCAGGAGTGCCAGTCCCACAGGACGGCCACGTCGCCGACGGTCCGGGTGCCCTGGATCTGGGCCAGCGAGTCGAGGGTGGCGCCCAGTTCGACGACCTCGCGCCACACCCGGGAGTCGGTGCCGGCCTGCGGCAGCATCGCCGAGTGGAACTTCTCGGCGCCGCGCCGGGACTGGCGCCACTGGAAGAACATGGCGCCGTCGGAGCCCCGGGCCACATGGGCGAGGGAGTTGCGGGCCATCTGGCCGGGGGCCTTGGCGGGGTTGCGGGCCTGCCAGTTGACGCCGGAGGTGGAGTGCTCCAGGAGCAGCCAGGGGGCGCCGCCGCCCACCGAGCGGGTGATGTCGGCGGCCATCGCGAGGTTGACGTGGGTGCGGCGGCCGTCGGTCATCAGGTAGTGGTCGTTGGTGACGATGTCGACCTCGCGGCCCCAGGCCCAGTAGTCGAGGGAGTCGCACTGGCTGAGCGCGGTCATGAAGTTCGTGGTGACCGGGATGCCGGGCGTGAGGCGGTGCAGGATGTCCCGCTCCCTCACGAAGTTCTCGCGGATGGTGGCGTCGGCGAACCGCTTGTAGTCGAGGGCCTGGCCGGGGTTGCCGACCGTGGGGGTGACGCGCGGCGGGTTGATCTGGGCGAAGTCGGTGTAGTGCTGCCCCCAGAAGGCCGTCCCCCAGGCCTCGTTGACACCCGCGACCTCGCCGTACGTCCGCTCCAGCCAGCGGCGGAAGTGCGCGGCGCAGGAGTCGCAGTAGCAGGCGGAGACGGGAACGCCGTACTCATTGTGCACATGCCACATGGCGAGTGCGGGGTGGCCGGCGTAGCGCTCGGCGAGCTTGGTGGTGATGTTCGCGGCGGCGGCACGGTAGTCGGCGTTGCTGTGGCAGATGGCGCCGCGTGAGCCGAACTCGTAGCGGGTGCCGTCGGCGGCCACGGGCAGCGCCTCGGGGTGCTCGCGGTAGAACCAGACGGGGGGTACGACGGTGGGGGTGCCCAGGTCGACGCGGATGCCGTTCTCGTGGAGCAGGTCGAGGAGGCGGTCGAGCCAGTCGAAGTCGTACACGCCCTTCGAGGTCTCCAGCAGGGCCCAGGAGAAGATCCCGACGCTCACCATCGTGACGCCGGCCTCACGCATCAGCCGGACATCCTCGTGCCAGACGATTTCCGGCCACTGCTCGGGGTTGTAGTCACCACCGAAGGCAAGCCTGGTGAGGCCCGTGGGGGTGGTCTCCGGCATGGGTCTCTCCCGTTACATCGATCATTTGGGAACGTGCACACACAGCGGCGCGGTGCGAGGCCAACATAACCGCACAGCAACAACCATTGACAAGTGTCCGGGATGTTTCTCTACTGTGAACGCTCACAGATGCACCTTCTGTGAGCGTTCACAGATGCATGCAGCATGGCAGGTCCTCGCAGCCGATGAGGACCCAGGTCAGGGGAGAAAGATCCATGCCCAACATCACGAGGCACCGTCGCTTTGTGGCCACCGCCGTCGCCGTGACTCTCGGCGCCACCACTCTTGCCGCCTGTGGCGGGTCCGACGACGACAGCGAGGCCCAGTCGGGGCCGGCGAAGCTGACGTTCTGGTCGTGGGCCCCCGGCATGGACAAGGTCGTGGACCTGTGGAACGAGGGTCCCGGCAAGGAGCAGCAGATCACGGTCACGTTCAAGAAGCAGGCCTCCGGCGACACGCTCGTGACCAAGATCCTCACCGCGCACAAGGCGGGCAAGGCCCCGGACCTGGTGCAGGCCGAGTACCAGGCGCTGCCGACACTGGTCAGCAATGACGCGGTCGCCGACATCTCGGGCGAGGCCGGCGACGCGAAGAGCAAGTTCGCCGACGGCGTCTGGCAGCAGACGACGCTCGGTACGGACGCCGTCTACGCGATCCCGCAGGACATCGGGCCGATGATGTTCTACTACCGCGAGGACCTCTTCAAGAAGTACGACCTGACGGTCCCCACGACCTGGGACGAGTTCGCCGAGACCGCGCGCAAGCTGAAGAAGGCGGACGCGGACGTCGACCTGACGACGTTCTCCGCCAACGACTCCGGCCTGTTCGCCGGTCTCGCCCAGCAGGCCGGCGCCCAGTGGTGGACCACCGAGGGCCAGAAGTGGAAGGTCGGCATCAACGACACGGCCTCCCAGAAGGTCGCCGACTTCTGGGGCGGCCTGGTCAAGGAGGGCGCCATCGACAACCAGCCGATGTACACCCCGGCCTGGAACAAGGCGCTCAACACCGGCAAGCAGATCGCCTGGGTCAGCGCGGTCTGGGCGCCCGGCACCCTGACCACGGCGGCCCCCGACACCGCGGGCAAGTGGAAGATGGCGCCGCTGCCGCAGTGGTCGAAGAGCGAGAACGTCACCGGCAGCTGGGGCGGCTCCTCGACCGCCGTCACCACGGACTCCAAGAACAAGGGGGCCGCCGCGAAGTTCGCCACCTGGCTCAACACCGACCCCGAGGCGGTCGCGGCCCTGGCGAAGGAGAGCGGCATCTACCCGGCCGCCACCACCGCGCAGACCAGTGACGCGTTCGCCGAGCCGCCGGCCTTCTTCTCGAACCAGTCGGACTTCTACACCAAGGCCGCCGAGATAGCGAAGACCACCGCGCCCTCCGCGTGGGGCCCGAACGTGAACGTCGCCTACACCACGTTCAAGGACGCGTTCGGCGCCGCCGCCAAGAACAAGTCGGACTTCGGTGCCGCCCTGGACGAGATGCAGGACGACACGGTCGCCGACCTCAAGAAGCAGGGCTTCGAGGTCGCTGAGTGAGCACCGCACGCCGGAGGTCGTACGGGGTCAAGGGGGCCCCGTACGTCTTCCTCCTCCCCGCCACCCTCCTCTTCGCCCTGTTCTTCGCGCTGCCCATCGGCTACGCGATCTGGCTCAGCCTCCACAAGGTCGAGGTCAAGGGCCTCGGCCTCGGATCGGGTGCCCGGTCCGAAGTCTGGGCCGGCTTCGAGAACTACGCCGCGACCTTCACCGACTCCGAGCTGCTGGACGGCGCGCTGCGCGTGCTCGGCTACGGCGCGATCGTGGTGCCGGTGATGCTCGGTCTGGCGCTGGTCTTCGCGCTGATGCTGGACAGCGAGAAGGTCCGGCTGGCCCCCTTCACCCGGCTGGCGATCTTCCTGCCGTACGCGGTTCCCGGTGTCGTGGCGGCCCTGCTGTGGGGCTTCCTGTACCTGCCGGACGTGAGCCCCTTCTACTTCGTGCTCGACAAGCTGGGCCTGCCGCAGCCGGATCTGCTGGACGGCGGCGGCCTGTACGCGGCGCTGTCGAACATCGCCATCTGGGGCGGCACCGGCTTCAACATGATCGTCATCTACACCTCGCTGCGGTCGATCCCGGCGGAGGTCTACGAGGCGGCCAAGCTGGACGGCGCGACCCCGCTCCAGATCGCGTTGAAGATCAAGATCCCGATGGTGGCGCCCTCGCTGGTGCTGACCTTCTTCTTCTCGATCATCGCCACGCTCCAGGTGTTCAGCGAGCCCACCACCCTCAAGCCGCTCACCAACTCGGTCTCCACGACGTGGAGTCCGCTGATGAAGGTGTACCAGGACGCCTTCGGTGAGGGTGACATCTACTCGGCGGCCGCGGGCGCCGTGGTGATCGCCGTCGCCACACTGGTCCTCTCCTTCGGCTTCCTGAGGGCCGCGAACACCCGTAGCAAGCAGGAGGCAGCACGATGAGTTCTCTTGCCATCCGCAAGACCGCCCCGGCCGCCGGCACCACGCCCGGCACCGCCCAGGGCCCGCCGCTGCGCCGTCGGATCGCCCTCGTCCCGACGCTCACCCTGCTGCTGGGCGCGATCTACTGTCTGCTGCCGGTGGCCTGGGTGGTGATCGCGTCCACCAAGTCGGGCAGCGAGCTGTTCTCCACGTTCACCTTCCTGCCGGGCACCGGTCTCACGGACAACGTCACCGAGCTGAACGCCTACCGCGACGGCATCTACTGGAAGTGGATGGGCAACTCCGCCCTGTACGCGGGCCTGGGCGCCCTGCTGTCCACGGCGGTCTCCGCGGTCAGCGGCTACGCGCTGGCGATCTACCGCTTCCGGGGCCGCGAGACCGTCTTCAACGTCCTCATGGCGGGTGTGCTGATGCCGCCGGTGATCCTCGCGATCCCGCAGTATCTGCTGCTGGCCAAGGTCGACCTGGCGGACACCTACTGGTCCGTGCTGCTCCCGCTCGTCCTCTCCCCCTACGGCGTGTATCTCTCCCGGATCTACGCGGCCGCCGCCGTGCCCGGTGATGTGGTCGAGGCCGGACGGATGGACGGCGCGGGCGAGTTGAGGATCTTCACCCGGATCGCGCTGCCGATGATGGTGCCGGGTCTGGTGACCGTCTTCCTGTTCCAGTTCGTCGCCGTGTGGAACAACTTCCTGTTGCCGTACATCATGTTGGCCGACGACGAGAAGTTCCCGATCACCCTCGGCCTGTTCACCCTGCTCGAACAGGGCAACAGCCAGCCGGCGCTCTACACCCTGGTGATCACCGGAGCGATGCTGGCGGTGATCCCGCTGATCGCTCTCTTCCTCGCCATCCAGCGCTTCTGGAGCCTCGACCTGCTCTCCGGAGCCGTAAAGTCATGACCATGAGCAACACGGGGGGCCGGCGCAAGCCGCCCACGATCCACGACGTGGCCCGCGAGGCCGGGGTCTCCCGAGGCACCGTCTCGCGCGTGCTCAACGGCGGGCACTACGTCAGCCCCACGGCTGCGGAAGCCGTCAACGCCGCGATCCGCAAGACCGGTTACGTCGTGAACCGGCACGCGCGATCACTGATCACCGGGCGGTCGGACTCCATCGGCTTCCTGCTGACGGAGCCTCAGGAGAAGCTGTTCGAGGACCCCAACTTCAATGTCCTGCTGCGGTGCTGCACCCAGGCACTGGCCGCGCACGACATCCCGCTGCTGCTGATGCTCGCGGGTACGGAGGACGAACGGCGCCGGATAACGCGGTACATCACCGCCGGGCACGTGGACGGCGTCCTGCTGGTGTCCGGCCACTCGGCCGACCCGGTGGCCGAGGAACTGCGCGAGGCGGGGGTCCCCCTCGTGCAGTGCGGCAAGCCCATGGGGCTCGGTTCCAAGGTGAGCTATGTGGCCGCCGACGACCGCGACGGCGCCCGTGACATGGTGCGCCATCTGCTGGCGCTGGGCCGCCGCCGTATCGGTGTCGTCACCGGTCCGCTGGACTCCCCCGGCGGTGTCGACCGCCTCGCCGGGTACAAGGAGGTGCTCACCGACGCCGGTATCGGGGTCGACGAGCGACTCATCGTCTCCGGCGACTACAGCCGGGCCAGCGGGGAGGCGGGCACCGAGCGGCTGCTGGCGCAGGCCCCGGACATGGACGCGGTGTTCGTGGCGTCCGACCTGATGGCCCAGGGCGCCCTCGCCGCACTGCGCCGGGCGGGGCGCCGGGTCCCCGAGGACATCTCCCTCGGCGGCTTCGACGACTCCACCGCCGCCGTCGAGTCCACCCCGGCCCTCACCACCATCCGCCAGCCCTACGACCGCATCAGCAACGAGATGGTCCGCGTCCTGCTGGCCCAGATCGGCGGCGAGGACCCGGCGGCGGTGATCCTGCCGACCGAGCTGGTACGGCGGGAGTCGACGTGAACGGCGGCGGGCCCGGCGATTGAACACCCCACGGGACCAGCCGCTGAACACCCCACGGCACCGGCCGCGTACTATCCCGCGTAGTATCGCCGCAAAGAAGCTTCACAGCTTCCTTCCGTGCCTGTTCCGTGTCTGTGGAGGATCAGCCCGGCCGTGAGTGTGAGCCGTACCGTACGAGCAGGAGGTGCCCTCGGGCATCTGCTGCTCGTCGTCGTGCTCGCGCTCGGTGTCTTTGTGATGCACACGGTCGGGCACCCGGAGGAGCACTCCGGGGCCGCGAGCAGCACACACGCGGCGATGACCACGTCGCAGGACATCCCGGTCGAGGTGTCTGCGACCCTCGGCCACCGGGCCGACGTCATGGTCTCCTCCGACCGGCCCGCCCTGCCCATGGACATGACGTCGCTGTGCGTGGCCGTGCTGCTCGCCGTGTGGGTGCTCTCCGCGCTGGTCCGGGCCGCTCTCGCGCGTCGCACCGACCCGACCGCGGCCCTTCTCTCGCGGAAGCCGGTGGGCCTGCGCCCCGATCCGCCCCCGCTGAGACCACCCGATCTCGCTCGCCTCTCGGTTCTGCGGCTGTAGGCCGTACGCCCTCCCGTGGCCGCGCATCCCTGCGCACGCCACGGCGACGACGTACGCCCGAAAACATCCGAGAACCAGCAGTACGAGGTGAACGCACCATGTCTTCCTACGCACGTTTCCCGCGCCGTATGCCGGCCGTGACCGCCCTGGCCGTCGCGGCCCTCCTGCTCACCGCGTGCGGTGGCGGTGGCGACGACGCCGGCGCGCAGAGCGCCGACTTCAACGACGCGGACGTCGCGTTCGCGCAGATGATGATCCCGCACCACGAGCAGGCCCTGGAGATGGCGCGGCTCGCCGACGGGCGGGCCTCCGACTCCGAGGTCAAGGATCTCGCCGCCAAGGTCGAACAGGCCCAGGACCCGGAGATCGAGACGATGACGGGCTGGTTGAGGTCCTGGGACCGGCCGACGTCCGCCGACTCCATGCCGGGCATGGACCACGGGGACGACGGGATGATGTCCGACGCGGACATGACCGAGCTGAAGGCCATGAAGGGCACCGAGTTCGACAAGATGTTCGCCCAGATGATGATCGAGCACCACGAGGGCGCCATCGCCACGGCGAAGGACGAGCAGAAGGACGGCGAGAACGCCGACGCCAAGAAGATGGCCGACGACATCGTCGCCGCCCAGTCCGCCGAGGTGAAGCAGCTGGAGGCCGTCCTCGAACGGCTCTGACGCGCGGGCGGGCCGCCCGGTGTAATCCCACCGGGCGGCCCGCCATCACTCGAACGGTCGTCCCGGTCGTGTACGCGAGGCAGGGCGGCACCGGGGTGGGTGGGTCGCGTGGGGGTACTCGGCGGGCACCGGTCGCGGATTCGGTTGGACACTGGACTGCGGCCGGTGTGTGCCGACGGACGAGACCAGGACGCGACTGTCATGAACGACCACAGGGAATCCGAGAGCGCGACGAGCGCCGAGAATGTCGTCTCCACCCATTCCGTGTTCGGCGCCCCCTGCTGGGTGAGCCTGACCAGCCGGGACGTACCGGCCACGGAGAACTTCTACTCGGCGGTGCTCGGCTGGCGCTGGCGGTCGGCCAGGCTCGGCGACCACTTCCGGATCGCGCTGGCCGACGGGGTGCCGGTCGCGGGGGTCGCCGGGGTGGCGGCGATGTGGCAGATGGCGGTCGCCTGGACGCCGTACTTCGCCGTGACCGACGCGGACGCGGCGGCGGCCCGGGCCAGGGAGCGCGGCGGCACGGTCGCCGTCGGCCCGCTCTCCTTCCCTCCCGGCCGGGCGGCGCTGCTGGCGGACCGCCACGGGGCCTCCTTCGGGATCTGGGAGGGCGAGCTGTTCACCGACTGGGAGACCTGGCGCAAGGCGGCCCCCGCCTTCATCCGGCTGCACACCCGGGACGCCTTCGACGCCGCGATCTTCTACGGCGAGGTCCTGGAGTGGGCCTCGGACAAGCCCGGCTGCTGCCAGGTGCGCTACGAGGAGCACGAGGTCGTGCTGCGCAGCCAGGGCGAGGTGGTGGCCCGGATCAGCTCCGGGGCGCTGGAGGCGGCCCCGGACCCCACGATCCGCCCCCACTGGCAGATCCACTTCTCGGTCTCGGACGTCGCGGCCTGCGCCGAGACAGCCCAGCACCATGGCGGCACCCTGCTCTCCCAGACCCCGGAGGAGGCGGTTTTGCGCGACCCGGACGGCGCCCAGTTCACAATCACCTCACGCGGCGAGCACTGAGCCGTCCGACGGTCGCGGGGAGGAGTACAGGGCCTGCTTCTCCCCCAGCGGCCGGCCGGCGACCTGGCCGCGCCACAGCACCAGCCCATGGCGTCGCTCCCAGCGAGCGGCGCACAGCGCTTTGACGATCCGGTCCGGCACGAGCGCCAGCGGCCAGAAGGCGAACAGCGGTTCCCACAGCAGGGCGACGGTCAGCGACGGGAGCGCGACGGAACAGAACCACAGGACGCTGAAGGCGCGGCGGAGGGACTCCCGCGGCGTGGGCAGTGCCGGGTCCTGCTCCGTCAGCGGGAGGGCGGTCTCGAAGTCGCGTCTCTCGCTGCCCTCGTGGTCGATGGAACAGGACAGCACCCCGCACACCGTCAGGAACGCGACCAGGACCGCGCCCGTCTTCCAGACGCCGGCGGCGAGCTGCGGGGCATCGCGTATCACGTGGACGACACTCACGGTGACCGCCAGGGCGAACGCCGCTTCGGCGGCCGTGACCAGCTGGTGGTGGACGTATCTGACCATGGGAACCCCCTCGCGCCGGCGTCCCCGGGAGGGGCGTGGCCCACTCCGCGCACGGGGAGGACGGCGGTACAGGGTTGGTCCCCGTTCGGCTCCCCTTCGAACCGCACAACCGCCCACGCCCGCCCCGCCGTTCACCCGCCCCTGGGCGGCCGTGACAGCAGCACCAGCGCGCGGGCCTCCACGGTCACTTCCGCACCCGCCTTGTACTCCGACTCGTCGGGGTCGGCGTCCGGGTCGTCGGCGGTGTCGATCCGTACCGTCCAGCGCTCGCCGTACGCCCTGCCGGGGAGGCGGAAGGGCGTCGGTTGCCAGTGGCTGTTCAGCAGGAGGAGGAAGGAGTCGTCGACGACGGGGCGGCCGTGGGGGTCGGGTTCGGCGATGGCGTCGCCGTTGAGGAAGACGGCGACGGAGTGGGCGTCGGCGCGCTCCCAGTCGGCGTCGGTCATCCTGTGGGCGTCCGGCCGCAGCCAGACCAGGTCGGGCAGCGGCCGGCCGGCGTGGGTCGCCGTCTCGCCGTGGAAGAAGCGTCGGCGCCTGAGGACCGGGTGGACGGCGCGCAGGGCGATGAGGCGGCGGGTGAAGTCCAGCAGGGCCCGCCGTTCCTCGTCGAGCCGCCAGTCGATCCAGGAGACCTCGTTGTCCTGGCAGTAGGCGTTGTTGTTGCCGCGCTGGGTGCGGCCGGACTCGTCGCCGTGGCTCAGCATGGGGATGCCCTGGGAGAGCAGCAGGGTGGCGAGGAGGTTGCGTTGCTGGCGGGCGCGGAGCGTACGGACGCGGGGATCGTGTGTCGGGCCCTCGGCACCGCAGTTCCAGGAGCGGTTGACGCTCTCGCCGTCCCGGTTGTCCTCTCCGTTGGCCTCGTTGTGCTTGTCGTCGTAGGAGACGAGGTCGCGCAGGGTGAAACCGTCGTGCGCGGTCACGAAGTTGACGCTGGCGCGCGGTCGGCGTCTGCTGTGCTCGTACAGGTCGGCGGAGCCGGTGAGGCGGGAGGCGAACTCGCCGAGGCTGCCCGGCTCCGCGCGCCAGAAGTCCCGTACGGCGTCGCGGTACTTGCCGTTCCACTCCGACCACAGCGGCGGGAAGTTGCCCACCTGGTAGCCGCCCTCGCCGACGTCCCACGGTTCGGCGATCAGCTTGACGCGGCTGATCACCGGGTCCTGCTGGATGAGGTCGAAGAATGCCGAGAGCCGGTCCACCTCGTGGAACTGCCGGGCCAGCGTGGCGGCGAGGTCGAAGCGGAAGCCGTCCACCCGCATCTCGGTGACCCAGTACCTGAGCGAGTCCATGATCAGCTGGAGCACGTAGGGGTGCCGCATCAGCAGGCTGTTGCCGGTGCCGGTGGTGTCGTAGTAGTGGGCCCAGTCACCGTCCACCAGACGGTAGTACGAGGCGTTGTCGATGCCACGGAAGGAGAGGGTGGGGCCCTTCTCGTTGCCCTCGGCGGTGTGGTTGTAGACCACGTCGAGGATCACTTCGAGCCCGGCCGCGTGCAGCGCCTTGACCATGGACTTGAACTCGATGACCTGCTGGCCCCGGGTGCCGTGGGCGGCGTAGGAGTTGTGCGGCGCGAAGAAGCCGAGGGTGTTGTAGCCCCAGTAGTTGGAGAGGCCCCGGTCGATCAGGACGCCGTCCTGCACGTACTGGTGGACCGGCATCAACTCGATCGCGGTCACGCCGAGCGAGGTGAGGTGGTCGATGATCGCCGGGTGCGCCAGTCCGGCGTAGGTGCCGCGGAGTTCGGGGGGCACGTCGGGGTGGGTGCGGGTGAGGCCTCGGACGTGGGCCTCGTAGACGACGGTGTCGGCGTACGGGCGTGAGGGCGGGCGGTCGTCTCCCCAGTCGAAGGAGGGGTCGGTGACCACACCGAGCATGGTGTGCCCGGCGCTGTCGGCGCCGGGTTCGTAGAGCGAGCGATGGTTGTCGACCTGCCCGTCCACGGCCCGGGTGTACGGGTCGAGGAGGAGTTTCGCCGGGTCGCAGCGGTGGCCGGCGGCCGGGTCCCAGGGGCCGTGCACCCGGTAGCCGTAGCGCTGGCCGGGGCCGATGCCGGGGAGGTGGCCGTGCCAGACGAAGCCGTCGACCTCGGTCAGCGGGACGGAGCGATGGCGGCCGGCGTCGTCGACGAGGACGAGGTCGACGCGCTCGGCGACCTCGCTGAACAGCGCGAAGTTGGTGCCCGTGCCGTCGAAGGACGCCCCCAGCGGGTAAGGGTGCCCGCTCCAGACGGGCACCCTCTTCCTGTTCCGCGCCACGGTCACCGCGTGTCTTCGTACGCGGCCGACGCCTCGGCAGATGCCACGGACACCGTCTCGGCCACCGTGTCGGGCGGGGGCAGGGCCACCGTCACCGTCCCGGCCGGCGGCACGATCGACACCTTGACCGGGATCAGGGGCGGCGCGTCGGCCGAGGGGGCGGCGAGGGCGGCGACCGGTACCTCGCGCGGCACCCGGAGCACCGCGCGCAGGCTCGGCTCCGGTGCCGTCGGCACCCGGGGGACCCGCTCGTCGATCGGTGCCCGCTGGGTAAACCAGATGACCGTGCTTCCGGTGTCGGTGGCGCAGGCGCCCCAGCCGTCGCTGAGCGCGGCGATCCGGGTGAGGCACGGCCGCAGTTCGCGGTCCGGGCGCAGCTCGCGGTCGTTCTCGCCGACGGCGGCGATGAGGTGCTGGCCGTTCCACCACATCTCGATCGAGGTGCGCTTGTCCGACGCGTGCTCGTCGATCGCGCGGAGCAGCAACTCGGCGCTGTGGCAGACGGGCTCGACGAGGGTCTCCAGATCCCAGAACCTCAGGTGTGCGGCCAGGATGCGACTGACCTGTCCGACCCGCTCCGGGCTGACCTCGACGTCGAGGTGGTAGTAGCTGGGCACTGCGGTCTTCATCGTCGTTGGCTCCTCACCGGCGTAGCTCCCGCCTCTCACTCGTCCTCGTGGACGGAACTCAGATACAAAGCGTGAGCACCGATCACTTCTGAGTCAGCTCCAAGCGTGGGAGCGCTACGCCATTCGTGCAACACGAGCGACTCCAGAGGTGGTTGAAGATCCAACAAGACGCTGGGTCGTCCCCCGTGCACCATGAGTGAGGGCATCGGCTCCTCGGGCGTCGGTGCCGCTCAGTGCACGACCTCCCCCGGGAAGCGTGCTCCGCCGAGAGTGCCGGGAGGTGACAGCACATGTTGCTGCCCACCAAGAACGAGGTGGCGAGACATCTGCGGCGCTACCGCATGTGGGAACGCGTGATGCTCGCTTCCCCCACCGACCCCGCGGCACGGGACCGGTTCGAGGACTCGGGCTACACGCTCTGTGTGCTCATGGGCAAACGTTGTGCGCGCGAGGCCGTGGCCGCCGCCGAGCGCTACCTCCAGACGAGTCTCTTCGCCCATCAGCAGGAAGAGACCGCCCTGTACCGCCAGGAGAAGCCCAGCAAGCCCGTCAAGCCCGCGAAGACCGTCAAGCCGGCCAGGTCCGGCAAGGTCGGCAAGGCCGGTCGGAGTCGTGCCGCCCGGCGTGGCCGGCCGTCCGGGCGGCGTCCGGCGGCGGAGCAGTAGGGCGCGTTCGGCGCATCGTTCAGCAACCCGTTCGGCGCAAGGCCGATCCGATTCCCCCACACGGCGGAGGTGAGTCCCATGAGCCGGACCCCGGCCATCGGTCGTATCCCCATCAGGGATGTCCATCCGCTCGTGGAGTGCGGAAGGCGTCCCGTGAAGGCGGTCGTGGGCGAGTCCTTCGAGGTCACCGCCACGCTGTTCCGTGAGGGCCCCGGCATCGTCGCCGCGAACGCCGTCCTGAAGGACCCGGAGGGCCGCCCGGCCCCGTGGACCCCGATGCGGGAACTCGCCCCCGGCACCGACCGCTGGGGCGCCTGGGTCACCCCGACCGCCGAGGGCCGCTGGACCTATCGGGTGGAGGCCTGGAGCGACCCCATCGCCACCTGGCGACGCACGGCCCGTATCAAGATCCCGGCCGGCATCGACTGCGGACTCGTCCTGGAGGAGGGCGCCGAACTGTACGAGCGGGCCTCGGCCGGAGTCCCGGAGGGCCCCGGGCGTGCCGCTCTGCTGACCGCCGTGAAGCGGCTGCGCGACGACAGCGTCCCGGTCACCGAGCGCCTGGTCGCGGCTCTGGCCCCGGAGGTGGACGAGGTCCTGGCCCGCCACCCCCTACGGGAGCTGGTCACCTCCTCCGACCCGCTGCCCCTGCTGGTCGAGCGCGAACGGGCCCTGTTCGGCTCCTGGTACGAGTTCTTCCCCCGTTCCGAGGGCACCCCCGAGCAGCCCCACGGCACCTTCCGAACCGCCGCCCGCCGCCTGCCCGCCATCGCCGCCATGGGCTTCGACGTCATCTACCTCCCCCCCGTCCACCCCATCGGCACCACCCACCGCAAAGGCCGCAACAACACCCTCTCCCCCACCCCCGACGACGTCGGCGTCCCCTGGGCCATCGGCTCCCCCGAAGGCGGCCACGACACCGTCCACCCGGGCCTGGGCACCCTCGACGACTTCGACCACTTCGTCGACCGGGCACGCGAGCTGGGCCTTGAGGTGGCCCTCGACTTCGCCCTCCAGTGCAGCCCGGACCACCCCTGGGTGGAGAAGCACCCCGAGTGGTTCCACCACCGCCCCGACGGCACCATCGCCTACGCCGAGAACCCGCCGAAGAAGTACCAGGACATCTACCCCATCGCCTTCGACGCCGACATGCCCGGCCTCATCGCCGAGACCCTGCGCGTCCTGCGGCACTGGATGGACCACGGGGTCCGCGTCTTCCGCGTCGACAACCCCCACACCAAACCCGTCGTGTTCTGGGAGAAGGTCATCGCGGACATCAACCGCACCGACCCCGACGTCATCTTCCTCGCCGAGGCCTTCACCCGCCCCGCGATGATGCACACCCTCGGCGCGACCGGCTTCCAGCAGTCCTACACCTACTTCACCTGGCGCAACACGAAACAGGAACTCACCGAGTACGCCACCGAACTCGCCGGCGAGGCAGCGGCGTACATGCGGCCGAACCTCTTCGCCAACACCCCCGACATCCTCCACGAGTTCCTCCAGCACGGCGGACGCCCCGCCTTCGAACTCCGCGCCGTCCTCGCCGCCACCCTCTCCCCCACCTGGGGCATCTACTCCGGCTACGAACTCTGCGAGAACACCCCCCTCAAACCCGGCAGCGAGGAATACCTCGACTCCGAGAAATACCAACTCAAGCCCCGCGACTGGGAAACCGCCGAACACGACGGCCGCACCATCACCCCCCTCATCACCAGGCTCAACGCGATCCGGCGAAGCCACCCCGCCCTGCGCCGACTGCGGAATCTGCGTTTCCATCACACCGACAACGACGCGGTGATGGCGTACAGCAAGCGCGCGGGCTCGGACGCGATGCTGATGGTCGTGAACCTCGACCCCCATCACGCCCAGGAGGCCACGGTCCGGCTCGACATGGCGGAACTCGGCCTCGGTGTGGACGAGAACGTGCCAGTGCACGACTTGTTGACGGGTGAGACCTATCGCTGGGGAAGGACGAACTACGTGCGTCTGGACCCCGGGCGGGCACCGGCACATCTCTTCCATGTCGAGTTCGCCACCGAGGACGCGGCCTCCTCGGCGCGGAGCGGAGGGTCAGGAACGCGATGATCATGAACAAGCCCATTCCGGACACGTTCCAGGACACTCCGCAGAAGGACCGGGACCCGGACTGGTTCAAGCGCGCCGTCTTCTACGAAGTCCTGGTCCGCTCCTTCCAGGACAGCGACGGCGACGGCATCGGCGACCTCAAGGGCCTCACCGCCAAACTCGACTATCTGCAATGGCTGGGCATCGACTGCATCTGGCTGCCGCCCTTCTTCAAATCCCCGCTGCGGGACGGCGGTTACGACGTCTCCGACTACACCGCCGTACTCCCCGAATTCGGTGACCTCGCCGACTTCGTGGAATTCGTCGACGCCGCCCACCAGCGCGGAATGCGCGTCATCATCGACTTCGTCATGAACCACACCAGCGACCAGCACCCCTGGTTCCAGGAGTCGAGGAGCAACCCCGAGGGGCCTTACGGCGACTACTACGTCTGGGCCGACGACGACAAGCAGTTCCAGGACGCCCGGATCATCTTCATCGACACCGAGGTCTCCAACTGGACGTACGACCCGGTCCGCAAGCAGTACTACTGGCACCGCTTCTTCTCCCATCAGCCGGACCTCAACTACGAGAATCCGGCCGTCCAGGAGGAGATGCTGGCCGCCCTCCGTTTCTGGCTGGACCTGGGCATCGACGGGTTCCGCCTCGACGCCGTGCCCTATCTGTACCAACAGGAGGGCACCGACTGCGAAAACCTGCCCGCCACCCATGACTTCCTGAAGCGGGTGCGGAAGGAGATCGACGCACTGTATCCGGACACGGTGATCCTCGCGGAGGCCAATCAGTGGCCGGAGGACGTGGTCGACTACTTCGGTGATTTCTCCAAGGGCGGCGACGAATGCCATATGGCGTTCCACTTCCCCGTCATGCCGAGGATCTTCATGGCGGTACGCCGTGAATCCCGCCACCCGGTCTCGGAAATCCTCGCCAAGACCCCCTCGATCCCGTCCAGCTGCCAGTGGGGCATCTTCCTCCGCAACCACGACGAACTCACCCTCGAAATGGTCACGGACGAAGAACGCGACTACATGTACGCGGAATACGCGAAAGACCCGCGTATGCGCGCCAACATCGGCATCCGCCGACGCCTCGCACCCCTCCTGGACAACGACCGCAATCAGATCGAACTGTTCACCGCACTCCTGCTGTCGCTCCCGGGCTCGCCGATCCTCTACTACGGCGACGAGATCGGCATGGGCGACAACATCTGGCTCGGCGACCGGGACGCCGTACGCACCCCCATGCAGTGGACCCCGGACCGCAACGCCGGATTCTCCACCTGCGATCCCGGGCGGCTCTATCTGCCGACCATCATGGACCCGGTCTACGGCTACCAGGTCACGAATGTCGAGGCGTCCATGTCCTCGCCGTCGTCGCTGCTGCACTGGACCCGGCGCATGATCGAGATCCGTAAGCAGAACCCCGCCTTCGGCCTCGGCAGTTACACCGAACTGCAGTCGTCCAATCCGGCCGTGCTGGCCTATCTCCGTGAGGCGCCCTCGACGGAGGAGAGCGGGGACGACCTGGTGCTGTGCGTCCACAACTTCTCCCGGTTCCCCCAGCCCACCGAACTCGACCTGCGTGCCTACGAAGGGCGTCATCCCGTCGAACTCATCGGCGGAGTCCGCTTCCCCGCCATCGGTGAACTGCCCTATCTCCTCACCCTCGCGGGCCACGGCTTCTACTGGTTCCGGCTCTCCCGAGTCCTCTCCCGCGCTGCCCGACGGCGTTGAAGCGCGGGCCGGCGAAAGGACGCGTCACCATGTCGAAGACCGCATTGCTCCGGCCGAGCGGCGACACGCTCGCCGCCGATCCGATGACCTCGCTCGCGGGGTTGCTGCGCGAGTGGCTGCCGAGGCAGCGCTGGTTCGCAGGCAAGGACCGGCCCGTCACGGACGTGGCCCTGCTCTCCATGACGGAGCTGTACCCGGGCTGTCTGCACCTGCTCGTGCACACCGGGCACCCGAACCACACCCAGCACTACGGGGTGCCCGCCCCCGGCGGCGCCGCGCCCCTGTCCGGTGACTGCTACCAATTGCTGCTCGGCGTGAGCGAACACCCGGCGCCGCGTCTCGGCCGGGCCCTCATCGGTCTGGCGCACGAGGGTCCGCTGGCCGGGCTCACGGTGTACGACGCGCTGTACGACCCCCGGTCGGCCCACCTGCTGCTGGAACGACTGCGGCACCCGGGCACGGCCGGCCCCCTGCGCTTCGACGCCGACCCGTCCGTACGCGTCCCCGCCGGGCTCGCGCCACGTCTGCTGGACGCCGAACAGTCCAACTCCTCGCTCGTGTACGGCGACGCGTTCATCCTGAAGGTGTTCCGGCGCATCCAGCCCGGTGTCAATCCGGATCTGGAGGTGCCGGGCGCGCTGGCCGGGCAGGGCTGCGGTCGGGTGCCCGCTCCCGTGGCCTGGTTCCGTACGACGTTCCCGTTCGCGGCGACGCTGGGTGTGCTGCAGCCGTTTCTGCCGGACGCCTCCGACGGCTGGACGCTGGCGCTCGGCGCGCTCGCCTCCGGGCACGGCTTCACCGCCGAGGCCCGTGAGCTGGGGCGGGCCACGGCGGAGGTGCATCTCGCGCTGGCCTCGGCGTTTCCCACCGGGGCGCAGGACGAGAACGCCCGCACCGCCGCCGCGATGACCGAGCGCCTGGACGCCGCCGCCCGTGCCGTGCCGGGCTTGCGGCCGTACGTCCCCGGGCTGCGCACCGCCTTCCGCGCGCTGCTCTCCTGCGAGGTGGGGCCGCCCGCGCAGCGCGTCCACGGTGATCTGCATCTGGGTCAGGTGCTGCGGGCCGGGCGGGACTGGTTCGTCATCGACTTCGAGGGCGAGCCGTCGCGTCCGCTCGCCGAGCGGTGCGGCGCCCAGTCCCCGGTGCGGGACATCGCGATGATGCTGCGGTCCTTCGACTACGCGGCCCACTCCGGCCGCCCCTGGCGCCCGGAGTGGGCCCGCCGCTGCCGCGAGGCCTACTGCGCCGGGTACGCCGCCCGCGCCGACTGGGACCCGCGCGAGAAGCACGGACTGCTGCGGGCGTACGAGACGGACCGGGCCGTGTACGAGGTGCTGTACGAGGCCCGGCACCGCCCCGACTGGCTGCCCGTACCGATGGCGGCGATCGAGCGTCTCGCCGTGAGAGGAGCCTGAAGCCGTGGCCCTGCGCGACACCACTCCCCCCGAGGCCGGCGGCCCGCCCGTCCTGCCCCGGGACTCCAGCGCGACCGCCCCGCCCCTGCCCCCGGACGACCGCGCCCGTCTGCTGTCCGGCGCCCACCACGACCCGCACTCGCTGCTGGGCGCCCATCCGGTGCCGGGCGGGGTGGTGATCCGCGCCCTGCGGCCGTACGCCCACGCCGTACGGGTGGTGGTCGACGGCAGGCAGACGTATCTCTCCTCGGACGGCGACGGTCTCTTCTCGGGTGTGCTGCCCGGGCTGGACGAGGTCCCCGAGTACACGCTGCTCGTCTCGTACGAGGACGCCGATCACGAGGTCCACGACCCGTACCGTTTCCTGCCCTCGCTCGGCGAGTTCGATCTCCACCTCGTCTCCGAGGGGCGCCACGAGCAGTTGTGGAAGGCGCTCGGTGCCGAGCCGATGACGCATCAGGGGGTCGCCGGTACCCGTTTCACGGTGTGGGCGCCGAATGCGCGGGGCGTGCGGGTCGTCGGGGACTTCGGGTGCTGGGACGGTACGGCGTTCCCGATGCGGTCGTTGGGCTCGTCCGGGGTGTGGGAGCTGTTCCTGCCGGGGGTGGGCGAGGGGGTCGCGTACAAGTTCGAGATCACCTCCCGTCACGGTCACCGCTTCCTGAAGGCCGATCCGATGGCCCGCCGCGCGGAGGTGCCGCCGGCGACGGCGTCCGTGGTGTCGGCGTCGCACTACGAGTGGGGCGACGGGGAGTGGATGGCCAGGCGGGGCGCGGTCACCGTCCACCAGGCGCCGTTCTCCGTCTACGAGGTCCATCTGCCGTCATGGCGATCGGGGTTGACGTATCGTCAGCTGGCCGAGGTGCTGCCCGCGTATGTCGCGGACCTCGGCTTCACCCACGTCGAGTTCATGCCGCTGGCACAGCATCCGTTCAGCGGTTCCTGGGGCTACCAGATCACCGGCTTCTACGCGCCGACGGCCCGCCTCGGCTCCCCCGACGACCTCAGGTATCTGATCGACGCCCTCCACCGGGCCGGTATCGGGGTGATCCTGGACTGGGTTCCCGCGCATTTCCCCAAGGACGACTGGGCGTTGGCCCGGTTCGACGGGGACGCCCTGTACGAGCCGGGGGACACGCGGCGGGCCGAGCATCCGGACTGGGGGACGCTGGAGTTCGACTTCGGGCGTACGGAGGTGCGCAACTTCCTGGTGGCGAACGCCGTGTACTGGTGCGAGGAGTTCCATGTCGACGGGCTGCGGGTGGACGCGGTCGCCTCGATGCTCTACCTCGACTACTCGCGTGACTCCGGGCAATGGGCTCCCAATGTGTTCGGCGGGCGTGAGGACCTGGACGCCGTCGCCTTCCTCCAGGAGATGAACGCGACCGTGTATCGGCGGGCACCGGGTGTGGTGACCATCGCGGAGGAGTCCACGGCCTGGGACGGGGTGACCCGGCCGACCGACTCCGGGGGCCTGGGGTTCGGGCTGAAGTGGAACATGGGGTGGATGCACGACTCGCTGGGCTATATCGAGCACGAGCCGGTGCACCGCAAGTACCACCACAACGAGATGACGTTCTCGATGGTGTACGCGTACAGCGAGAACTACGTCCTGCCGATCTCCCACGACGAGGTGGTACACGGGAAGCAGGCCCTGGTGTCGAAGATGCCGGGCGACTGGTGGCAGCGGCGTGCGAACCACCGTGCCTACCTGGGCTTCATGTGGGCCCACCCCGGCAAGCAACTCCTCTTCATGGGCCAGGAGTTCGCCCAGGGCGGCGAGTGGTCGGAGCCGCACGGCCCGGACTGGTGGCTGCTCGACGAGGGGTACGGCGCGGCTGCGGACCACCGGGGCGTACGGGAGCTGGTGCGCGACCTCAACCGGGTCTACCTCGACGCTCCTTCCTTGTGGCAGCGGGACAGTGATCCGGCGGGCTTCCAGTGGGTGAAGGGCGACGCCGCCGAGGACAATGTCTTCGCCTTCCTGCGCCTCGACGCCGAGGGGACTGCGCTGCTGGCCGTGTCCAACTTCAGCCCCGTGGTCCGTGAGGGGTATCGGCTGGGGGTTCCGGAGGACGTTCCGGTCTGGCGGGAAGCGCTCAACACGGACGCCGGGCGGTACGGGGGCGGCGATGTCACCACCCCCGGGCCGGTGCGGGCCGAGCCCGAGCCCTGCGACGGCCGCCCGGCGAGCATCCGCCTCACCCTGCCGCCGCTCGCCACGGTCTGGCTGCGCCCTGCCTGAGCACGGGAGTCGCGGTGAACGCGATGTGAATGCACCCGCACCATTTGAGCGAACAACGACCGTCCCGGCCTCTGTTACGGTGCCGGTATGGCAGCGAACACGGCCGGTGCGCGGCTGGAGGAGCAGTGGCGGGACATCCTGTCGGTGCACGCCCGCACGATGTGCGAGATCGACCGGGCGCTGCATCCGCACGGCCTGGGCGCCAGCGATTTCGAGGTGCTCGACGTTCTCGCCTCGGGCCTGGCCGCCGCCGCGGACACCGGTGAGCTGTGCCGGGTGCAGAACATCGCCGAGAAGGTGCATCTCAGCCAGAGCGCGCTGTCCCGGTTGATCGGCCGGCTGGAGAAGGACGGCCTGGTGGAGCGGTCGGTATGCGCGGAGGACCGGCGCGGGGTGTGGGTCGCGCTCACCGAGAAGGGCCGCACCCTGCATGCCGAGGTCCTGCCGCTCCAGCGGGACGTCCTGTCGCGGATGCTGCGCCAGGACTGAGCCTCACCACAGGACCGCGCCCACCACAGGACGAGCCTCGCCCCAGGGTTGAGCCGTGACAGAGCCGAGGCCGGCCCGAGCCTTCAGATCCCGTACCGGCCCAGCAGGGGGGCGACGTCGTGGGCGGCGAGGGTGAGGCCGTGGGGTGAGCCGGCGTCGATGGCCAGGGAGAGGTCGTCGTCGGGCCACTGGGAGGCCAGGGCGCCGAGGGGGACCAGGCGGTAGCGGGCGACGAAGGGGAGCAGTGCGGCCATCGCCGGTTCCGAGGTGAAGACGGGCACGGTCTGCACGCCACCTGGCTGTTCCATGACGGGCAGGGCCACGGTCGTCGGGTCGCTCGCGGCGTCGTCGTCCGCGTCGTCCGGCACCGGCACCAGCACATCGCTGCCGGCCAGGGTGGCCAGCGCGGCCCGGTCCCCGGTGTCGAGGAGCAGCGCGGTCAGCGCCCGCTCGGCCGGTGAGACGGACCGGGGCGCGAGGCGGTCGTTCGAGGGTATGTCCATGGGTGATCCCGGGTAGTGGCGGACGGGTCGCCCGGCACCGGCTCCGTCCGTCCCGGGCGCGACCACTCTCGCGTACCCGATCGCCACACGAACATGCCTGCGTACGCGGTCCCGGAGGACACGGGAAGCACCGGGGGCGCGCGAGGGGGGCACTTTTGTGTGTGGCGCGCTCTCACACGCCCCCTCAATCAATTACCGACCGTCACGGATCTTCGATAGGTCTATACGGAGCGTGACGAAACGAGAGCTGTCGCGCCTTCTTTGAATCCCCTCAGACCCTGAGAAGAGGTCACCCATGCCCCTTGAGACAGCGACGACCACCGCGGGCGGTGCCGCCGCGGACGAGCGGGAGCGGCTCAGCAGCCTCAGTACCGAGGCGGCCCGCAATCTCGCGACCACCACCAAGTCCGAACCCCAGATGCAGGGCATCAGCTCCCGCTGGCTGACCCGCATGCTGCCCTGGGTGAACGTACCGGGCGCCACCTACCGCGTGAACCGGCGGCTGTCGTACACCCTCGGTGACGGCCGGGTCTCGTTCATCAAGACCGGCGCGAAGGTGCAGGTCGTCCCGGCCGAGCTGGGCGAGCTGCCGCTGCTGCGCGGCTTCGCGGACGACGATGTGCTGGGCGCGCTCGCCGAGAAGTTCACGCAGAAGGAGTTCGAGCCCGGTCAGGTCATCGTGCACGAGGGCCGCAAGGCCGACCACGTGTATCTGATCGCGCACGGCAAGGTGGAGAAGCTCGGCGAGGGCCCGTACGGCGACGAGACGGTCACCGGGCTGCTGGCCGACGGCGACACCTTCGGCGGTCAGGTCCTGTCCGGCTCCGGAAGCAAGTGGGAGTTCACCGCCCGCGCGGCGACCGCCACCACGGTCCTCGCGCTGCCGCTCACGGCGTACAAGACGGTCGCCGACCGGCATCAGGCGCTGCGCGCCCATGTGCGGGCCATCAGCTCCAACGGCCATCAGCGGATGAACCGCTCCGGCGAGGCCGACATCACGCTCACCTCGGGGCACGTCGGCGAGGAGATGCTGCAGGGCACCTTCGCGGACTACGAACTCAAGCCGCGCGAGTACGAGTTGAGCGTGGCGCAGACCGTGCTGCGGGTACACAGCCGGGTCGCCGATCTCTACAACGAGCCGATGAACCAGACCCAGCAGCAGCTGCGGCTGACCATCGAGGCGCTGCGAGAGCGCCAGGAGTACGAGCTGGTCAACAACAAGGACTTCGGGCTGCTCAACAACTGCGAGTTCGACCAGCGGATCTCCACCTACTCCGGCCCGCCGACCCCGGACGACCTGGACGAGCTGCTGAGCATGCGGCGCGGGACCCGGGTGATGTTCGCCCACCCGCGCGCGATCGCCGCGTTCGGCCGGGAGTGCAACAAGCGGGGCATCTACTTCGGCGGGGTCGAGCTGAACGGCCACCATCTGCCCGCGTGGCGGGGTGTTCCGCTGCTGCCGTGCGGCAAGATCCCGGTGACCGCCGCCAACACCTCGTCGATCATCGCGATGCGTACCGGCGAGGACGACCAGGGTGTCATCGGCCTGCACCAGACGGGCATCCCGGACGAGGTGGAGCCGGGCCTGAACTGCCGGTTCATGGGCATCGACGAGAAGGCGATCATCTCCTACCTGGTCAGCACGTACTACTCGGCGGCCGTTCTGGTCCCGGACGCGCTGGGCGTCCTGGAGAACGTCGAGGTCCACCGCACGAACGGGTCCTGACGATGTCGTTGATCTCCCGGGCCGTGGCACCCGAGGCGGGTCATGACGTGGCGGGGCTGGTCAAGGCGCTCCTCTCGGCGAAGCCGGCGGCATCGGCACGACTGCGGCCCGTCGGGTCCAGATCCGTGTCCCGGCCCCCGTCGAGGCGCACCCTGTCCCTCCCGGCCCCGCACGGCCTGGGTACATCAGCCGCACGGCTCGCGGAAGCCATGTCCGGCGGCACCGCCGGGCTCACCCAGGGAACGTCCGGCCACACCACCGGGCTCCCCCACACGACTCCGGCCCGGGTCACCCCCGTACGGCTGCCGGGGGCCGCGTCCGGCCCCGTTCCCGTACGGCCGTCGGGGCCCACCCTGCCCACCGGTCCGACCGGGCTCGGCACGGCGGGTGCCCGTATCCGTACGGCAGACGGGTCCGCCCGGGGTTCCTCCGCCGACACGGAATCCCGCGCGGACGACAAGCTCGTACGGCGGCTGCACTGTCCGCCCGCGATGCGGGACGACCGGGCGCTCGGGGAGACCGTCACCGAGCGGCTGGTGGAGTGGGCGGACGAGATCGGGATCTATCCCGGGCAGTTGGACAAGATCCGCAAGGCCGACTTCGGGCGGCTGATCATGCTGGCGCATCCCGAGTCGGACGATCCCGACCGGTTGCTGGCGGCGGCGAAGTGCGCGCTGTCGGAGTGGGCCGTCGACGACCACTATGTCGACGGCGAGGTGGAGGAGGCCCGGCACGATCTGCTGGGGCAGCGCCTCGCGATCGCCCACTCGGTGATCGACCAGGCCAACCTTCCGCTGGCGTACGCACCCCAGTTGGAGGAGGCCGTCCAGGCGGACCCCGTGTGCCGCGCCCTGCGCTCCGGCCTCGACAATCTCGCCCGGTACGCGACGACGACCCAGGTGCGCCGGCTCCGCCATGAGCTGGGCATCATGTTCGTCGCCTACAACCAGGAAGGCGTCTGGCACACCAAGGGCCAGACCCCGCCGGTCTGGGAGTTCCTGATGCACCGGCACGAGAACAGCTTCATCCCGTGCATGGTGCTCGTCGACGCGATCGCCGGATACGAGGTGCCGCAGGCCGAGTTCGCCGATCCTCGGGTGCGGCGCGCGTTCACCCTGGCCGGGACGGCGACCGTGATCGTCAACGATCTGTACTCCATGGGCAAGGAGGACCCGACCGACTTCAGCCTTCCCCGGCTGATCGCGATCGAGGACCAGTGCTCACTGGAGGAGGCGGTGGACCGCACCGTCGACCTCCACAACGAGCTGATGCTCACCTTCGAGGCCGAGGCCGCCGCCCTCGCCGCGACCGGCTCCCCCGAGCTGCGCCGGTTCTTCGCGAGCACCTGGGCCTGGGTCGGCGGCAGCCGCGAATGGCACGCGAGCAGCGCCCGCTACACCACGAACGCCGCCTGACTGCCCCTCAATCCCCCCACCTCCACGAGGAGTTCGCTCAACCATGCCTGTCACCGACATGGAGATGTCCGCCATGGACAACGTTCTGCGCACCGAGTACCAGAAGTCCGTCGCCGACTACTGGAACGCCGAGAAGAACGCCGTCAACCTCCGCCTCGGCGAGGTCGACGACCTGTACCACCATCACTACGGGCTCGGCGACTACGACGCGTCCGTCCTCCAGGGCCCGGCCGAGACCCGCGAACAGCGCATGATCGAGGAGATGCACCGTCTGGAGACCGCACAGGCGGACGTCCTCCTCGACCACCTCGGCGCCATCAAGCCCGACGACCACCTCCTCGACGCCGGTTCCGGCCGGGGCGGCAGCAGCATCATGGCCAACGCCCGCTTCGGCTGCCATGTCGACGGGGTGAGCATCTCCGAGCAGCAGGTCGCCTTCGCCAACGAGCAGGCGGCGCGGCGCAAAGTCGCCGACCAGGTCCGCTTCCACTTCCGCAATATGCTCGACACCGGTTTCGCCACCGGCTCGCGGCGCGCGATCTGGACCAACGAGACCACGATGTACGTCGATCTCTTCGAGCTGTACGAGGAGTTCTCCCGGCTGCTGGAGTACGGCGGCCGGTATGTCTGCGTCACCGGCTGCTCCAACGACGTCATGGGCATGCGCTCCAAGGCCGTCAGCAAGATCGACGAGCACTACACCTGCAACATCCACCCCCGCAGCGAGTACTTCCGGGCGATGGCCGCGCACAGCCTGGTCCCCATCAACGTCGTCGACCTGACGCCGGCGACGATCCCCTATTGGGAGCTGCGTGCCCAGTCGGAGGTCGCCACCGGTATCGAGGAGGCGTTCCTGACGGCGTACAAGGAGGGCAGCTTCCACTATCTGCTGATCGCGGCGGACCGGATCTGACGGCTGCGGAGTGACGGTGGGGCTCGGGCGCGCCCGAGCCCCACGTGTACTACGTACGGGCGCCTACTTCAGGTAGGGGCCGTCGGCGCCGATCTTGCCGGGGCCGTCCAGTACGTACACCCGCAGGTTGCCCTTGCCGGGGGCGCCGATGCTGAGCGTGCCGTTGGTGACGGTCTTCACGTCGCCCGTGACGGCGTCCCGGTAGGTGCCGTTCGGGATGCCGGTGTAGGTGGCGTCGCCGGTGACCGTGATCAGGGCGAAGCTGTCCGTGGAGCCGCTGGTGTAGCGGCGTTTGAAGGCCATCTGGCCGCTGATGCCCTCGGTGGAGTACTGGCCCATCTGGAGGGCGGGGATCGCCCGGCGGATCTGGTTGAGCCGCTGGAGGTGCTTGACCAGGGGCTGGTCGAGGGTGGTCGCCACCTGGCCGCTCGCCGAGCCGACCGTGGAGAAGTCCGAGGCGGTGACGGAACCGGCGAGATGGTCGCCGTAGTACGCGCGTCCCGTGGTCGCGAGCGGGCAGGTCGGGCCGCAGTCGATCTTCTGGCCCTTCTGGAACTCGATCTCCGAGCCGTAGTACAGCGTCGGGATGCCCCGGAAGGTCCACATCAGGGACATGTTCTCGGCCCAGGCGTCGGTGCCGCCGCTGTAGCGGTTGCTGGACTTGTTGGGGCCGTAGTCGTGGCTGTCGACGTAGACGACGTTGTAGGTGGCGTCGTTGACGCTGTCGTCGGAGTCCTTGCCGTTGCCGAAGGCGTTCTGCGCGTCGCTGAAGTTCATGTGCATGCGCATGTCGATGATGTTCATGCCGGAGAACCGGCTGTGGTCCAGCGTGTGGTAGCTGTTCCCGCTCAGGAAGGCGTTCGTGGATGTCGGCTGGTTGCCGGTGCCCTGGCCGTTCTCGTAGTCGAACTGCTCGATGGCGGCCACCTCGTCGTCGGCGCTGTACTCCTTGCGTTCCTTCCAGGTGTAGAACTGCGCCGAGTGGTTGACCGAGCCCCGGTTCCACTTGTCGTTGACGAAGGCCGCGACCTCGCCGAAGACGAAGAAGTTCTGGGCCGCCTCCGTACCGAACTTCTGGGTGACGCGTTCCTGGATGGCGGGCAGGAAGCGGCGGTTCCAGGTGACGCGGGGGATGTGGACGGCCGTGTCGACGCGGAAGCCGTCGACGCCCATGTCGATGTACTTGTTGTAGGCGCCGATGAGGTAGTTCTGCACGGCCGTGTTCTCGGTGTCGAAGTCGGCGAGGTCCTCGTGCAGCCAGCAGGAGCGGGCGTCCTCGCCCTCCCAGTTGCCGATCCAGCACTGGTGGTAGTACGCCTTGGGGAACATGCCCGATGTGGGGCTGGGCCACTGGCAGTTGTAGAGCGTGTAGCCCTCGGCGCTCTTGCCGCCGGTGGGGACGCCCCAGTTGACGCAGGTGTTGCCGGTGGGCTCGGCGGTGGACCACAGGTCGCCGTTGTAGTACGACTTCCCGGACTTGGGTTCGACGGTCAGGCCGTCGTACTCGAAGCCCTCGTTCTTCTCGTCGTAGTACCAGCTCCACTGGGAGTCGCGGACGCCGTAGACGGTCGGGGTGAACAGGCCCTTGGCGCCCCAGCGGGAGCTGTGGTTGTAGACGACGTCCTGGTAGATCTTCATGCCCTTGGCGTGGGCCGCGTCGATCAGGTCCTGGTAGGAGGCGCCGGCGGATTCCAGGCGGGGGTCGACCTTGTAGAAGTCGTAGCCGTGATAGCCGTGGTAGTCGTAGTCGGAGCGGTTCAGCACGACCGGGGTGATCCAGACCGCCGAGAAACCGAGGGCCTTGATGTAGTCGAACTTGTCTACCAGACCCTTGAAGTCGCCCCGGAACATGGGGTCGTCGTTCGCGGCGTTGCCGGACTTGGTGTGCTGGCTGCCGCCCCGGTTGTTGGAGCCGTCGCCGTCGAAGAAGCGGGCGGTGAGGACGAAGTAGATGGGGTCCTTGCGAGGGTCGGTGCCCAGCGGGGTGCCGGAGGACGGGGCGGGGGCCTGCTCGCCGGTCGTGGCGGTGGCCTCGGCGGAGGCGGGCGAGACATTGCCGGCCGCGTCGACGGCCTTCACCGTGTACGTGTAGGCGGTGTTCTCCTCAAGTCCCCCGTCGGAGAGGACCGTTGAGCCGATGTCCGTGACGGTCGTGCCCTTGGTGCCGCCGGTGCGGGTGACCTGGTACTTGGCGACGCCCTTGTCGTCGGTGGCGGCTTCCCAGCTCACCACGATCGAGGTGTTGGTGGCGGTGGCGGTGACCTCGGTGGGGGCGGTCGGGGCCTCGGTGTCGGGGGCCTCGGCGGCGCAGGGGTCCGTGGCGTCCTGGGTGACCGTGCGGTCCTGCACCGTGGTCGTGCCGGTGGGGATCGTGTAGTCGGCGGAGTTGTTGTTGTCCCAGACGCCGTTGCCGTTGTTGAAGGCCGCCTTGAGGGAGGTGGCCGTGCCGATGTCGAGGGTCTTCTTCCACCAGCCGGTGCAGGCGGCCTCCATGCCGATACCGGGGACGGTCGTCCAGGAGCCACCGGCGGGCTGGTAGTGGATGTTGGCGGTGGTCCAGCCGGTGGTGGCGGTCGAGTAGTAGACGGTGGCCTTGTTGCCGTCGGCCGGGGTGGTGTCCGCGCAGGGGTCGCTGT
Source organism: Streptomyces sp. NPDC002643 (assembly GCF_053592555.1). Classification (NCBI taxonomy): domain Bacteria; kingdom Bacillati; phylum Actinomycetota; class Actinomycetes; order Kitasatosporales; family Streptomycetaceae; genus Streptomyces; species Streptomyces sp. NPDC002643. The sequence continues at coordinate 43,019 of NZ_JBSFVY010000045.1, forward strand.
GGGCGATCACGCCGTCCTTGACGGTGATGTCGCCGGTGCCGAGGGCGTAGTTGGCGCCGCCGTTGTTGTCCCAGGTGCCGCTGCCGTTGTTGAAGGTGGCCGCGAGGCCCGTGGCCGAGCCCAGGTCGACGGTCTTCTTCACCCAGTCCGTGCAGGCGGCCTCCATCTGGACGCCGGGCACGGTGGTCCAGGAGCCGCCGTCGGGGGCGTAGTGGAGGTAGGTGGAGGCCCAGTTCTTGGTCTTCGTGTAGTAGAAGACGGTCGCGGTGTTGGCGGTGTCGGCGACCGTTTCCATGACGTCGGACCCGGACCGCGGTAGGCCCGCGAGGGCCCCGAGCAGCCCGGTCGCCGCCACGAACGCCACCCATGGGCGTCTCGGCCGATAAGGGGGTGAATGTCTCACAGGGTCTCCCATGCGGGGTGGGGAGTGGGGAGTTGCTCTGCAAGAGGAACCGGAAAGTTCCTGAAAGCCTTTGCAGAGCTGGAAGCTACAGGGACATGACAGTCACGTAAAGGGATCGCGCACGGGGTGCGGGCCGCGGTGAGAATGGACCAGTAGTGGTGACCGGCGCCCACGCGTGCGTCGCGGTGGTCCGCCTAGCGTGGCCGTATGCCGATGCAACCCTGGTTTCCCGCCGCCAAGCTGGGCATCTTCCTCCACTACGGGGTCTACGCCGTGGGTGGGGCCGCCGAATCCTGGTCCTTCTACACCGGTGAGATGACGCACGAGCAGTACATGAAACAGTTCGACGGCTTCACCGCTTCGCACTACGACCCGGACGCCTGGGCCGAGTTGTTCGCCCGCGTCGGCGCCCGGTACGCGGTGCTCACCACCAAGCACCACGACGGTGTCGCCCTGTGGGACACCGACCACCGCAATCTCGACGTGGTCCGGGACACCCCGGCCGGCCGTGACCTGGTCACCGGGTTCGTCGACGCGCTGCGCGCCCGGGACCTCAAGGTCGGCCTGTACTACTCCCACTCCGACTGGAACCACCCCGACTACGCGAGCGAACGGCACCCGGGCCCGCACATCGTCCCGCCCAACGACTACTCCCACGCCCGGCCCGGTGAACAGGACCCGGAGGCCTGGGCGCGCTACCTCGCCTACCGCGACGGGCAGGTACGGGAGCTGGTCGAGCGGTTCCGGCCCGACATCCTCTGGTTCGACGGGGAGTGGGAGCGCACCGAGGAGCAGTGGCGGATGGACGACCTCGCCGAGCTGATCCTCTCCCGCGCCCCGGACACCATCCTCAACGGCCGCATGATGAGTCACGGCGACTACGCGACGCCGGAACAGGGCGCCCCGATGCGGGCCCCGGACGGGCCCTGGGAGTTGTGCCTGACCATCAACGACTCATGGAGCCACCGCCCGCACGACCGCGACTTCAAGTCGGTACGGGAGTTGGTGCGCTACTTCGCCGAGACCATCGGCATGGGCGGCAATCTGCTGCTGGCCGCCGGGCCGCGCGAGGACGGCACGATCCCCGAGGAGCAGATCGAGCGCGTGGAGGGGCTCGGCGCGTGGATCGGGCGGCACTCCGACGCCGTGTACGACTCTCTCGCCGGGCTGCCCGCCGGGCACCACTACGGGCCGAGCACCCTCTCGGCCGATCGGCGCACCCTGTATCTGATGTGCTTCGACGCCCCGCGCGAGACCGTGTCCGTGCGGGGGCTGCGCAACAAGGTCAAGCGGGTCACGGTCCTCGGCACGGGCACCGAGCTGGGGCATCACGTCACGGGTGGGCTGGACGCCGTACCGGGGGTGACGTGGATCGACGCCCCCGTGGAGGCGGACCTCGATCCGTACGCGACCGTGCTCGCCGTGGAGTTGGAGGGGGAGTTGGATCTGTATCGGGGGGTGGGGCGGAACTGACCGGGGGCTCGCGGCCGTCCTGGCCCCCGTCTCAGTCGTGGTCGGCGCAGGGCGGGCGGTAGTCCAGGCCGGGGAAGTGGCGGGTCCACTGGGCGCGGCTGATGGGGGCTCGGACGTGGGCGCAGGCGTGGGTGAGTGCCCGGGACGGGTCGGTGTTCCAGATCTCGACCGTGTGGTCATTGCTCAGTGTCGCGATCGCGCCGGGCGCCGAGAGGGGGCGTACCTCCGCGAGCCCTCCTGAGAGGCCTGTCAGAGTGGCCTTCTCCACAGGGTGCGAACGGTCAGTCGTCCTCCACACACGTACCGTGCCGTCCAGGCCAGCCGAGACCGCCTCATGGCCGTCGCGGGTGAACTCCACGGACATGAGCACATCGGTGTGGCCCTCAAGCCGGCCCAGCCGTCGGTGGTGGAGCGGATCGGTCACATCCCACAGGAATGCCGAGTGGTCGTCGCTGCCGGACAGGAGAGTACGGCCGTCCCGGCTGTAGGCGAGGGAGTCGACGAAGTTGTCGTGGCCCTTGAGCACGGCGACGGCGGACGCGCGGAGCGGGTCGGTCACGTTCCACAGGCGAACGGTTCGGTCGTTGGAACCGGAGGCCAGCGTGGTGCCGTCGGGGCTGAAGGCGACCGGTTTGACGTCGTGCGCGTGCCCGGTCAGTTCTTTCAGGAAGCGGGGGCGGGCCGGGTCGCTCACATTCCACAGCCGGATGGTGTCGTCGTAGCTACCGGTCGCGACGGTACGGCCGTCCGGGCTCACGGAGAGTGTGTAGACGAGGCCGGTGTGGTGCGTCGAACTCCTCGACAGCAGGCGCGGGTTGCGGGGGTCGGTCACCTTCCAGAGCCGGAGTTCACGGTCCCGGCCCACGGCGATCAGGGTGTCCGCCCGTGGGCTGAAGGCCAGCGCGATGACGCTGTCGGGGTGGTCGTCGACGGCGCCCAGCGGGGCGGGGCGCCGGGGGTCGGTCAGGTCCCACAGCCGAAGGCCGCCGTCGTCGCGCGCGGTGGCCAGGGTACGGCCGTCGGAGGTCACGGCCAGGGCGTGGACCTCGCGGGTGAGGGTGTGCGGCAGGGCGCTGAGCACGGCGTCGCGGGTGGTCTCGTTTGATTCCAACCGGTGTGCGGCCAGGGCGAGTTGAATGGCGAGCGAGCGGTCGCGCGTCCGTAGCGCCGTCGAGTTCTCGACCGCCTTCAGCGCGAGGACGTGGTTGCGCTGCGCGGTGACGATCCGCTCCGAGCGCACGGCGAAGCCGACGGCGGTCACGGCGCAGATCAGCAGGACGACGAGGGTCGCGACGAGTCGCCGTAGCCGTCTGACGCGGCGGCGGGCCCGGGACGCCTCCGCCCGTTCGGCCGCCTCGCCCGCGTCGAGGAAGGCCCGCTCCCGTGCGGTCAGCGCCTCGCCCGGCAGATCGCGTACGGCGGCCAGACGTGCTCCCCGGTAGAGGGTGTCGGGGTCGTGGTCCAGGGATTCCCAGACGGTGGTGGCCTCGGTGAGGGCGCGGTGCAGGCGCAGTTGGTCGCGGTCCTCGTTCAGCCAGCGGCCGAGGCGTGGCCAGCAGCGGATCAGGGCCTCGTGGGTGATCTCGACATGGTCGCGGTCGACGGTCAGCAGGCGGGCCCGGGTGGCCTGTTCGAGGACGTGCACGGTGTCGGGGGTGTCGTCGAGTTCATGGCGCGGCACCCGGCGTTTGGTGTCCTCGGTGCCCTCGCCCAGGGCGACGAGTCGGGGGAAGAGCCTTCGCGCGATCCGTCGTTGGGCATCGCTCAGGTCGGTGTGGAAGGTCTCGGCGGTCTGGGCGAGGGCTCCCTCGAAACCGCCCGCCTCCTTGAATCCGGCGAGCGTGAGGGCGTGGCCCCGTCGCCGGTGCCAGGTCTCCAGGAGTGCGTGCGAGAGCAGGGGCAGCGCTCCGGGCCGGCCGTGGGCGTCGGCGGTGAGGGCCGCGAGGAGGGCGCCCTCGACGGTCAGACCGGCCTTGGTCGCGGGCCGGACGATGGCCGACCGGAGTTCGTCGGTGGTCATCGGGGCGACGGGGACATGGGCGTCGGACAGGGCGTCGACGAGGTCGGGGAGCCGGGTGCAGTGCGTGTAGAAGTCCGACCGTACGGCGAGCGCGACCCGGCAGCGGCTGTCGGGGGTCCGCGCGGCGTGCAGCAGCGCGGCCACGAAGGCGTCGCGTTCCTCCGTGTCACGGCAGAGGGTGAACACCTCCTCGAACTGGTCGACGACGATGAGGAGTTCGACGGACGGGTCCGGTGTCGCGTTCGGTGCCGTCTGTTGTGGGCTGACGAGGATCTGTCGTACGACACGGTGCAGTGTGCGTGAATCCGCCTGGAGTTCCGCGTGCAGCGGTCCGGGGGTGAGGTGGGCGCGCGCCGCCAATTGGATCGCGCATTCCTCCAAAGGACGCGCTCCGGGAGTGAGAACCAGGGCGGGCGCCGTGGAAAACCTGGGGAGGACTCCGGCACGGAGTACCGATGATTTCCCGGAACCCGAGGCCCCGAAGAGAACAAGGAGCCTCTTTTCCTTCAGGTGTTCGACGAGCCCGTCGGTGAGTTTCTCCCGGCCGAAGAAATAGTCGGCGTCGGACTGCTGGAAAGAGGTCAGCCCGACATAGGGGGCGGGGGCGGTGTCGGTTTTCCGTTCGGGGGTCGTTTCGGTGTGCTCGGCGGCGCACTCGGCCGCGGCCTTGTGCCACATCGCCTCCCATGCGTGCTCGTCACCGCCGCAGGCACGCACGTAGGCGAGGGTGACGGCCAGGGTGGGGAGTTGACGGCCCGCCGCGGCTCCGGAGAGCGACGCGATCGAGTAGTGCGCCCGACGGGCGAGGTCCCGGTAGGTGGGGCTGCCGGCCTGCTCCCGCAACCTCCTCAATCGCGCGGCGAATTCCACCACCGGTCCGCCCTCCGCGTTCAGCGGACGCTCTCCACGCGCCACCGGCACACACCTCCCCCGAGTCATCGGAATTGTTCACCATGCGTTTGTTCAGTGCCAGTCCACCGATCGTGAACAACGAGGTCACGGCTACAAACGCTGCAACGGCCCCACAGCTGGGGCCCGCTGCCCGAACGGCATTCAGCGCCGTATCGATTTCGGGCACCGAGATCGCCATGAATACGCGCACACGACCGAGGTGGAGGACATATGAACGCGTACGCGGGGCAGCGCACGGAACTGCCGGGTGAGGTGGCGGGCGCGGAGCGCGCCACGGACCGGCTGGGCGGGTTCACGGCCGGGCAGTGGGGGCGGTTGTGCGAGCTGGTCGGGGTGAAGGGGGCCGAACGGGAGGCGCATGAGCGGTTGCTGTGGGATCTGCTGGGGCCGGCCGCCGCGCGGTCGTTGGCCAAGCCGCCGCCCTCACCCTCGTGCCTCTCCGACGATCACACACCGGTGGAGTTTTCGCTGACCTTCCCCGCCGGCGCCCCGGCCGCGCTGCGTGTGGTGGTCGACCCCGGGTGCGGTGCCGGGGCGCCGGGCGCCTACACCCGCACGGCGCTGGCGGCCGTGGGCCGGCTCGCGGCACAACACGGGTTCGACCTGGGCGACTTGAAGCGGGTGAGCGACCTGTTGCTGCCTCCGCTGCCGCAGGGGCCGCCGACGCTGTGGTGCGCCCTGGTGCTGCGGCCGGGCGGCGCACCGAGGGTCAAGCTGTATCTGAACCCGGGGGCGCGGGGCGCCGAACGGAGCGCGGAGACCCTGGGCGAGGCCATGACGCGGCTCGGCCACGGAAAGGCGTTCGAGGCCTTGCGGAGCCATGCGGAGTCCCTTCTGCCGGGGCCGGCCGCGTTCCCCTTCCTCGCGCTGGACGTGGGGCCGTGGGCCGAGCCCCGGGTGAAGGTGTACGTCGCGCACCAGGGCGCGACGGCCACCGAGGCGGCGGACGCGGCGCGTCTCGTGCCGGGGGCGCGTCCGGAGCGGGTGGCGGAGCTGTGCCGCCGGATCAACGGCGAGGCGCCCTTCGACCGGCTCCCACTCATCTCCTGCTACTCGTTCACCACCGGGGACGGCGGCCTGCCCACCGGACACACCCTTCATGTGCCCGTGCGCGCCTACGTCCGTGACGACCTGGTGGCACGCCGTCATGCCGTGCGGTTCCTGCGGCAGTACGGCGTGCACAGCGCCCTTCTCGACCGCGCCCTCGCCGCGCTCACCGCCCGTCGACTAAGCGCGGGAGTGGGCCTCATCTCGTATCTGGGGCTCGTCCAGGAGGGGCGGCGGGAGCCACGGATCACCGTCTACCTCTCCTCGGAGGCCTACCGCGTACTGCCACCGAGGGACGACGCCGACTCCGGCATCCGCTCCGACGGCGGTCCCGGCGTCCCGTACGAGGGCCGCGCCGGCGCCGACCTCACCGCCACCGCCGGCACCACCGGCCCCACCGCAGCCGTCGCCCCCACCATCGCCACCGCCCCCGCCATCACCGTCGGCCCCTCCGCCGACGCACACCTCTGAAGGGAACCAGAACCGTGGAACCGTACCGGATCAAGGTGGTCGAGCCGATCCCCGTCACCACCCGTGAGCAGCGGCGGGCGGCGCTCGCCCGGGTCCACTACAACCTCTTCGATCTGCGGGCCGACGAGGTCACCGTCGATCTGCTCACCGACTCGGGGACCGGGGCCCTGTCCGCCGCGCAGTGGGCGGCCGGGGTGAACGGCGACGAGTCGTACGCCGGGTCGCGCTCCTTCCACCGTTTCCACGACAGCGTCCGGGAGTTGACCGGCTACGCCCACATCCTGCCGGTGCACCAGGGACGGGCGGCCGAGCGGCTGCTCACCACGACTCTGCTCGGCCCCGGCAAGGTCTTCCTGAGCAACACCCACTTCGACACCCTGCGGGCCAATGTGGCGCTCAGCGGGGGCGAGGCCTGGGACCTGCCCTGCCCCGAGGCCGCCGACCTGGACAGCGCGGAGCCGTTCAAGGGGAACATCGACACCGCCCGGCTGAAGGCGATCCTCGACGGTCCCGACGCCTCCCGCGTGGCCGCCGTGATCATGACGCTCACCAACAACGGCGGCGGGGGCCAGCCGGTCTCCATGGCCAATCTGACCCTCACCTCGTCGCTGTGCCGGGAACACGGTGTGCCGCTGTTCCTGGACGCGGCACGGTTCGCGGAGAACGCCTGGCTGGTCACCCGGCGGGAGGCCGCCTACCGCGACCACAGTCCCCGGCAGGTCGCCGAGGAGGCGTTCCGGCTCGCCGACGGCTGTGCGATGAGCGCGAAGAAGGACGGCATCGCCCACATCGGCGGCTTCCTCGCCCTGAACGATACCGCCCTCGCCCGCCACTGCGAACTGCTGCTCATCGCCACCGAGGGCTTCCCCACCTACGGCGGACTGGCCGGCCGCGACCTCGACATGGTCGCGCAGGGCCTGAGCGAGGTCACCGACCCGGCCTATCTGCGCTCACGCGCCGAGGAAACGGCGTATCTGGCCGATCAGGTGCGGTCGGCGGGCGTCGACATCGTGGAACCGCCCGGGCTGCACGCCCTCTACCTCAACGCGGGCCGACTGCTGCCGCACATCCCGCCGCACCGCTTCCCCGGCCAGGCCCTGGCCTGCCAGTTGTATCTGGAGGGCGGCATCCGCGGCGTCGAGCTGGGCTCCCTCTATCTGGGCAGCGAGGACGAGCACGGCGAGCCGGTCACCAGCGCGCCGTACGAGCTGCTGCGCCTCGCGGTGCCGCGCAGGACGTACACCCGGGGCCACTGGGACCACGTCGGGCGTGCGCTCGCCCGCGTCGTGCATGAGGCCCACCGGGTTCCGGGGATGCGCATCGTCGAACAGCCCGCGCTCCTCCGGCAGTTCCGCTCCCGGCTCGCCCCGGTCACCCCGTAGGCGACGGTCGGCGGAACCGAAGCCTTCGGTTGGCTGCGCCGCGCGTCGAACACCGAGGTCAGAGGTTACCGACCAGTCTCCGGACAGACCGAGCGGAAGGACCGGGAGGGGACCGGTCGGACGGGATTCGGATGGGATGATGCACCCCTCGGCCGGTCGAGTGGTACGTATAATCCGCAATATTCGGCCGGAGGTTCGACACATCGGGGCATTCGGGGGTTTCTGTGCCGTGGAACGTGGCTCCGCTGGTGGGCCGGGAGGCCGAGCTGGCGCGGCTCGACGAGGCACTCGATCGGCTGGCCGGCGCGGGCCGTGGCCCGACCGTCGTGGATGTCACCGGGGCGGCGGGGATCGGCAAGAGCCGGTTGGTGTCCGAGTTCTGCGGGCGGGCCGCGCAGCGCGGGACGACCGTGCTGCGCGGCCGGGCCACCGAGTACGAGCGGCATCTGCCGTACCAGCCCCTCGCCGACGCCCTCGCGGATCTCGATCCCGACGCGGGGCCCGAGGCGGAGTCCCCCTTCGCGGGCGGGCACTCCAGGGACCGCTTCGCCCTCCAACGCGCCGTGGCCGACCATCTGGCGCGGATCGCCGAGGCGGGCGGCGGTCTCGTCGTCGCCCTGGACGACATCCACTGGGCGGACCCGGCGTCCCTGGAACTCCTCGACCACCTCGTACGGCACCCGCCGCGCCGCGCGCCCGTCGTCATCGTCGTGGCCCGGCGCGAGCGGCAGACCTCGGCCCCGCTCGCCGCGTCCCTGTTCCGGGGTGTCGAGGCGGGGACGGTGCTGCGGCTGGAGCTGGGGCCGCTGGACGAGCGTGCCTGCCTCGCGGCCCTGGCACCCGAGGTGCCGTCCGGTCTCGCCGCCCAGTTGTACGCGGCGAGCGAGGGCAATCCGCTGTACTTTCTCGCGCTGCTCCACGCGGGGCGTCCGGCGGGGCTCAGTTCCCTGCTGCTCGACGAGCTGACTCCGCTGACCGACGCCCAGCGAAGAACGGCCCAGGCCGTCGCCCTCCTCGGCGATCACGCGACGCCCGCGCTCGTGGCCGCCGTCACCGGTCGACCGGAGGGCGAACTCGACGCCGATCTACGGGAGTTGACGGCCCGCGATCTCGCCGTGCCGGGCTCCGGCGGCCGCTGGACCCTACGCCACCCGGTGCTCCGGGCCCTGGTCCACGACACCACCGATCCGGCGCTGCGCACCGGGATGCACCGGCTCGCCGCCGCCGAACTCGCCCGCATCGGGGCGCCGCTCACCGAGCGGGCCCACCATGTGGAGCGGTCGCTCACCGGCTGGGACCCGCCCGCCGTGGCCGTCCTCACCGAGGCCGCCGAGCAGGCCGCCGCCACCGCGCCCGCGAGCAGCGCCCACTGGCTCGGCGTCGCGCTCACCCATCTGCCCGACCGTCCGGTGTACGGCGCGCTGCGCCGGGATCTGATGCTGCGCAGGGCCGAGGCGCTCGGCGTCTGCGGTGGGCTGCGCGAGAGCCGGGACCTGCTGCACGAGGTGATCAGCCTGTCGCCGCCGGGCACCGACGACGGGGTACGGGCCACGGCGGTCACGCTGTGCGCGGTGATGGAGCGTCATCTCGGCCGCTATGCCGAGGCGGTGGCCCTGCTCCGCCGCGAACTGTCCCGGGGCACCGGCCTCTCCCCCGCCGAGACCATCCAACTCGGCCTGGAACTGGGCTCGTCGGCACCCCACGCCAGCGCCTATCCCGATGTACGGGACGACCTGGTCCGCACCCTGGAGCTGGCCCGGTCGCTGGGTGACGAGGTCGCGGAGGCGGGCGCGCTCGCCGTGACCGCGCTCGGGGAGTCCTACGAGGGCGACATGAGGGCCGCCGCCGAGGCCGCCGACCGTGCCGGGGCGCTCATCGACTCCCTCACCGATCAGGATCTGGCCGGTCTGTGCGAGCCGTTGGCCCGGCTCAGCTGGGCGGAGGCGTTCCTGGAACGGTACGCCGACTCCGAGCGGCACGCCCGGCGCGGCCTGGCCATCGCCCGCCGGGGCGGTCTGCTCTATGTGGTGCCGCATCTGCTGCTCTGCATGTCCCACGTCCACATCCTGACGCTGCGGCTCGGATCGGCCGTCGATCTCGCCGAGGAGGCGGAGACGATCGCCCGGGGCATCGGCAGCGACGAGTTGCTCGCCTTCGTACTGGCGTCCAAGACGCAGGCGCTGATCCCCGCGCTGCCACCGGGCGACGGGACGGCGTTGGCGGTGGCCGAGGAGGCCGTCGCCCGGGCCGGGTCGGGCACCCGCTGGTGGGCGTCCATCGCCTGGTGCATGCTCGGGTACGCGGCGATCTACGCCGGTGATCCGGCCCGGGCCCGGGCCGCCGTGCTGCGGGCGGGCGGGGAGGACCTCAGCGGTCTGCAGCCGAGCATGCGGCCGCTGTTCCTGGAGATCCTCGTCGCCGCCGCCGTCGCCACCGGGGAGCACGAGGATGCCCGGCTCTGGGCGGAACGCGCCCGCAAGGAGGCGGAGCGGCTGGGTCTGTCGGCCCAGCGGGCCTCCGCGCTGCGCAGTTCGGCGCACATCCCGCTCGCCGACAGCGATGTTGCCGGTGCCTCCGAACTCTTCGAACAGGCCGCCGAGGAGGCCCTTGTCGGCGGGACACCTCTGTGGGAGACGCTGACGCTGCTGCTCGGAGCCCCACTGACCGCGTCCGCCGGCCGTCCGGCGCGGGCCCGCGCCATGTGGGAGCGCGCCCGGTGGCTGAGCGCCGATGCCGATGCCCTGCTGCTGGTCGGTCTCGCGGACGCGGTCCGCCCGGCCGTCTTCCCCGAGCCGGAGCCCGGGGCGTCCCCGGGCGCGGGCCCCGGTCCAGGCACCGGTCCCGGCTGCGGTCCGGATGCCGTCCCGGGGGCGCCGCCCTCGTCCGAGCCCGCGCCCCCGGTGGAGCTGTCGGCGCTCTCGCCGCGCGAGCGGGAGATCGCCGCGCTCGTGGCGGAGGGCATGACCAGCCCCGCCATCGCCGAACGGCTCTTCCTCAGCCCGCGCACGGTCGAGACGCATCTCTCCCGCATCTACCGCAAGACGGGCGTCACCTCACGGGCCGCCCTGGCCGCGCTCCAGGTACGCGACGAGCTCCGCGACGGGGGGACGTGATTACGTAGTTTCCCTGATACCGGCCCCCTCCCCCCTCCGGAACGATCGGTTCTGAGCACGGAAGCGCGTGAGCTCCCCGGGCCCGGCCGCGGAGGGGGCGGCAGGGCCCGGGGCCTGCGGTCAGGGGCTCGGCCGGCGCACTGGGAGAGTGAGCGTCGCCGGTCGTAGGCTGGTGGACCTCGCCGTGAGGGTGAGGCGCCCCTGGCGTTTGGCCGGGCGGAGGATGGCGAGGGCCTTGCCGTGCCAGGTGTGGCGGCTCGGTCGTTTGAAGCTGTCGACGTTGTGCGGGTTGCCGTTGGCTACACCGGCCAGTTCGCCCGCGCCGTCGATCTCGAAGCTCACCTCGCATGTGGCATCCGGGCAGACCCGGCCCTGGCTGTCGACGACCTCGACGAGCACATGGGCGAGGTCGTCGCGGCTCGTGGTGAGGGCCCTCACGTCCGGCACGAGCCGCAGGGCGGCCGGGGCGCCGACCGTTCTGAGGGTCGTACGGCCGATCTCCCTGCCGTCGCGCTCGGCGACCGCCGTCAGCTCGCCCTTCTCGTACGGCACGGTGAAAGTGGCCATGGACCGCTCGGGGGTGCGGGGGCCGCCGGGGACCTCGGTGCCGTTGAGGAGGAGGCGTGCGCTGTCGCCGGCCGTGTAGACATGGACGGTCATCGGGTGGCCCGGTTCGACGTCGTCCCAGGTCCAGCTGGCGAGTTCATCGAAGTAGCCCCACCAGAGGGCGACTTGTTCGGTGCCTTCGGGGGTGGGGCGTTCGACCATCAGTTCCACGGGGCTGCGGCCGGTGACCGCGTCGCGCCAGTGGCTCTGCGGTTTGCGCTGGCCGATGAGGTCGAAGTCGCCGCAGTTCGCCTGGAAGTAGGGGTAGGCGTAGCCGAAGCCGCCCCAGCCGTGGTGCAGTTCACGGGAGATGGACCAGCCGGGCATCACGCTCTGGTCGCCGATGGTCGCGCCCGTGCCGACAGGTGGGATGGGTGTCTTGCCGATGCCGGCCTCGCCGAGGTAGTCCCAGGCGGCCCAGATCCAGGTGCCGATGGCCCAGTCGTGCGCGTCGGCGAACCTGATGTCCTGGTGGGTGGTCGCGGGGAACGTCTCGTTGTGGGTCATCGCCTTGTCGGGGTGGGCGGCGTGCATCTGGGCGTAGCCCTTGCCGTTGGCGTTGTAGTGGACGTCGCCGATGTCGAGGTAGTTCCAGGAGGGGTCGTCGGCGGAGTGGGTGGAGCCGCCGCCGAGGGTGACGGGGCGGGTGGTGTCGAAGGTGCGGAGCAGTGCGGCGAGTTGGGCGCCTCGGTGGCCGCCCGTGCGGTCGGTGATCTCGTTGCCGAGGGACCACATGATCACGCTGGGGTGGTTGCGGTCGCGCAGGACGGTGCCGGTGAGGTCGCGTTCCCACCATTCGGCGAAGTGCGTGGAGTAGTCGTCGGGGTTCTTGCCGGTGTCCCAGACGTCGAAGAGTTCGTCCATCACCAGCATCCCCAGCCGGTCGCAGATGTCGAGCAGGGCCGGGGTCGGCGGATTGTGGGCGGTGCGCAGGGAGTTGAAGCCGGCTTCCTTGAGGATCTCGACCCGGCGCTCCTCGGAGCGGTCGAGGGCGACGGCGCCCATGGGGCCGTGGTCGTGATGGACGTTGCCGCCCATGACCTTGACCGGCTCGCCGTTGAGGAGAAGGCCCCGCTCTCCGTTCCACTCCAGTGAGCGGATGCCGAAGGTGGTGGTCAGGGTGTCGACGACCCGTCCGTCGACCAGGACTTCCGTGCGGGCGGTGTAGAGGTGGGGCGCGTCCATGGACCACAACGCGGCCCGCTTGACGGGGATGTCGAGCGCGGAGACAGCGGTCGCGCCCGCCTCGACCTCGCGGGCGGGCGCGGTGCGTACCGCCACGATCGTGCCGTGCGGGTCGCGGACGGTCACCCGTACCCGCGTCGACATGGACTCGGCGCCGAGGTTGGCGACGGAGGTCTCCACGTGGGCGATCGATCTGCCGGTGCTCACCTCGGGTGTGGTGATGTGCACGCCCCAGAGGGGGATGCGGACGGGCCCGGTCACCGTCAGCCAGGTGTGCCGGTAGATGCCGGAGCCCGCGTACCAGCGGCTGTTGCGGCCCCGGTTGTCGACGCGGACGGCCAGCACGTTCGGGCCCGTCGGGTCGAGGTGCGGGGTGAGGTCGTATGCGAACGAGGTGTAGCCGTTGGGGTGGAAGCCGAGGTGGACGCCGTTCAGCCAGACATCGGCGTTCTGGTACACCCCGTCGAACAGCAGCTCCGCATGTGAACGGCCCTCGCCCGAGCCGTCGTTGCCCTCCGGCAGCCGGAAGTGCTTGCGGTACCAGCCGACTCCGCCGACGGTGTACCCGATGGAGCCGCCGTTCTCGCTGCGCTGCGGGTCGAACGGGCCGATCACCGGGGGCGGGGTGGGCCACGCCGGGTCGGGCTCCTTGGGTACGAGGAGAGAGGGGAAGGCGGTCGCGCCGCCGTCGGTGGAGGTGGCGTACGGGAGGTCCTCGATGCTCCAGTCGTGCGGGAGGTCCAGGGTGCGCCAGTCGCTGTCGTCGTACGCCGGTGCCTGGGCGCCGTCGGCGTCGCCGCGTAAGAACAGCCATCCCTCGTCGAACGACCGCTCCCGTGGCCGGTGGCGCCTGCCCCGGCTGTCGGCGGTGGCTGTGGCGGGGCTGTGCAGGTCCAGTGCCATGGCGCCGGCGGCCGCCGCGCCCAGTTGCAGAGCGCCGCGTCGCGTCACATGCCGGTCCCTCTGTGTCATCCCTGTCAACCTCTCCATGAGCATTCGATATGTCGAACGTTGAGCAGCATGATGAACTGGCATAGACATGACATGACGTGCCAGAGGTGACGTCAAGACGCCCGAGCCGAACAGCGTGACCAGGGTCGACACTTGGGGTTCATGGACCGTTACGCGCCATATAGACCTTTTGCGCATGTTTGCCGCGAGTGTCAGCATCGAATGGGGGACTTGTACAGGGAGGCGGACCCATGACGACGGCGGAGCTCTTCTCCTCCACGGAATCCGACTATCTGTCACAGCTGACGAAGGCCGCCGCCCGGTTCGCGGACCGCACCGGGCGGCGGGAGAGAACCCGGGAACTGATGCGTACCCGTGGGGTGTTGTACGCCGATGAACCCGAGCGGGTCGAGAAGCGGCTGGCCCATCTCGGTGCGGACTGGTCGCAGGCCAGGGCGATCGAACGGGAGCCGTCGGAGCCCGCCACCGCGACCGGCAGCACCCTGCGACTGCCTCCGGAGGACTTCGGCAGCGACATGCTGGGCCTGGAGCGCCTGATCGGGCGCAACAACCTCACACCGGTCGCGTTCCTGGAGAAGGGCGCCCAAGTGGCCCGCGCGGTCGGCCGGATCAGCATCAGCGGACCCGGCGGCGGTCACGGCACCGGCTTCATGGTCTCCCCCTCCCTGCTGCTGACCAACAACCATGTGCTGCGCGGCCAGGAGGAGGCGCGGCGCAGCACCGTCGCGTTCGGGCTGCAGGCCGGTGTCGACGGACGGCCGCTGGCGCCCGCGGTGTTCCAGCTGGAGCCGCACCGGTTCTTCGCCACCGATCGGGAGCTGGACTTCAGTCTGGTCGCGGTGGCCGAACACGGGACGCGGGGCGAGGCGCTCGCCCCCTTCGGAAGGCTGCCGCTCGGCGAGGAGCAGGGCAGGATCGTCATCGGGGAGTTCGTCAACATCGTCCAGCACCCCCGAGGTGAGCCCAAGCAGGTGGCGCTGCGGGAGAACCAGGTCGTCGACATTCTGGACCGGTTCCTGCACTCCACGGCCGACACCCTTCAGGGCTCGTCGGGTTCACCGGTGTTCAACGACCAGTGGGAGGTCGTCGCGCTGCACCACTCGGCCGTCCCGAAGACCGACGCCGAGGGCCGCCCCCTGAGTGTGGACGGCACGGTGTGGACCCCGGCGATGGGCGAGGACCGCCTTGCCTGGCTGGCCAACGAGGGGGTGCGGATCAGCCGGGTGCTGGGCGCCCTGCACGCGATGAGCCTGACCGGCGCGGCGGCCCGGTTGCGCGACGAGGTCCTCACCGCCGGCCCTGTCGACGGGACCGCGACGGCACCGGTCGAGACGGCCCGGCCCGCGCCGCCGGCCGCGCCCTCGGCCAACGGGACGCGCGAACCGCTCGGCGCCGACGCGGCGCTGCTGCGTGTGACGGATGGCACCGCGCACGTCACCCTGCCGCTGAGGATCAGCGTCGCACTCGATCTGCCGGCCCGCGCGGGGGCGCCCGCGCCCACCCCGCCACCTCTGTTCACCCCCGCACCACCACCGCCGACCCCGGCCGGGCCACCTGACGGTGCCGTGGCCATCGAGCGGGATGTGGAGGCCGCCCTGATCAGCCTTCGGCTCGGGCGGGAACGGCCGTACTACGACCGGCAGTCCGACGCCGCCGCGCGCGACGCCTACTACGCGGGCGTCGACACCGACGACGGCGAGGCACTGCGCCGGGCACTCACCGACCTGCTGGAGGAGACCCACGCGCCCCGGCCCAAGTACAAGCCGATCCGCCTGGTCTACCCCTGGGTCGACCTGCACAAGGACGGCCGGCTGCGCAGCGTCTACTCCGGAAAGGCCTTCTCCGCCGAGGAGTTCATACGGGCCGACGCCGCCGTCGAGGAGGCCCGGCTGGCCCGTATCCACGAGCTGTTCATGAACGAACGCACGGCGGGGCCCGCCGAGTTCGAGGCGGAGTTCGACGCGCTGGAGGCGTCGATGCCGTTCAACTGCGAACACGTGGTGCCGCAGTCGTGGTTCACCAAGAGGGAGCCGATGCGGGGTGACCTCCACCATCTGTTCGCCTGCGAGGTCGGCTGCAACAGCTTCCGAGGCAACTTCCCCTACTTCGACTTCCCGGGTTTCGAGGAGGCCGAGCGGGACGACTGCGGGATGCGCGAGGACATCGGCTTCGAGCCGGAGGCCGGAAAGGGGGCCGTCGCCCGGGCCACCCTCTACTTCCTGCTGCGCTATCCCGGCGAGGTCGGCGACACCCGGCGCGAGTTCCCCGAGGAGCGACTGCCCACCCTGCTGGCCTGGCACGCCGCCGAACCGGTGACCGAGTACGAACTCCACCGCAACGCGGCCATCGCCGAACTCCAGGGCAACCGCAATCCGCTCATAGACCACCCCGACTGGGCCCAGAAGATCGACTTTTCGGGCGTCTGGCCCTGAACCACCCCCTACTCGACCCCCCGGGGCAGGAGCCAGACGGCGACCGTTTAGCATATGAGCGCCGCCTAGCTCGAAAGATAGATCTGTGACTGTCAACGAGGACTCGTTCACCAACTGGAAGAACCGCGAGGAGATCGCGGAGTCGATGATCCCGATCATCGGGAAGCTGCACCGTGAGCGGGACGTGACCGTCCTGCTGCACAGCCGCTCCTTGGTGAACAAGTCGGTGGTCAGCATCCTGAAGACCCACCGCTTCGCCCGGCAGATCGCCGGCGAGGAGCTGTCGGTCACCGACACCCTGCCGTTCCTGCAGGCGCTCACCTCCCTCGACCTGGGCCCCTCCCAGATCGACATCGGCATGCTGGCCGCGACGTACAAGGCCGACGACCACGGTCTGTCGGTGCGGGAGTTCACCGCCGAGGCCGTCGCCGGAGCCACCGGGGCGAACAAGATCGAGGGCGGTTTGGGGCGCGATGTCGTCCTGTACGGCTTCGGCCGCATCGGCCGCCTCGTCGCCCGACTGCTGATCGAGAAGGCCGGCTCCGGCAACGGTCTGAGGCTGCGCGCCATCGTCGTACGCGGAGGCGGCGGTCGGGCCTCCGAGGATCTCGTCAAGCGGGCCTCACTGCTGCGCCGGGACTCCATCCACGGCCAGTTCCAGGGCACGATCACCGTCGACGAGGCGAACAGCACGATCGTCGCCAACGGCAACGAGATCAAGGTCATCTACGCGAACGACCCGTCCGAGGTCGACTACACGGCGTACGGCATCAAGGACGCCATCCTCATCGACAACACCGGCAAGTGGCGCGACCGCGAGGGCCTGTCCACGCATCTGCGCCCCGGTATCGACAAGGTCGTGCTGACCGCGCCCGGCAAGGGCGACGTCCCGAACATCGTGCACGGCGTCAACCACGACACGATCAAGCCGGATGAGCAGATCCTGTCCTGCGCCTCCTGCACCACCAACGCCATAGTCCCCCCGCTGAAGGCGATGGACGACGAGTTCGGTGTGCTGCGCGGTCATGTGGAGACCGTCCACTCGTTCACCAACGACCAGAACCTGCTGGACAACTACCACAAGTCCGACCGTCGCGGCCGGTCCGCGCCGCTCAACATGGTCATCACCGAGACGGGCGCCGCCTCGGCCGTCGCCAAGGCGCTGCCCGATCTGAAGGCGCCGATCACCGGCAGTTCGATCCGCGTGCCCGTCCCTGACGTCTCGATCGCCATCCTCAGCCTGCGCCTGGGCCGTGAGACCAGCCGCGACGAGGTCCTCGACTACCTGCGCGAGGTCTCCCTCACCTCCCCGCTGAAGCGCCAGATCGACTTCACCAACGCCCCCGACTCGGTCTCCAGCGACTTCATCGGCTCCCGCCACGCCTCGATCGTCGACGCCGGCGCCACCAAGGTCGACGGCGACAACGCGATCCTCTACCTCTGGTACGACAACGAGTTCGGCTACTCCTGCCAGGTCATCCGGGTCGTCCAGCATGTCTCGGGGGTCGAGTACCCGACGTTCCCGTCGCCGGCGGTCTGATCGGCGGTCGCACAAGCGTGGTGTGATGACGGCGTGAGTCGCACCGCAGAAGAGTCGAACCGCCGCATGCTCCGGGCCAGGGACGCCATGGACCGCTCCTACGCGCAGCCGTTGGACGTCCCGTCCCTGGCCCGGCTCGCGCATGTGTCCGAAGCGCACTTCACCCGCACTTTTCGGGCCACCTTCGGTGAGACTCCGCACCGCTATCTGCAGCGCCGTCGCGTCGAGAGGGCGATGTTCCTGCTGCGGGAGACCGACCGCAGCGTGACGGACATCTGCTTCGAGGTCGGCTTCGGCAGCCCCGGTACCTTCAGCCGCACCTTCCGCGAGATCGTCGGCCGGTCCCCGAGGGAGTACCGCAAGGAGGCGGTGACCGTGGCCGTGCCGACGTGTTTCACCAAGGCGTGGATGCGCCCGAGCGGCTGAGCAGTTTTGGACAAGTTTTCTTCCGGCCCGCTCGGTAGCGTGATGCGCATGTTCACCGGAATCACGCACTCGCAGATCTACGTCCTCGACCAGGACGCGGCCCTCGACTTCTACGTCGGCAAGCTCGGCCTGGAGGTCAACACCGATGTCGACCTGGGCTTCATGCGCTGGCTCACCGTCCAGGTGCCCGGCCACCCGGAGCGCCAGATCCTGCTGGAGAGGCCCGGTCCGCCCGCGCTGTCCGAGGAGACCGCCGAGCAGGTCCGCGAGCTGTTGACGAAGGGCGCGATGGGCGGCCACCTCATCTTCAGCACGGACGACTGCCGCAAGACCTACGAGCACCTGCGGGGCCTCGGCGTCGAGTTCACCGAGGAGCCCACCGAGCGCCCGTACGGCATCGACTGCGGGCTGCGCGACCCGTTCGGCAACAGCATCCGGTTCACCCAGCCGAAGGGCTGAGCGGACCCGTCCCGCCCTTCTCCCGGCCCTGACCTGTTTTCGCAGGTCAGGGCCGTTGTCAGTGGGGGCGGGCAAGATGATCCGCATGACGACATCAGCAGCAGTGATCGTGGATGCCGCCGCCTACGCACGCGCGGTCGAGGACGCCGTGAAGGCCTCGGCCGCCTACTACACCGGGGGCACATCGGTCCTGGACGACGACGCCTACGACCGGCTGGTGCGCGGCATCGCGGAGTGGGAGGCGGCCCATCCCGACCGGATACTGCCCGAGTCGCCGACAGGGAAGGTGGCCGGTGGTGCGGTGGAGGGCGATGTGCCGCACACCGTGCCGATGCTGAGCCTGGACAATGTGTTCTCGGCCGAGGAGTTCACGGCGTGGACCGCGTCGCTGGCCCGGCGGATCGGGCACGAGGTGGAGCGGTTCGGTGTCGAGCCGAAGCTGGACGGGCTCGCGATCGCCGCCCGCTACTTTGAGGGCCGACTGACGAGGCTGATCACACGCGGTGACGGGACGGCCGGGGAGGACGTCTCGCACGCGCTCGGCACCATCGAGGGTCTGCCGGAGCGGCTGACCGAGCCGGTCACCGTGGAGGTGCGGGGCGAAGTCCTCATGACCAAGGCCCAGTTCGAGCACGCCAACGAGGTGCGCACAGCGCACGGCGGGCAGCCCTTCGCGAACCCCCGCAACGCCGCCGCGGGCACCCTGCGCGCACGGGAGCGCGCGTACACCGTGCCGATGACGTTCTTCGGCTACGGACTGCTGCCGCTGCCCGGTACGGAGGAGGGCTTCGCGGAGCGGTTGGGCGAGTCGGCCCACAGTGAGCTGATGGCGCGGGCCGCCGAACTGGGGGTGAACACCACCGCGAGTACGGCGGTGCCCGGTGTCACCGCCGCCACCGCCGAGGACGTGCTGGCCCGGGTGAAGGAGATCGCCGCGCTCCGGGCCGAACTGCCCTTCGGGATAGACGGAATCGTCATCAAGGCGGACCTGGCCGCCGACCAGCGCGCCGCCGGCTCCGGCTCCCGCGCCCCGCGCTGGGCCATCGCCTACAAGCTGCCCGCCGTGGAGAAGATCACCCGGCTGCTGGAGGTGCGGTGGAACGTGGGCCGTACGGGGATCATCGCCCCGCGCGGTGTGCTGGAGCCCGTCGAGATCGACGGCTCCACCATCACCTACGCCACCCTGCACAACCCCGCCGACATCACCCGCCGCGATCTGCGCCTCGGCGACCATGTCATGGTGCACCGCGCCGGGGATGTGATCCCGCGCGTGGAGGCCCCGGTCGCCCATCTGCGCACCGGCGACGAGCAGCCCATCGTGTTCCCCGAGGCATGCCCGCGCTGCGGTTCCGCCATCGACACCGGCGAGCAGCGCTGGCGCTGTGAGAACGGCCGCAACTGCCATCTGGTCGCCTCCCTGTCGTACGCCGTCGGCCGTGATCAGCTGGACGTGGAAGGGCTCGGGCACACCCGGATCGTGCAGCTCGTCGAGGCCGGGCTGGTCGCGGATCTCGCCGATCTGTTCGCGGTGACCCGTGAGCAGTTGCTCGGGCTGGAACGGATGGGTGAGACCAGCACCGACAATCTGCTGGCCGCGCTCGACACGGCGAAGGGCAGACCGCTGTCCCGGGTGCTGTGCGCGCTGGGGGTGCGGGGCACCGGGCGTTCCATGTCCCGCCGGATCGCCCGCCACTTCGCCACGATGGACCATCTGCGGGCCGCCGATGCCGCCGCGATCCAGCGGGTCGAGGGCATCGGCACCGAGAAGGCCCCGTCCATCGTGGCGGAACTCGCCCAGCTGGCCCCGCTCATCGACAAGCTCGCGGCGGCCGGGGTGAACATGACCGAGCCGGGCGCGACGCCGCCGACGGCCGAAACCGACGAGTCCACGGACGCGTCCGCCGCCACCGACCCCGCCGCTCCGGAGAGCCCGGCGCCGTCGGGCGGCCCGCTCGCCGGGATGGCGGTGGTCGTCACGGGCGCGATGACCGGCCCGCTGGAAAAGCTCAGCCGCAACGAGATGAACGAACTGATCGAACGCGCCGGGGGCCGCGCCTCCTCCAGCGTCTCCAAGAAGACCTCCCTGGTCGTGGCCGGCGAGAACGCGGGCTCCAAGCGTGCCAAGGCCGAAACGCTGGGCATCCGGATAGCCACGCCCGATGAATTCGCCACGCTGGTGGCCGACTTCGTCGAGTGATGGTGTTTCGGGGTTCACAGGCCGATGATCACCAGGGCTGTGTCGTCCGTCGCCTCCTGCGGAGGGAGGAGGTCCCGCAGGAGGGCGTCGGCGAGGGCTTCGGGATGGGTCCGGTGGTGCCGGTTCAAGGCCTTGGCCAGACGGGTCAGACCGGTGTCGATATCCTCCGTGCGGCGTTCGATCAGGCCGTCGGTGTAGAGGACCAGGGTGTCGCCCTCGGTGAAGCCGACGGTGGTCTCCGTGCGGGAGGCGGGTTCCGGGCGGGCGCAGAGCGGCGGGTCGGTCGCCTTGTCGAGGAAGACCACCGTTCCGTCGCGGCACAGCAGCGCGGGCGGTGGGTGACCGGCGCTGCTGTAGGCCAGGGTGTGGGTCTCCCAGTCGATATGGGTCTGGACGACCGTGGTGTTCTCGGCGCCGTCGACCGACGTGGCATACAGATCGAGGGCGTCCAGGGACTGGGCGGGCCCGGTGGCGACGAGTGACGCGGCGCTGAGCGCGCTGCGCAGCTGGCCCATGGCGCAGGCGGCGGCGAGTCCGTGTCCGACGACATCGCCCACGGCCACCCCCATCCGGTCGGCCCCGGGCAGGTCGACGAGGTCGTACCAGTCGCCGCAGACATTGAGCGCGCCCACGGCCGGCTGATAGCGCACGGCGGCGCGGTGGTGCCGGACGGGGTGGGGTCTGGGAAGCATCGCGTTCTGCAGGGCGAGAGCGACCTCGCGTTCATGGGCGTGGGCCTTGCGGAGCCGCTCGTTGACCTCCTGCAGTTCACGGGCTCTGGTGTAGAGGTCGGCCTCCAGTACCTGGGTCCGGTCGTCCCGGGGGCGTGCGCGGGCGCGGATCAGTTCGGTGACCTCCTCAACCTTGTGGATGATCAGGGCCACGCTTCCGTCGGGGCCGAAGACCGGGGCGTTGACGGGGCTCCAGTACCGCTCCTCCCACTCCCCCGGGCGCTGTGTCGACTCCACGTCGTACCGCTGCAGGGCCATGGCGTCCCGTTCGCCGCTCTCCACGACCCGGGCTAGGGAGGCCGCCAGGTTCCGCATGCCGGTGGCGGCCGGGTCGGTGGGGTTGTCGGGGAACACATCGAAGAGATACCGGCCGACGACCTGCTCCCGGGTGCGGCCGGACAGCCGCAGGAACTCCTCGTTCGCGTCCAGGTACACCAGCGCCGGTGTCAGCAGCGCAGCCATTCCCGGCAGCGCCTGGAACACCGCCGAGTAGTCGATCACCGATTCCGCCATGGTCCGCCGCCTCAGCGCCCTTAGCCGTCCTGCCCTCCACGATAGGAGCCTTGGACGAGTGCGGCGCTTCCCTCACGGACCGGGAAAAGGGCTGGTCACGGGCTGTCGGGGAGGGGGTGCGGAGAGTGGTGGAGCGGTGGGTCCGCCGGGGGTGCGCGGGGCGGCGGGATACAGGGCAGCGGGGGGCACGGAGCCTCGGGGCGGCGCCAGCCGGGGTGCGCGGGGCGGTGGCCTGGAGCGCAGCCGGGACGCGCAGGGCAGCGGGTTACCGGGCAGCAGGAGGGACGGAACCTCGGGTCGGCGCCAGCCGGGGTGCGCAGGACAGCGGACCGGCCCGCAGCCGGGTTGCGGAGGGCGGCGGACCGGCCGGAGCCGGGATGCGCGGGGCGGAGGGACCCGGGCAGCAGAGGGCACGGAACTTAGGCGTCGTCTCATTTGGTGAGTCTGCGGTAGCAGATGAGGCTGCAGGCGATGGCGGTGAAGGCCAGGAAGTGTTCGGCCTTGCGTTCGTA
>NZ_JBSFVY010000046.1:0-64427 GCF_053592555.1 Streptomyces sp. NPDC002643
CGTACAGCCGGCTCAGCAAAGTTCACGCCATCCAACCCCCGAGCAGTACGTCCGCCTGCGACGGACTGACACACCGGCCCGGCCCCGACCCACCCACCACCCGTAGGCGAACCACCCCCACCCGCAGGCGCCCTCGGACCGCAACCCACCCCAGGGGCAGTCTCCGTTGGCTCTCGGTGCACTCTTCGCGTGTGTGAGTGTCGGCTTTTGGTTCGCTGTGTGCCGTTGTCGGTGGTGGCGTGTAAGTTCTTCGGGTCGGCGGTTCACCGGACGAAGCCTTTCCGGCCGTTCCACCACGCGCTCTCCGGGTTGATTCAGGCCTCCCGGAGAATTCGAGGATTTCCCTCCCCGTCCGCCGCAACCGCGCGGCGGACGGGGAGCGTCTTTCACGGGCGCCCTTCGGCGGGGCTGGGCGCCGCACACTCGGGGCATAGGGGAAGAGCTGGTACGCATGAGGGCGTTCGACGCGCTGTCCGGTGTTCGGTCGGTCGTGCAGACGGGTGTGCCAAGCGCCCCGACCGCCACGCCCGCCGTACCCACCGGTGGGGTGTGTGCCGTACGAACACACGGGGTGGTTGGCGTACAAACACGTGCTCGGTCTGACGCAAAAGTGATGCCCGTCCCGTACAACCCCCACGGGGGGACACGGGTCCAACAGGCGTGGCAGAGGTACTCGACTTCACCGCGGTACAGACGAGGGGCACCGCCCTGCGTCCACCCCGACGTCCCCGCATGCCCGGTCCGCCCGGCGGCATGCCGGTGATCGCGCCCATGCCCGCGGCGCGGCCCACCCGCATACCCAGTCAGCGCGACGGCGCGGAGGACACCTCGACGGTGCCCGCCTCCGGTACGACGGTCGACCATCTCACCGAGACGTACCGCGCCCACTACCGCTCCCTCCTCGGCCTCGCGGCCCTCCTCCTCGATGACACCGCCTCCTGCGAGGACGTCGTCCAGGAGGCGTTCATCCGCGTCCACTCGGCGCGCAAGCGCGTCCGCGACCCGGAGAAGACCCTCGCCTATCTGCGCCAGACGGTCGTGAACCTCTCGCGCTCCGCCCTGCGCCGCCGCATCCTCGGCCTGAAGCTGCTGTCCAAGCCGATGCCCGACATGGCGAGCGCGGAGGAGGGCGCGTACGACCAGTTGGAGCGCGACTCCCTCATCAAGGCGATGAAGGGACTCCAGCGTCGGCAGCGCGAGGTCCTGGTGCTGCGCTACTTCGCGGACATGACCGAGGCCCAGGTGGCCGAGACGCTCGGCATATCGCTGGGCTCGGTCAAGGCGTACGGCTCCCGAGGCATCGCGGCGCTGCGCGTCGCCATGGAGGCGCCGGCATGAGGGGGAAGGCCAGGGACGACGGACCCGACAGGCGCGACGAGCACGATGAGCTCGGCGCCCGTCGGCGGGCCTCCTGGGGACGCCGGGACGACGAGCGCGTCGGGGGGCGCGGCCCCGACAAGCACGAAGAATCGCCATCGCATGCTGGGAACGGAACTGTGAATCACGGCCCCGAAGAACAAGGCCCCACCAAGGGCCAGACCAAGGGCCAGGATCTCGAAGGCCGCACTCCGGACGAGCCGGGCCAGGACGCCCCGCGGTCGGAGGGGATGAGCACCGCCTACGGCCGGGGGGCGCCCGCTCAGGGACCGGACGGCGGCGGGCCGGACGGCGGCGGGCTGAACGGCCATGGGTCGGGCGGCCACGGGCCGGGCGGCCACGGGCTGAACGGTCATGGGTTGGACGATCACGGGTCGGGCGGCCACGCGCCGAGCGGTTCGGTGCCGACAGGCGATGCGTCGCCGGCCCTCGGCGGGAGCGACGCCGACGAACTGGTGCTGCGGAATCTGCTGCACCAGGCGGTCGCGGAGATCGAACCGCGCGACGGGACGCTGGAGCATCTGCGGCGCGCGGTACCGGCCCGGCGGGCGCGCAAGCGTCAGGCCGTGGTCGGCATGGCGGCGGCCGCGCTGTTCATCGGCACCGCGATCCCGGCCCTCGTCCATGTCTCCAACTCCACCGGCTCCGAGATCAACCCCTCAGCCGTCGGCAACGGCTCGCAGACCCAGGGCGGTTCGGGAGACGCCAAGCCGGAGTCCGGTCAGAGCGGTTCCTCGGGCGGCTCCTCCGGCGGTGCCGCGGAGTCCGGCAAGGGCGGCACCAAGGACAAGGACGACGAGGGCAAGGGCCAGAGCAGCGGTTCCGGGAGCGGCGGCACCGAGACGACGCCCGCGACCGAGAGCATCCCGGCCTGTACGTCCGCCCAGCTCAGCGGCAGCGGAAGCACGGGTTCCCCCGACTCCGTGGGCGCCGTCTACGGCACCTTCCGCGTGTCCAACGTCTCCGGCGACAGCTGTCTGGTCGCCGGCGCGGGCGGTGTGCTCACGACGCCGCAGGGCGCCGCGGACCCGGCCAAGATCACCACGGCGGACCATGTCGCGGGCGACGTGGCCACCGGGCTGCCCGACCCGTCGCTGTCGCCCGCCGAACTGGTGCTGGCGCCGGGGGCGTCGTACGAGGTGCAGTTCGCGTGGGTGCCGTCGGAGACCTGCCCCACCGTCAGCGACCCGACGGGTGGCACCACGGGCGGTGAGGAGCCGACTCCGGACCCGACGCCCACGGAGGAGGAGGGAACGACCTCCGGCACCACCACGACCGAGGGCAGCACCACCAACTCGGCGACCACCCAACTCCTCACGGAGGACGGCGTCGCCGACGGCAGCGTGCTGGTCTCCCACACCGTCGAGGGCGGGGTGGCGACGGTCACGGCGACGGTGAGCAACGCGTGTGCGGGGACGGTGTATCGGACGGGGTTGCTGGCGACGTCTTGACCCCGCTGGAACCCGCTGGCCCCCGGTTCGCCCAGTAGCTCGGGGCCTGGGGAGGTTCGGCGGGCGCGGGTTCGTTGTTGGCTTGTCGCGCCCACGCGGCGGAGCCGCAAATCGACACAGCCCCGCGCCCCTTATCGGGGCTTCGCCCCTTCAAGGGGCTGTGGCCCAGTCGCCGCCTCGTCCGTGTCGAGGACCAAGCCCAGCTCCTCGTCCCGGACGAACTCCACCTCTCGGCGGAGGAGGCGGAACCACATGAAGACGACGAAGCCGGCGAAGACGAACCACTCGCCGGTGTAGCCGAGGTTCTGGAAGGCCTTGAGGTCGAGGCCGGTGCCCTGGGGCGCGGTGGCGGGCACCGCCTTCATCCCGGAGTCCGCCTTGTCGAGGGTGATCCACGCGTCGTACAGCTTGTCCGGCACCAGATTCACCAGCGCCGCCGCACTGATCGCCCCGGTCTGCCCGGCCGGGAGACCACCCTGAACCTCCACCCCGTTCGTCCCGGGTGTCTCGGAGGCCTGCAGCGCGCCGGTCACCGTGACCTCGCCGGTCGGCGCGGCCGGCGCCCTGTCGGGGTCGGCGGTGCCGGGCAGCCAGCCCCGCACCACCGGCAGGGAGCGGCCGTCGTCGGTGCGCAGCAGCGTCAGTACGTAGAAGCCGTTCCGGTCGTCCAGCTTCCGGTTCGGCACGAGGAGCTGTTCGCCGTACCGGCCGCTCACCGTGGCCGACTCGCCGGAGGTCTCCTTGTCGACCGGCAGCAGCGCGTTCAGCGGCCGGGCCGGGGCGCGGTCGGCCGGATCGATCCGCTCGGTCGCCGCGCGATGGTCCGCGATCCGGTCCTCGAACCGGCTCAGCTGCCACGACCCCATGAACACACAGAAGGGGATGGCGAGCAGCACGAAGACGTTGATCCCCCACCAACGGGGCGTCAGCAGAAACCGGTACACGCCTTCCACCGTACGGTGCCCGAGTCGGCGGCCCGGCCGCGGGGTCGGAAGTTATCCACAGGCTGGGGGCCTCGGGAGCGGATTGTCGGGCGGGCGGGGCAGTATGGGGCCATGACTGAGAGCAACGGGTCCACCCCGCAGGAGCAGAGCGGGCAGATGCCCGACTGGGAGAAGAGGTTCCGGGCGCCGAGGGTGTCCCTGCCCGACTGGGCGGAGGACGCGCCGCACCGCTCGCTGTTCGTCTCCAACGCGACGGGGACGTACGAGCTGTACGCGTGGGACCGGGGGACCGGTGAGCAGCGCCAGGTGACGGACCGGGCCAACGGTACGACGGACGGTGTGCTCTCGCCGGACGGCGAGTGGATCTGGTGGTTCGACGACAAGGACGGCGACGAGTTCGGTGTGTGGCGCCGCCAGCCCTTCCACGGCGGCCCCGACGAGGAGGCGACACCGGGCCTCGACCCGTCGTACCCGGCGGGCCTGGCGATTGCCCGGACCGGTGGTGTGGCGATCGTCGGCCGCTCGACGGACGAGGACGGCTCGACGATCCATGTGTCCCGGCCGGGCGCACCTCCGGCCGAGATCTACCGCCACCGTGAGTCGGCCGGGGTGGGCGACCTCTCGCACGACGGCACACTGATCGCGATCGAGCACACCGAGCACGGCGACGCGATGCACTCGGCGCTGCGCGTGGTCCGAGAGGACGGTACGGCGGTCGCCGAACTGGACGACACCAAGGGCGGCACGGTCGAGCTGGGCCTGGAGGTCATGGGCTTCGCCCCGGTCGACGGGGACACCCGGCTGCTCATCGGGCATCAGCGCAGCGGCCGTTGGGAGCCGATGGTCTGGGACGTGGCCTCCGGGGAGGAAACCGATCTGGGCCTGGCCGCCCAGCTGGAGGGCGACCTGAGCGCCGAGTGGTATCCGGACGGCTCCGCCCTGCTGGTCGCCCACAGCTTCGAGGCCCGCAGCGAGCTGTGGCGCTATGAGCTGGCCACCCGCCGTCTGGAGCGCGTGGAGACGCCGAGAGGCACGGTCTCGGGGGCGACGGCCCGCCCCGACGGCAGCGTGGAGTACCTGTGGTCGTCGGCCGCCGAGCCGCCGGTCGTCCGCTCCACGACCGGCGAGGTGGTTTTGGACCCTCCGGGGATGAAGAGCCCGGGTTCGGTCCCGGTGGAGGACGTATGGGTGGAGAGCCCCGGCGGCCGGGTCCACGCCCTGGTCCAGCGCCCGCCGGGCGTCGTGGGCCCGTACCCCACCGTGTTCGACATCCACGGCGGCCCGACCTGGCACGACAGCGACGCCTTCGCGGCGGGCCCGGCGGCCTGGCTTGACCACGGTTACGCGGTGATCCGCATCAACTACCGGGGCTCGACGGGCTACGGGCGGGCCTGGACGGACGCGCTCAAGCACCGCGTCGGCCTGATCGAGTTGGAGGACATCGCGGCGGTACGGGAGTGGGCGGTGAGCACCGGTTTCGCCGACCCGGCCCGACTGATCCTCACCGGCGGTTCCTGGGGCGGCTACCTCACCCTCCTGGGCCTCGGCGTCGAGCCGGACGCCTGGACCCTCGGTATCGCCGCCGTCCCGGTGGCCGACTACGTCACGGCGTACCACGACGAGATGGAAGCGCTCAAGGCGATGGACCGCACCCTCCTCGGCGGCACCCCGGAGGAGGTCCCCGAACGCTTCGAGGCGTCGTCCCCCCTGACGTACGTGGACGCGGTGAAGTCCCCGGTGTACATCTCCGCCGGAGTCAACGACCCTCGCTGCCCCATCCGCCAGATCGACAACTACGTCGACCGCCTCGCCGCCCGCTCAGCCACCCACGAGGTCTACCGCTACGACGCCGGCCACGGCTCCCTGGTGGTGGACGAACGCATCAAACAACTCCGACTGGAACTGTCGTTCGCACAGCGACACCTGGGTTAGGGGGCCGACTCCTGGGGGCGGCTACGCGGCTGCGCCAACTACGGACCCGCCGCGCCCGCTGGCACAGCTCCCCGCGCCCCTTGTCCCAAGGGCGAACCCCGATTTTTTTTGAGGGCGAAGCCCGAAAAAAGGGGCGCGGGGCTGTGTCGATTTGCGGCTCCGCCGCGTGGGCGCGACAAGCCCCAACGATCCCGCACCCGCCAACCGTCCTTGATCTCCGAGCTATTGGGCGGGGGGCCAGGGGCGCAGCCCCAGACGGGGGTCGAAGGGGGCACCGCCCCTGGGGATGGGACGGGTAGGGGCGGCGGGGGCGAGAAACCCTGAATCAGACCGCCACCAACCCAGACGCCTCCCGACCCCCCAACCCCCCTTCACTGGCCACCACCATCTCCATCAACGCCGCCCGAGCCCGAGCCACCCGAGACCGCACAGTCCCCACAGGACACGCGAACACCCGAGCCGCATCCTCATACGACACCCCCCACACCTGCGTCAGCACAAACGCCTCCCGCCGCTCCTCCGGCAACACCCCCAACAGATCCACCAACGCGATCCCGTCATCGAACCCCGGCACCCCCCGAGGCTGCGCCCGCTCCACGGCCACCCTCCAGTCGGCCACATCCGCCGCCCTCGGCCGCACCGCCGCATACCGAAAACTGTCACTCACCGCCCGCCGCGCGATGGACAGTAACCACGTACGCGCGGAACAACGGCCCTCGAACCGATGCAGACTCCCGAGCGCCCGCAGAAACGTGTCCTGGGCCAGATCGTCGACGGCCTGCGGATCGGCGCAGAGATGGGCGACGAACCGCCGCACATCACGGTGGAGCGCGCCGACGAACCGTTCGACGGCCTCGCTGTCACCGCCGCGTGCGGCGAGCGCCCAGGCGGTGATGGAGTCATCGACCGACACGGACGGCGCTACCGAGGGCGTCGGCGCTACCGAGGCCGAGGGCGAAGGCGCGGCGGACGGTGAGGGCGCGGCGGACGGCGAAGGCGAGGTCGGCGCCGACGTTGTAGGGGTGATCACCTGGTGTCCTTCTGGGTCATCCGGGAGCCGAACCACCGACGGACCGAGCGTGCGCACGGAGCCGTGGCCGCACAGGCACTGCGTACGCAGACCTGCGGCAACACGGACCGGGCCGGATCGGGCCGGTCGACGGTCCGGTGGGAAAGGGCGGCCGTACGGCTGCCGCGCGAGCGTGAGTGCGTAAGTGCGTGAGTACGGGAACGCGAGCGCGGAGACGGCGTACGACCGAAGCCCGAGGCTGAGGCGGAGGAGCGGTCACACGGCTACGCGCGCTCGCGGAGTTCCGCCGCCTCGGGGCACCGGCTGTCGTCAGTCGAAGATGACAGCGGTTCCTGTGGGTGGCCCTCGAAGGGTGATTGCGTGGACTAGGAGAAGCCGCCGCAGTGAGCAGCGGTCGGAACGGCGTCGGCGTACGCGCGGCCGGGGCCGGCGGGGCGGGGCGGGCAGGGCGAACATCAGCCGGAGCGGTGCGGCCAGCCAACCGGCCGTGGCCCGCAGCAGACCGAAGAGCGCCCGTTCCCCATGGGCCAGCCACAGCCCGCACAGCAGCGCGGCCAGCAGATGCGCGGCGATCATGCCGGACGAGGAGGAGGCCAGCGAGGCGAACGCGGGCGAACCGCCCAGGAGATCGGGGACGACGTGGTCGGCGTGCCCCACATGACTCATGTGCCCGATCGCCCCGGAAGCGCCCGCGGACCCCGAAGCGCCCACGGACGAAGCGCCCATCGACCCCAACGCGCCCGGCACACCCGTCGGCTGGGCCCAGGAGAACCCCGCGTGCAGTGCCGTCTGGGCGGCGACCACGACGGAGACGATGAGCGGCAGACCGCGTTCACGGCCGGCCAGGGACCAGCCGACGGCTCCGGTGAGGACGGCCCCGGTCGCCAGGGCCCACCACGGGACATGGTCGCCGGACATGAGCACGTGCCCCAGCGCGGCGAGCAGCACACAGACAGCCGCGAACATCGCGGCCCGTACGGTGCGTGAACACCACCCTGCGATCATGGCGCCCCATCCTCGCGTCCGGACACCGGCCGACTCCCCGTCCCTCCGTCCCTCATGAGTACGGATGTCCACCCCTCGTCGCACTCACACCGTCAACTGTGATCCGGATCACGAAGGAACCGGCCATCTTCGTGAGGCAGTCTTCTGACTCGTGGGGAGCCCATCGCAGCACAACGACCAGAACAGCCGGGACGACCGGAGCGGCCGGAACAACGAGAACAGCCGGAACGACCGGGACGACCGGAGCAATCAGAACGGCCAGACCGGCGAGGCCAGTTCGAGCGCTCCGGAGAGCCCGGCCCGTCCCGCCGGTCCCGCCCGTCCCGCCGGTCCCACCGGCCCGGTCACTCCCGGGGCACGTCTCGGCCTGGGCGGCCCCCGCAGATCGGGCGACGCGACGGCCGACCCCGGCCCGCGCCCCGGCTCCGGCTCTGCCCCCGGCACCGGCAGTGGCCCCCGTTCCGGCGCCCACATGGTCGTCTGCGGTGACGACGGGCTGGCGCACCGCCTCTCCGCCGAACTGCGGCATGTGTACGGAGAGCAGGTGACCCTGGTCGTACCGCCCACGGTGACGGTCGCCCAGCGGCCGGTGGTGGGCCGGGCCAGGGCCGCCGCGGCCCTCTTCGACCGGGTCTCCGCAGTCGTCAACCGGGCTGCGGGCAACGGTGATGCGACGCCCGGGGACAGGACGGCGGCCGGGGACAGGGCGACGCCCGGGGACAGGAGGAGCGGCGGAGCCGGCGGCGACCGGGGCGCACGCGCCCAAGCGGGTGAGCGACTCCTGGAAGCCGGTGAGGCCACCGAGGACGTGCTCGCCGAGGCCGGTGTGGAGCGTGCCGCCGCGCTGGCGCTGGTCTATGACGACGACGAGACCAACATCCGCGCCGCCCTCACCGCCCGCCGGCTCAACCCCCGACTGCGGCTGGTCCTCCGCCTCTACAACCGCCGCCTGGGCCAGCACATCGAGGAACTCCTCGACCAGGCCTCGGCGTTGGCCACCGGCGGCACCGGCGAGGGGATCGGCGGAGTCGGTATCGACGGCGGAGTGGACGGACTCGGCGCCTCCACCACCGTCCTCTCCGACGCCGACACCGCCGCCCCCGCGCTGGCCGCCACCGCGGTCGCGGGTACCTCCAAGGTCGTACAGACGGACGGCCTGATGCTGAGGGCCGTGGAACGGCTGCCCGGACAGACCGACCGGAGCACGGGCGGCCCCGGCCTGTGCACCCTCGCGCTGCTGTCGGCGACCACCAACGACCCGGCCGGAGCGGACGGTTCGGAGAGCAGCGGGGAACGCGGCCCCCGACTCCTCCCGGACGAACGGGCGGTGGCCGAGGCCGCCGGACGCGGAACCGTCGTCCTGGACACCGTGCGCTACGCGGGCCCCGCCGACCCACCGAGCCGGGGAAGAAGCAGGAACTCCCTCGGCCCACTGGGCCCCTTCGGCGCCCTGGGCCTGCTCGGCTCCTTCCGATCACTGTTCTCCCGGCGGCTGCGCTGGTCGCTCGCGGGCCTGCTGGCCTGTGTGTTCGCCCTCGCCGTGGCCCAGATGGTGGTCACCGGCGAACATCCGCTGCGGGCGACCTACGTCACCCTCCTCGACCTCTTCGCCATCAACGACCCGGCGACCGAGGGCAGCGAACCGAGGAAGGTCCTCCAACTCCTCTCCGGGCTCATGGGGTTGCTGTTGCTGCCGGTCCTGCTGGCCGCCGTACTGGAGGCGCTCGGCACCTTCCGCAGCGGAACCGCCCTGCGCAGACCCCCACGCGGACTCTCCGACCACGTCGTCCTCCTCGGCCTCGGCAAGATCGGCACCCGTGTCCTCGCCCGGCTGCGCGAACTGCACATCCCGGTGGTGTGCGTGGAGGCCGACCCCGAGGCACGCGGGCTCGCGGAGGCACGGCGGCTACGCGTACCGGTGGTCCTCGGCGATGTCACCCAGGAGGGCGTCCTGGAGGCGGCCAAGATCCACCGCGCCAACGCCCTCCTCGCCGTCACCAGCTCCGACACGACGAACCTGGAGGCGGGCCTGTACGCGCGTTCGGTACGCCCCGATCTACGCGTCGTGCTCCGCCTCTACGACGACGACTTCGCCACCGCCGTCTACCGCACCCTCCGCGCCGCCCACCCGAACGCCCTCACCCGCAGCCGCAGCGTCACCCACCTCGCCGCGCCCGCCTTCGCCGGGGCGATGATGGGCCGCCAGATCCTGGGGGCGATCCCGGTCGAACGCCGGGTCCTGCTCTTCGCGGCCCTAGAGGTACGCGGCCACCCCAGACTGGAGGGCCGCACGGTGGCAGAGACGTTCCGCCCGGGAGTCTGGCGAGTCCTGGCCCTGGACACGACCGCCTCCGACCCCACCGACCCCGAAACCTGGGCCCCGGGCGAGGGCCTGGTCTGGGACCTCCCCCCGACGTACGTCCTCCGAGCCGAGGACAGAGTCGTACTGGCGGCAACGAGACGGGGCCTGGCAGAACTACTGGGCCGCAGAGCAAGGGAGGGGGCAACTTCGTAACCCCTGGCACACCAAAGGGGCGCGGGGAACTGCGCGAGCAACCACATCCAACCCGCGGCCGCCCGAACACCGAACCCCCCGAGCTATCAGGCGCCCATCTCAACAACCTCGTGCTCACAACTCCCGTCAACCCCATACGCACCCCACGACGGAAACGGATCGACACCCGAGAACGATCCGTCCCCCTCCCGCACCAAACACCCCTCCAACGCCGAGCGCAGCTCATCCCCCCGCAACCCGACCCCGATGAACACCAACTCCTGTGCGTACGCCGCCTCGTCGTCCCGCGCGGCCGCCGGCTCGAACCGCGCCACGGACCCGGCCTGCGACCACAGCCCGACCACATCCGGCCGACTGGCCAGCGTGAAGAACCCCTTCGAACGCAGCACCTGCCCGAAGTCACCACTGTCCAGCCGCTCGGTGACAAAGGCCCACAGCCGACCGGGATGGAAGGGCCGCTCGGCACGGAAGACGGCCGACGAGATCCCGTACTCCTCGGTCTCGGGAACATGGTCCCCGTTGAGCTCCCGCACCCACCCCGGCGCCTGCTGGGCCCGATCGAGGTCGAACAGCCCGGTGTTCAGGACCTCCGCCACCGGCACCCGCCCATGACGGGCCGGGACGAGACGCGCGGCCGGGTTGAGACGGCTCAGCGCGGCGGACAGCCGCTCGGCGGCGGCCGCGTCCACGAGGTCGAGCTTGTTCAGGACGATGACGTCGGCGAACTCGATCTGGTCGATGAGCAGATCGCTGACGGTGCGCTCGTCGTCCTCGTACTGATCGAGGCCGCGACCGACGAGTTCGTCGCCACTCTCCAACTCCGGCAGGAAGTTCGCGGCGTCGACGACGGTCACCATGGTGTCGAGCCGGGCGAGGTCGCCGAGGGTGGCCCCGTCGTCGCGGGCGAAGGAGAAGGTCGCGGCGACGGGCAGCGGTTCCGAGATCCCGGAGCTTTCGATGAGCAGATGATCGAAACGCCCCTCGCGGGCCAGCCGGTCCACCTCCTCCAGCAGATCGTCGCGCAGGGTGCAGCAGATGCAGCCGTTGGTCATCTCGACCAGCCGCTCCTCCGTGCGCGACAGCGCCGCCTCGCCGCCGCGCACCAGCGCCGCGTCGATGTTGACCTCGCTCATGTCGTTGACGATGACCGCGACCCGCAGCCCCTCGCGGTTGCCGAGGACATGGTTGAGCAGGGTGGTCTTGCCCGCGCCGAGGAAGCCGGACAGCACGGTGACGGGCAACCGGCGTCGGCCTCCGGCGCCGGGGCGGTCGTGCGTCACGGTCACGGTCGTCATGGCCTCAGCCCTCGGGGTGGATCAGCCCGCGCTCGTACGCCTTCAGCAGCCGCTGCGGTACGAGATACGTGGCGCCGTCGACCGTGAACGGCACCAGCTGCGGTGTGCTCGCCTTCCACTGGGCGCGACGGTGACGGGTGTTGCTGCGGGACATCTTCCGCTTGGGCACGGCCATGGGGCTCTCCTCGATAGACGACGCACCGGACGACGCCCCGCACGCTACATGAAAATGGATTCCATTACGAAAAGGGTCCCGCTCCCTCACGTCCCCTCTCGCCCCCGATGAGCAGCCGCGCCCGCGCCCCCGTATTGGGAGGAGAGGCCGAACCGGCCCGCGCACCACTGCCGTACCCGTACGGAGGTACCGTCCCCCGTGGCCATTTCCAAGGAAGCCCCGCCCGGGAACCCGCCCAGGACCTCGCCCGGCGCTCCACCCGGAACCCCTCCCCGCGCCGACCGGCAGCTCAACTCCCCTCTCCTGCTCACCATGCTGCTGGTCCTGGCGCTCGTCGCGCAGGGCCCGTTGCGGCGGGCGCTCGCCGCGCCCGTGACGCAGAGCTGGATGACGGTGTTCGTGGCGGTGGTCGTCCAGGCGCTGCCGTTCCTGGTGCTCGGGGTGCTGCTGTCGGCGGTGATCGCGGTGTTCGTGCCGGCGTCGTTCTTCGCGAGGGCGCTGCCGAAACGGCCCGCGCTGGCGGTGCCCGCGGCGGGCATGGCCGGGGTCGTGCTGCCGGGCTGCGAATGCGCGTCCGTCCCGGTGGCGGGCGCGCTGGTACGACGGGGCGTGACCCCGGCCGCCGCCCTCGCCTTCCTCCTCTCGGCCCCCGCGATCAACCCGATCGTGCTGACGGCTACCGCCGTGGCCTTCCCCGGCGACCCGGAGATGGTGTTGGCCCGTTTCGTGGCGAGCCTGCTGGTGGCGTGCGCGATGGGCTGGCTCTGGCAACGGCTCGGCCGGGGCGAGTGGATGCGCCCGCCGGAGCGGCCCTCCTACGAAGGGCTCGGCAAGGGTGCCGCGTTCTGGGGCTCGGTGCGGCACGACGTGATGCACGCGGGCGGCTTCCTGGTCGTGGGCGCGATGGCGGCGGCCACGCTCAAGGCGGTGGTCCCGGCGAGCTGGCTGAACGCCGCCGCCGACAACCCCGTCGTCGCCGTCCTCGCCCTGGCCGTCCTCGCCGTACTCCTCTCCATCTGCTCGGAGGCGGACGCGTTCGTCGCCGCCTCCCTCACCCAGTTCTCCCTGACCTCCCGGCTGGCCTTCCTGGTCGTCGGTCCGATGATCGACCTGAAACTCTTCGCCATGCAGACCGCCACCTTCGGCCGCGCGTTCGCGCTCCGCTTCGCCCCCGCCACGTTCGCCCTCGCGATCCTGGTGTCGGTCCTCGTCGGGGCGGTGCTCCTGTGAACCGCCAGGCCCAGACCGTCCTCCTCTTCCTCACCGGCGGCGCCCTCCTCCACGCCGGCTTCACCGACCTCTACCTCCGCTACGTCAAGGCGGGCCTGCGCCCCCTGTTGATAGGCGCGGGCGTGGTCCTGATAGCCGCGGCACTGGCGACGGTCTGGTACGAACGCCGCGCAACCCGGCGCCCCCAGTCCGACGCCCCCCACCACGGACCGGACGCCCCCCAGCCGGACCACGACTCGGACGACTCCCCTCCCCACCACGAACCCCGGGTCTCCTGGCTCCTGGTGCTCCCCCTCCTCGCCCTGGTCCTGGTCGCCCCGCCCGCCGCCGGCTCCTACACGGCGATGCGCACCGGCTCGGCCCTCCAGGAACAGCCCTGGGGCTACCCCGAACTCCCCGCCGAGGGCCCCCTCCGCCTGAGCGTCGCGGACTACGCGGGCCGCGCGGTCTACGACAAGGGCCGGGGCCTCGCGGACCGCCCGCTCAAGGTCACCGGCTTCCTCGCCCTGGACGGCGCCGGCCACCCGTACCTCGTCCGCATGGCCCTCAACTGCTGCGCCGCCGACGCCCAGCCCGTCAAGATCGCCCTCTCCGGCCGGCTCCCCACGGTCCTCCAGCCCGACACCTGGATCGAGGCCACCGGCACCTACACCCCGACCCGCACCAAGGACCCCCTCAACGGCACCACCGTCCCCTACCTGACCGTCACCACCACCCGCCCGGTCAAGGCCCCCGAGGACCCGTACGACGAGGCCTGGAACGGCTGACGGGAGCGGCACCCCTCTGGCTAGCTGACGGTCCGTCAGTTACCGTCGCCCGCAACGTCGTACATGCCGTGACCGAAGGGGTGGACGCCATGCAGACACATTCCCCGAGCCCGCGACCGCCCGGTGCGCCGCGCTGGGTCGCGATGTTCCACGACCCCGAGTCGGACACCTGGCGACCCGGCGCGGAGTCCCCGTACCGCTTCCCCGTCCTGTACGCGGTGGGCGAGATGACCCAGACGCTACGGGCGCGCGGCGAGGCCCCGACGGTGGCGGTGTGGGGGCCGAGGCCGGGCGTGGACGGCCCCGGGTGGGAACGCCAGGAGGCGACGGCCACGGTGTCGCCGCCCCCGCCCGCCGAGGAGGCCGCACCCCCGGCCCCACCCACCGACAAACTCACGGAACGCATGACGGACCGCCGCCAACAAGTACTCATGGCCGGCCTGAGCAAGGCAGGCATCTACGACCTGACCCCGGCAGACACAGCAGCGGTGGAGACTTTGGTGGACACCCTCGACGAAACAACGCTGCGGAGGCTGGCCCTTTGGCTGACCACGGCCAACGGCAATGTTTGAACCGGCCGCAACCTGCCCCTTGATGGGGCGAAGCCCCAAAAGGGGCGCGGGGCTGTGTTGATTTGCGGCTACCGCCGCGTGGGCGCGATCAGCCACGACGCAGTCGCAGCCGCCCAATCACAGAAGCCCCCGAGCTATTAGGCGCCCAGCGAAAAACCCGGCCGCTGGCGACGGGGGATGCACCAGCGACCGGGCTATGGCCAAGGCTAACAAGCCTGCCGCCCCGAAGGGAGCCGACTGTTCGAATGTGTTGAGAAGTTGTGATTGGGATCACTCCCGAGCCACTCATAGCCGCCCCCACCCACAGGCGTCTCACCGCCCGCCTCACACCACACCTCACCCCCCACAAGGCGGCTCATAAGAAAGCCGCGGCAGATACTCGTCCCACTTCTCCCGGGTCAACACGCCCCGCGTGGTCGCACAGATGTGATCGACCGCCGTGTCCACGTCGAGATTCCACAGCCGCACGGTGTCCGCGCCGCTGGAAACCCCCAGCATGTGGGCACCGGGGCTGAAGGAGAGGAAGCTGCCGGTCTTGGCGTCGGGACTCATGGACTGCCCGATGGGGGAGGCGTCGGCGGGGTCGGCGACGTTCCACAGCCGTACGGCGTTGTCATTGCCTCCGCTCGCCAGGGTCCGGCCGTCCTCGCTGTAAGACAGCGACACCACGGCCTCGGAGTGACCGGTGAGCGGGGCGCCCAGCCGGGTCACATGGCCGGGGTCGTCGACGTCCCAGAGCCGGACTGTGTCGTCGTCGCCCCCGCTGGCCAGTGTGCGCCCGTCCGGGCTGAAGGCGAGCGCCTTGACGGGGCCGTGATGGTCGGTGAGGGGTTCACCGAGCTGGGTGGCGTGCCCCGGATCGGTGACATTCCACAGCCGGATCGTGCCGTCCGCGCTGCCGCTGACGAGGGTGCGGCCGTCGGGGCTGAAGTCGAGTTGGAGGACGTACCCCTTGTGGCCGGTGAGCCGCCGGGCGAACGGGGTGAGATGGGCCGGGTCGCTCACGTTCCACAACTGGATCGTGTGGTCGTCGTAAACGGTGGCCAGTGTGCGGCCGTCCGGGCCGAACGCCAGCGCGTCCGTGTACCGGGTGCGCAGCTCGACCGGCGACCGGAGGGCGGCCGGGCGGCCGGGGTCGCCGACGTCCCACAGATGGAGCTCCCGGTTGGAGGCCACGATCGCGAGGGTCTTGCCATCGGGGGAGAAGGCCATGGCGCGATTGCCGCCGTCCTGGGTCAGGAAGGGCTTGCCCAGCGGCACCGGACGGCCCGGTTCCGCCACGTTCCACAGCCGGATACGGCCGTCGCTCCCGGCCGTGGCGAGCACCTTGCCATCCGGGCGGAACGCCCCCTTCCGGCCGATCATGTCCGAGGTCGGCACCGACCACAGCCGGACCTTGCTGTCGCCGCTGCCGGTGGCGAGGGTCCGGCCGTCCGGGCTGAACCCGAGCGCGAACATCTCACCACTCGCCCCGGCCAGCGGCTCACCCACTTTCGACGGGTACTCCGGGTCGGCCACGTTCCACAGACTCGCCGTACTGTCCGCGCTCGCGGCGGCCAGCAGACTCCCGTCCGGACTGAACGCCACCGACCAGACCGGTCCGGTGTGTCCCGTCAGCGGCGACCCGAGGGCGCTCGCCCGCCCGGGATCGGTCACCTTCCACAGCCGTACGGTGTTGTCCGAACTGCCGCTGGCGAGCGTGTGCCCGTCCGGGCTGAAGGCCAGCGAGTGCACCGTGTCCGTGTGCCCCTGAAGCGGCCCGCCGAGCGCTACGGGAGCGCGCCGGTCGCTCACGTTCCACAGCCGTACGGTGGTGTCGTCGCCGCCGGTCGCCAGGGTGCGGCCGTCGGGGCTGAAGGCCACGGAACGCACGGCGGCCGTGTGTCCCCTGAGCACGGCCAGGGCCTTCGGCCGCGCCGGGTCGCTCATGTCCCACAGCCGTACGGTGTGGTCCTCGGCCACGGACGCCAGGGTCCTGCCGTCGGGGGAGTAGGCGAGGAGATAGATCGTGCCGTCGTGGCCGGTCAGGGGCTCGCCGAGGGACTTGGGGCGGGCCGGGTCGCGTACGTCCCAGAGGCGGATCGTTCCGTCGTCGCCGGCGCTGGCCAGGGTGCGGCCGTCCGGGCTGAAGATCGCGGTGCTCACCCAGCTGGTGTGGCCGGTGAGGGGCTTGCCGAGGGCCTTGGGGTGGGAGGGGTCGGCCACGTTCCACAGCCGCACGGTCCGGTCGTAGCTGGCGGAGGCCAGGACCTTGCCGTTCGGGCTGAAGGTGGTGAGGTAGACGGCGCCGCCGTGGCCGAGGAGCGGGGTGGCGAGGGGCGCGTTGACGATGGAGACGAGGCGGTTGTTGGTGCCCTCGTCGCCGGGGCGGAGGTCGTGGGCCACCAGGTCCAGCTGGGCCGAGAGCGACGGATCGGAGTCCTGGACGCGGTCGGCCTCGGCGACCACCTGTTCGAACACGGCGTCGTTGCGCTGCTGCCAGGCCACCACCGCCGAGCCGACGGCCAGCATGGCGAGCACGACCAGCGCGGACACGGCACCCCGGGCGAGCCGGACGTTCCGCTTGCGCAGCCGTACCGAGGCCGCCAGGAACTCCACCGCGTTACGGGTCAGCACGGTGTCGCCGGCGGACTTCGCCCAGGTGTGCGCCTGTTCGAGACGCGAGCCCCGGTAGAGGAGGGAGGAGTCGCGGTCGGAGTCCTCCCAGGCCCGGCCGTCCTCCTCCAGCCGCTGGCGCAGCAGATGGTCGCTGCGGCCCTCGTCGATCCAGCCGCGCAGCCGGGGCCAGGCGTGCAGCAGCGCCTCATGGGTGATCTCGACCGTCTCCGCGTCCAACGTCACCAGCCGGGCCCGGACCAGCGCCTCCAGCGACTCCTCCGTCTTGCCGGGGTCCGTCGACCCGTCGGCCAGCTGCCGTCGGGTGCCCCGCCGCCGGGTCGCCTGGGTGTCCTCGCCCAGCCGCACCAGCCGCAGGAGCAGCAACCGGGCGGCCGTACGGGCCGCCGGGTCCAGCCCCGACCAGGCGCGCTCGGCGGTCGCCGCGACCGCGCCCTGGATACCGCCGGCCGCCCGGTACCC
Source organism: Streptomyces sp. NPDC002643 (assembly GCF_053592555.1). NCBI lineage: Bacteria > Bacillati > Actinomycetota > Actinomycetes > Kitasatosporales > Streptomycetaceae > Streptomyces > Streptomyces sp. NPDC002643. The sequence continues at coordinate 17,372 of NZ_JBSFVY010000046.1, forward strand.
GGCCAGCGTCAGCCGCCCCGCCTTGCGCCGCTGCCAGGTGACCAGCAGGGCGTGCGACAGCAGGGGCAGTACGCCGGCGTCGTGCGCCCCGCGCGGCCCGTCCGCGCTGACCTCCCGCACGATCAGCTCCGCGAGCCCCGGCTCCAGCTCCAGCCCCACCGCCTTGGCGGGCCCGGTCACCGCCTCCCGCAACTCCGCCGTCGTCAGCGGCCCCAGCACCATGTGCCGGTGCTGCAACGCGTCCGCCAGCTCCGGATAGCCGAGGCACTGCTCATAGAAGTCGGCCCGAACACCGAGTACGACCAGCGCGGGCACCGGCTCACCGGCGTGCGCGGGCGTGCACGCCGCGCTGAGCACCTGGATGAACGCCTGCCGAGCCACCTCGTCGGAGGAGAGCGTGAAGGCTTCCTCGAACTGGTCGACGATGATCACGGGGGTGGGGATGGGGGTGGGGGGTTCCACGGGGCCGGGATCGGCACCGGCATCGGCTGTCACGCGGGTCTCGGCATCGGGTGCCACGCGGGCGTCGGCGCCGGAGGGGGCCGTACCCTCCGCCGTGTCGTCGCCACCGGTGTCCGTCGCCGTCCGCTTCGCCCAGGCGGTGATCCCCTCCCGTACCGCGTCGGCGAACCACGGGGTGCCCGGCTCGTACGCGGCGGCGATGACGTGCCCCAGCTCGGGTATGCGGGCGGTCAACTCGGCGAGCGGGTCGGCGCCCGGGACGAGCTGCAGCACGGTACGCGCCCCGCCGTCCCGCAGCGCGGGTACGAGCCCGGCGTTGAGGAGCGACGACTTGCCCGCCCCGGAGGCGCCCACGAGCATGACCAGCCCGCCGGTCGCCTCCGCCGCCGTCAACTGGTCCACCAGCGCCTCGGTGCTCCGCTCCCGCCCGAAGAACCACCGCGCGTCCTGCTGCCGGTACGAGGCCAGCCCCCGGTAGGGACACACCCCGCCGGCGAGCGCGGGAGCCTCGGCCGACGCCCGCCCCTCTTCCTCCACGGCCCCCGAGGCACCCTCGGGGGCCGTGGCACCGCCGGGCCGCTCCCCGGCCGGGTCGGCGAGGGCCCGCTCCCACAGCCGCTGCCACTGGGCGAGGTCGTACAGCCCCTCGGACACCGGCTTGGGCCGCGCCCGACGGGCCTCGGGGATCAGGACGTGCAGTACGGCGGCGAGCGCGGCGAAGTGCGCCGGGACGTTCCGGGCGCGGCGCCAGTCGCTGATCCGCTGGGCCGAGACCCGTACGGGCCGACCACGCTCATCGATCCTCTGCAGCCGGACGACCGAGTCGGAGACGCTCTTCAGGGGAGGATTGCCGGCTTCCTTGTACAGCAGCGCGAGACGTTCCGCGAAGGCTGTGCGAGCCCCAGTTTCGTGGCTCAAAGCATCCTCTCCTTTGCTTCCCCCACCTCTGCTTTCCGGACCGGAAAACTCACTTTATATGCCTGACCTGGGGCTAAGCCGTCCGGAGCCCTCCGGACCCTCCTCGCCGGAGTGGACGCCTGGCAGGATCACATCCATCGGCGAGGCCGCGGCTCGGAACAGGGCAGGCCACCGCCACTCACCCCGACGCCAGGCATGCGGACGCTCTGTGTCTTCAGGGCTTCGTCTTCAGGGCTTCCGGCCGGCCTCGACTCCGACGCTCGACCTCTTCACCGTCCACCGACCGTCTCGGCCGGGTCCCCGACCCCGCCGAGCACCCCCGCGCCGTTCGGCACCGGTCCCCACGTGGGGAGGGACCGGTGCCGAACGAGGCGGAAGCGAAGACGCACGGGCGGCCGGAAAACTCTGGTGGCGGCGAAGCACTCAGGCGGCCGGAACACTCTCGTGGAAGCACGATGAGGCGGCCGGGCCCACCCCCGTGGAACCCGGCCACCTACGTCGGAGGAACACTCTGGTGTGAGTGACTCCCTGGAAAACGTACACCGTAGTTGTGGGCGATCGTCAACTACAGTTGTTCCGTAGCCTCCGATTTCCGTGCTCATCGCGCACCAGAGTGGACGCAGTGACCGCCAGGACAAGGACGTACGGGACGTGACAGACGACGAATCGCCCACCTTCGCGCAGCTGCTGGACTACCTGTTCAAACAGGTCCATCCGGAGAACCGCGGCCCGTACACCTACGCCGAGGTCGCCGAGGGCATCAGGGAGGCTTCGGGCGGCGAGGGCAGGGGGCTCACCGCGAGCGCGATCCAGCAGTTGCGCACCGGCGCCAAGAAGAACCCCACCCGGCACACCATCAAGGCGCTCGCCGACTTCTTCGGCGTACCCGCCGGCTACTTCGTCGACGAGGAGGCCGCCCATCGCACCCGCGCGGAGATCGCCGTCCTCGCCGCCATGCGGGACCAGAACGTCCGTACGGTCGCCCTCCGCGCCAACGGTCTGAGCACGGAGACCCTCCAGATGGTCACGGCGGTGATCGAACAGGCCCGCATCCTGGAGGGCCTCCCGGGCGACACGGAACCGAACGAACCGAACACCCTCAACCTGGACGACTAGGGCACACCCAGGGCACCGCCAAGGCCTGTCACACGCGAGATCCGGCCATTCGGCCGGAGCGCGGAGATCGTCCTTGGAGCGGCCCAGGCATTCGCCTAAGCTTTCGAGCGATTCGGTGCCGGGGATTCCGGATCGCCCTCCGGCCGTACGCCGTACGGGGTCACGCCCTCTTCGGGGCCGACCCGAGCAACGTCAGGACCGGACGGACATGGACCTCGAACGGTTACGTCGCGAGTGCGAGAGGCGCGTGGACGCGCTGCGGCTTCCACACCGGTTCAACACCCGGAACCTCTGTGACGCGGTGGCGGAGTCACGGGGCCGTCCGATCATCCTCCGGCCCCTGAGGACACTCGGCGCGATCGACGCACCCTGCGGCATCCGCCTGGAGACACCCGACGCCGACCTCCTCTTCTACGAGGAGGGGACCTCCGCCCTGCACCAGAACCACATACTCGCGCACGAGGTCAGCCACATCATCTGCGACCACCCCGGCAGCCTGGAGCTGGACGCCGACACCCTGCACGCCCTCGGCTTCAACCCCACCCTCGTCCGGCGGATGAACGGACGCACCAGCTACTCCACGGACGACGAACGCGAGGCCGAGATGATGGCCACCGTCATCCGGCAGCACATCTACCGCGGACGCGAACTCCCCCCGAGCGAGCCCGAGAAGGGCGCCGAGCGCTGGGAGGCCCTGTTCGCCGAACCCACCAGGAAGGGCCGTCGGCACCGATGATCGACTTACTGTTCGGGGGCGTGGCCATCGTGCTCCTCCTCGCCGCCGGCTACTGGATTCGGGGGCGGGGCGGCCACCGGCCGATCGGCACCTGGGCGATGGCCGCGCTGCTGGTGTCCTTCGCCCTCGCGTTCGCCTCGTATGTGTCGTTCGTGGAAAGGGCGGCCGAGAGCGTCGTCCCCGACGCCGGCCGACTGCTCAGCAACTCGTTCACGCTGGCCGCCGCCACCTCCGTCCTGGCGTTCATGCTCCAGCTCAATCTGGAACCCGACGAGGCCCGGCGGAGCATCCGGCTGCGGGTGCTCTTCCTCGGCGCCTCCGTCACCGGCATGACGATCCTGTTCGCCGCCGAGCGGCTGACCGGCGACTCACCCCCAGCTGTACGCGCTCTATGTGCTGATCTACATCACGTATCTGGGTGTCACAGCGAAGGACTTCTGTCTGCAGACCTGGAAGCAGTCCAACCACTCCCGGCGCAGAAGCCAGCGCGTCGGTCTGCGTATCACCGCCGTCGGCTGCCTGTTCGCCCTGGTGTACGCGGCGTACAAGGTGTTCGGTCTGATCTCCATCGGCCTCGAACTGGGCCTCCTCCCGCACGGCGCCCGCTGCTCGACGCCCCTCAGCCCCGTCCGCTGTGTGTTCAGCGTGACGGCGCCGGCCCTGGCCGTGCTCCTCATCACCCTGGGCCTCACGCTGCCGGCGGTGGCCTGGCCGTTCAGCCAGTTCCTGCGCCGCAGATGGGAGTCGCGGTCCTTCGCCGTGCTCGCCCCCTTGTGGAAGGACGTCACCGACGCGACCCCCGAGGTCGTCCTGACCACGTCCGACTCCTCCGAGGACCGGGCGGACGACTCCGACTTCCTCCTCCACCGCCGGGTGATCGAGATCAACGACGGCGGCCTCGCCCTGCGCCCCCACCGCTCCCCGGACGTCCGGGAGAACGCCGAACGGGCCGTCGCCGCACGCGGCCTGACGGGCACCCCGGAAGGAGACGCGATCGTGGAGGCCGCGATCCTGCGAGCCGCCGTCCACGCGAAGCGGACCGGGGGCGAACCGCGCCGGGAACCCGCCCCGCCGGCCGCCGGCGCCGCTTCCCGGGCGGGCGACCTCCGAGCAGAGACCGAATGGCTGCTCCTGGTCGCCCGGGCCTACGCGCAGGCCGATCCCGCACGTACAGCCACTACCGGCACCAATGACACAACTGTCACCACCGGCACCACTGTCACGACAACCGCCACCACCGGCACCGACGAACTGGCACCCTCCGGAACGGACCCGAACGCGTGACCGACCCCCTGCGTGACTCTCTGCGCGATCCCGTGCGTGACCCTGTGCCCGATCCCGTGCGTGACCCTGTGCCCGATCCCGTGCCCGATCCCCTGCCTGACCCTCTGTCCGATCCCGTCCGTGAGCCCTTGCACGACCCGAGGTTCCTCGCCGACCCCTACCCGGCCTACGCCCGGCTGCGCGACACGGCCCCGGTCCAGAAGGTCCCCACGGGGTCGGCAGGACGCCCCAGCTACCTGGTCACCGGGTACGCGGAGGCCCGGGAGGCCTTCACCGATCCCCGCCTCTCGAAGAACACCGCACGCTTCTTCGCCGGCCGTCCCTCGCAGCGGGACCTCCACCCGGCCGTCTCCCAGAACATGCTGGCCAGCGACCCCCCGGAGCACACCCGACTACGGGCGCTGGTGACCAGGGCGTTCACCACCGGGGCGGTGGCACGGCTGCGCCCCCGTATCGCCGCCCTGGTCGACGACCTGCTCGACACCTGGCCGGAGCACGGACGGGTCGACCTCGTCGAGAGCCTCGCCGTACCGCTGCCCGTCACCGTCATCTGCGAACTGCTCGGTGTGCCCGAGGCCGACCGCGGGCGGGTGCACACCTGGTCGGGCGAACTGTTCGCCGCCGGGGACCCGGGGCGGATCGACGCCGCCTCCCACGCCGTCGCCGACTATATGACCGACCTGGTGGCCGCCAAGCGTGCCGCACCGGGCGAGACCCTGCTCGACGACCTCATCGCCGTACGCGACGGCCAGGACCGGCTGACCGAGGACGAACTGGTCTCGCTGGCCGTGCTCCTGCTCGTGGCAGGCCACGAGACCACCACCAACTTCATCGGCAACGCGGCCCTGGCCCTGCTCCGACACCCGGAGGCCCTCGCACGGTTGAGGGCCGAACCAGGGCTCGTCGCCGACGCGCTGGACGAGTTGCTGCGCTACGACGCGCCGGTGGGGATCGCCACGTTCCGCTACAGCACCGAGGCGTTCACCCTGGGCGGCATCGAGATCCCCGAGGGCGTCCCGGTCCTCATCGCCCCCGGCGCCGCCAACCGCGACCCCGCCCGCTTCCCGGACCCCGACCACCTGGACCTCGACCGAGCGGCCACCGCCCACCTCGCCTTCGGCCACGGCATCCACCGCTGCGTAGGAGCCCCCCTGGCCCGAGCCGAAGCCGAACTCACCCTCACCGCCCTCCTCACCCGCTTCCCCGACCTCCGCCTGGCCGTCCCCCCCAACGAACTGACCTGGCGCCACACCCGCCTGACCCGAGGCCTCACGTCCCTACCACTCACCGTGTGACACCGAACGGGGCCCGGGAACGACCCTCGACCTCTGCCCCGGTAGACGCTCCGGTAGACATCCCGGCAGACACTGCGCGGTCGTCGGCGAGACCACGGGCGAGGGGCCGCCGCCCGAGCACGATGCTGCCGATCGCCCCTCCTCGCCCCTCCTCGTCACTCTGTCACCGCTCGCCCGTGTCGTGGGCCGCAACCACTACCGGCTACGGGGTGAGCCGGTTCGGCCCGCGGAAGAGGAAGGTGGCCTCACGGATGGAGTCCAGCCCGAGCATGACCATCAGCACCCGGCCGAGGCCCATGCCGAGGCCGCCGTGGGGCGGGCATCCGTACCGGAACGCGTTCAGGTAGTCCTGCATCGGCTCGGTGCTCAAGCCCTGCTCTTCTGCCTGCTTCAGCAGCACGTCGTACCGGTGCTCGCGCTGCGCGCCGGTGGTGACCTCCAGGCCCTTCCAGAGCAGGTCGAAGCTCAACGTCACACTCGGGTCGTCCACCGGCCGCATGTGGTAGAAGGGCCGGATGCCGACCGGGTAGTGCGTGATGAACACGAACTCATGCCCGGTGGCCTCCTTGATGTGAGCGGAGATGCCCCGCTCACCCTCCGGGTCAAGGTCTTCCTTCACCCCTGCCAGGTCCCAGCCGCCCTGACGCAGGATCTCCTGTGCGTCGGCCATGGTGACGCGGGGAAAGGGCGTCGTGGGCACGGTGACCTCGACGCCGAAGTGCTCAGCGATCGCGTCGCCGTGCGCGTCGGCGACCTTGGCGATCGCGTGGGCGAGCATCCGCTCCTCGAACGCCATCACGTCCTCGACCCCGTCGATCCAGGCCAACTCCACGTCGACGCCGGTGAACTCGGTGGCGTGGCGGGAGGTGAACGACGGTTCGGCGCGGAAGACCGGCCCGATCTCGAAGACCTTGTCGATGCCGGCCGCGATCGCCATCTGCTTGTAGAACTGCGGCGACTGCGCCAGGTAGGCGCTGCGGCCGAAGTAGCCGACCTCGAAGATCTCCGCGCCGGACTCCGAGGCGGTGCCCATGAGCTTGGGGGTGTGCATCTCGGTGGCGCGCTGCGCGTAGGCGTACTCGCGCATGCCCTGTTCCAGGGTGGTCTGCACGGCGAACATCAGCTGGGTGGCGGGACGGCGGCGCACGTCCAGGAAGCGCCAGTCCATGCGCTGCTCCAGGCCGGTGTGCTCGTCGATCGGCAGCGGCGTGGCGGCCCGGTTCAGGACCTCGACCGCTTCGGGGACGATCTCCAGTCCGCCGAGTTTGACCTGGGCGGCGTCGACGACGCGGCCGGTGATTCGGACGGCGGACTCGGGGGTGAGGGCTTCGAGTTGGGCCTCCAGCGGCCCGTCGTCACGCTTGTGGGTCACCTGCACCATGCCGGTGCCGTCCCGCACGATGACGAACTGCATCTTGCGCTGCAGGCGGAGGGTGTTCACCCATCCGCAGACGGAAACGGTACGGCCGACGTGTTCTCGCAGGTCGGAGACGTGTAGGCGGCTGTGGATCATTCGGGTCCTCCGAAGGACGTCGTCATGATCCCTTGGGAGTGCGGGCGAGAAGGGCAACTCGCGGTACCACCGCACTTTCGCCGCCGCGGAGTGGCGGCCTCATTCAGGCCCGGTGACGGGGGCCGACCGGCGGGGCATTGGACCACCAGACGGGGTCGTTCCTCCCCGCGCTCAGGAGGGTCTTCACCTCGGGGCGCGAGACCGCCTTCCCAGCTACCGGCGGCTCTCTCTGCTCGCGTGATCCGTGGCTACTCGTCTCCGTCGACGCGTTGCCCAGCAGGGTACGGAGCGTGTGACTGCGGCGGCAATCAAGAAACTCATTCGTGGATTCGTGGATTCATGGATTTATGGATTCATGGAGGGGAGAACCTGCCCAGAGCATGGCTGTGCGTCACCAAGCGCCTGAGAGCGGGCGACGATGATCAGCCGCACGCGGGACTTGGTCCGAACGGATCACGAGGCCCAACCGTTGTTCAGGGCGAGTCGGCCGGCCTGATGCGCCTCGCGCCGCTCCGCGATCCACCGCTCGACCTGACCCACGGACTTCGTGACGGGTTGGTCCGTGGTGTCGAGCAGTTGAGTGCGCCATCGGGGATCGTCGGAGTGCCACCCGGTCCAGCGGTGCCAGACCATCTCGGGCCAGCTGTTGTCGATGATGACGTCGGGTCGGTGACGGGGGTCGAGGGCGTGCTTACGGTGCCATGCGGCCCAGCCGAGGAAGGCGTCGACGGCAGGGGCGTCCCACCGGCCAGGGTCGCGCTCGGCGAGACGAACGCGCCGGACGTCGTCGGCGACATCGACCAGGCACACGGCGATGCCGTCCAGCAGCGGGGCGGAGGGCACGGCGAGAAGTTCACCCAAGGGGGACTGCCCGGTGAGTAGTACGTCGATGCCGCGATCCTGGTACTCCAGCGCACGTCGCACCCACATCTCGGTCATGCGATGACGCCAGTTCCGGTCGGCACCCTCCGGCACATCAAGTTCATCGAAGTCGTGCACGACGATCTGCCGGAGCCTGTCGACGGCGGCGTAGGCGAGCGTCGTCTTGCCCGAGCAACTGGACCCGGTGAGCTTGAACAACATCGCCCCAGGGTGCCAGCGCCTCACCACCTCGCTCGAACCATTTCCGCGCTCCGCCCACCCCTCCCACGGCGCCGGGCGAGACAGCGTTTGCCCCATCTGCAAAAGCCAATGTCACCAGACCAGCGAGTAGCAGCTCGCGTGCTGTGCCCACTCAAGACGGTGTCACACCACCGCGTTGGTAACCGTCCCACAGCCGACCGCCGGCCCGTTCCAGTACCTCGTCCACCACCACGACGAGCGCATCATCCCGCCCCTCCAGCACCTCACCAAGGGCATGATGCAGACGCATGACGAGCCCCGGCGCCGTGGACTCAAGACGCCGTGCCAGCCACTTCCCGCCTCCACCCCAAGATCCACCCATGGCCAACGCCAACTCACCGGTCCGCCGCACGAGTTCGGTAGCGATGAACAGCCGCTCGCCCTGGTCGCCACTGCCCGAGAGATCGTCGAGGAGATCGGTGATCGCGTAGCGGCGGTCCTCGATCTCTTCGGTCGCCACGACGGGAGGCCCGGCCGCAGCCAGCCTCCGGGCCTCAGCGGCGAGGCGCGCACCGACCCCGTCCGTGTCGAAGAGCAACAGCCCGTCGGCGCACATCCACAGAAGCGGCGACCGGCGCTTGCGCACTTCCCGCTCGACGTACGCATGCCAAGACGCCTCGGTGTGCACGAACAACTCCACCGGCCAGTCCTCGTGCCGCAAACTTGCCCGGTACGGGGCCGGGTCTCCACGCAGGAGCACCACGATGTCGAGATCCGACGTCACCGTACGACGGCCCGTCATGACACTGCCCCCCAGAAACGCCGCGCGAGCGTCAGGATGGTGTTCCTCAACAACGGCACGCGCAGCGTCAATCGCATCCATACAGCAACTATGTCCCCGCTCGTGGTCCAGCCCCTCATGGTTTTCGCGGGGCACCGCGTGGATGCCGGGCTGGGCAGGATTCGGCTCCTGGGCGAGCATGAGGTCGGGCCCTCTCTGCTGTCGGCGCGCAGCCGACAGCGCGCCGAATCCAGTGGATGACCTTCCTCCACGACAGCGGTGTCCCCGACGGGTTGCACGGAGAAAAGGCCAGACCGCTTTCAGCCTCACCTGGAAACACGTCGACCGCGACAGCTACCCAAACGAAATCGACCCGGCCCCGGGACACTGGAAGAAGGAGATCGCCGTCGCGCGCGCTTGCCCACCTTGACCCTCGACGATCCCGAGTCGCATGACCGCGCAACGGGAAACACCGACCCCTTCCTTCCGGAAGGAGATGACCCATGGATGAGCGCTCCCTTGATCAGCGACCTGATGCCGTGGTCCTCGCGTCGGGCGACACCCGGCCGTGTATGGGCCTATGCACCGGATGAGGAGCCACTCCGCAAGCGGTGGCGCAATCCCTGGGCGCCGATCAATCCGATCGCAGGAAACTCTTCGGAGAGGCCAGGAACCGCACGATCGACAGCCGAGTGCCGCCTCTTGCCCGAACGACCGACTACGACGCAACTCCGTGACGACAGGAGCGGCGCCCTCAGCCTGACTCTGTCCAGGTGGGATACGGCTCCGTCGACCGCCAAGGGCGGCTGCACACTCGCTGGCAGGACAAGCACCCTGAGTCCACGAACGCACAGGTCCGCGAACGATCTCCAGAAACCCGCCAGGGACCCGACCCGCGACGCGGATCAGGCCCCTGACCTGGTACTTCACTGTCGGGGTGGCGGGATTTGAACCCACGACCTCTTCGTCCCGAACGAGGATCGGGCATGATCGCGACGGGCTGGCTTGCTGTTTTGCCTGCTCAGGGCGTTGGGGTGGCGCGGTCTCGGGAGGCGTCGAAGGGGTTTGGGGAGCGGGTCGACTCCCAGATGGCTCCCAGAGCCCGGCATGGCGCAGACACCCCTACGCCTGGTGTGACAGGTCGTCCACCAGAAGGTCGAGGGTTGCCTCCTCGTGGAGTGCGACGCCGAGGGCGGTCATGGCTGGGGCGAGATCAGGGTCCCAGTCCGCGCTGACCGGCTGGCCATCGAGCGCCAGTTGAGGGATACCTTCGGCCTGGCTGCGAGCGGCCAGGTGCTCGTAGTCCGCGGTGCCCATGCGCCACGGCAGGGCTTCGTAGCGGCGGATGACCCGGTTGGCCAGAGCGATCCCCGGCCAGTCGAAATCGCCGTGGTACGCGAAGCGGCAGCCCGCGGTGGCGAGGGCGTCGAGGAGCGTGAAGACCACCGTGGCGGCGCTGCCGGATGTGCACACGAGGGGCTGGACGCAGGCCGCGTCCGCCGCTGCCTCCACCACGTGCGGGTTCTCGCAGATGTGGATGAGTGTTCCGGCAGGGAGCCGCAGCCGCAGTGAGTGCAGGTCGCGCGGTGTGAGGTGGGCTTCGGCGCGATGGTCGGCCCGTTCACGTAGGGCGCGCTCCCGCCAGCCCTCGCCCTCGGGCCGCAGCCCGTAGGTCAGCACCGTGCTGGAGACCTCGTCCGGAGTGACGGACACCAGCCGCCACAGAGCGCGCCGACCTGCCGCGTCGTCCGGGAACTCGGTGCCCTGGGAGAGGGCGACGCCGCGTTGGACGAGGCGAGCGAGCCATGTGCCGTCGTCCAGGCCGTGCGCGGAGCCGGTGGCCATGGCGGCGAGTTCTCCTCGGCCGAGGGCGGCGCCGCTCCGCTCGGGTCCGAGGAGAGAGGTGAGGACTTGGACCGCCTGCTGGAGTGTCCAGATCGCTGCTTCGGGCGTCACTCCTCTCGGAACGCCGGCCCGGCGCAACAGGTCGTACCACTGCCGGGCCCATTCCTGTCCGGCGAGCGGGGAGGCGTCCAGTGACGAAGCGAGGGACGACCACACCTGCTCCCGCCGTGCCGTCGCGTCAGCGCGGGCGGCACGGCGGTCCGTGACGGGCGGGCCGAGTTCCTCCAGGGTCTGCCGGAGCCCGAGTCCGGCGGCCGAGGCGCGCAGCCGTGCGTCGAGTACGTCGAGCCGTACGGTCACGGCGGCACCGGTGAGAGGTTTGCCCAGGAGGAGCGACAGGTCGTTGCGTTCCTGGGGGTTCAGCGCCGTCAGCCGGAGAGAGCCGGTGGCCTGTACGCCGTTGCTCTCCAGGCGTTTGCGTACGCCCGCCCAGAGCCGGGCGAGACCAGGGCCCGTCAGCCATTCGCGCGTCGCGGTTGGCAGTGCGCTCACACGGACACCAAACGCCGGTGGCGGCCGTTCCAGGTGTAGTGCAGGGTGGCCACGCCTCGGACATGAGGATCACGGAGGCACTCGTAGATGTGCAGGGACGGAACCTCGGGCCAGTTGCCCATGAGCCGCTCGCTGGTGAGGACGAAGTCGAGATCGAGGTCGACGAGTATGCGGCCCAGTCGGCCGTGGGTGGGTTCGTCGACCTTGGCGAAGGCGTCGTCCAGGAGGATCAGCCGGGGTGCGTGCGGGGCCGATTCGGCGAGGCTGGTGAAGTGGGCGGCGGCCGCGGCGAAGAGCACGAGGTAGGAGAGTACCCGTTGCTCGCCCTGGCTGAGCCCGGTCCGGCCGGTCAGTTTCCTACGGCGGCCCGGGGCCGCGTCCTCGACCACGAAGGTGTGGAAACGGAACCAGTCGCGGTAGTCCAGCGCGGTCCGCAGATGGGCGGCGTAACCGGCCGACGGGTCGGCACGACGGGCGTCCTCAATCCGACGTTGCAGCACTTCGCGGAGCTGCTCGGTCTGCTCGCGCGTCCGGAGGCTCGACGGACTGCGCAGCAGGTCCACGGCTGCCCGGACGTCCGCGTCCACGTCTTCGTCCAGCTTCCACAGCAGCTCGACGCCGAGACCGTGGGAGGTGCGCACGGTCCGCAGGGTGTCGTTGAGAGCCGAGACTAGGTTCGCCGCGGTGATGACCTGCGTCGAGAGGTGGTCACCGAGCTCGCCGGTCAGGAACCGCTGGAACACCTCGCGCTCGCGTTCGGTCAGCCGTCCCCGGGCCTCCGCGGCCTGGACCGCGATCCGCTCACCCACGGCCGCGACGTCATGGGACCCGTGGTCGTCGAGCAGGCGGCACACCTTGATCCCGTCGCGTTCCTCCAGTTGCGCGTCGAACCCGCCGGCCAGTTGGTCGCGCAGTGCGGTGTGCCGGATGAGTAGGGCGCTGTCCGACACCTCGCCCTTCGGGCGGCCGAGGGCCTGCTTCACAGCCTCGGCGAGGGCTCGCAACGCGCGCAGGCGGCTGCGGACGTCCGCGCCGGGATCGTCCGACACGTACTCGGGCAGCGAGGACCGGTCGAGACCGGCACCCAGCACCACCTCCGGTCGGCCGAGAGCCCCGCGCAGAGCGCCACCCGTGTCGATGACCGCCGTCTCCTGGTCCGCCAGATTCCCCCGCAGGCGCTTCTCGTCCTCTTCCGCGCGCACCCGCAGGTCGTGGAGGTCGTCGCGGGCACGCTGTGCCGCCGGAAGGGCGCGGACGGCGTCCGTAATGCGCTGCTTGGTCTCGTGTTCGCGGGCGAGGATCTCCTTCTCGGACGACCCGATGGCCTCCTCGCGGGTGCGCAGGTCCTGCTCGGCGGTGCGCAGTCCGGCGAGGTGGACCCGGTAACCCTCCTCCGCGGTCAGACGATCCTCGCGGGCACGCCCGTACCGTTCGGCATCCGTTTCATGCGAGCCGAGCCGCTCGCCCGTGCCGCCGACGGCCCTGCGGAGATGCCCGACACCGCTGAGCAGGGCAGCCAGTGCGGTGCGTACCCGGTTCAGGGCGTCCGGATCGCCGGGCAGATCGTGGGCGGTCGCGGTGGCGTCCGCCTCAGCACGCGCCGATACCGCGAGAGCACGGGCCTCCTCGGCCAGCCGCGCCGCCCGTGCCGCCTTGGCGGTCAGGTCACGCAGGGCCCTCTCGGCCGACTCGGTCCGGCTCCAGGCGTCCGCGAGACTCCGCGCCCTGGGGAAGTCCCGTTCCGCGAGTGTGAGTGCCCGACGCAGGGCATCGGCTATGGCGAGTTCGGCGCGGACGTCGGCCAGTTGCTGTTCCGTCCGCGCGATCCGCTCCGTCAACTCGGCGAGGATGCGCCGCCGGGTCTCAGCGCGGACGGCGGCTCCCACGTATTCGGTGTCGGCCTTGTCGTGTCGGCCGCGGAGGACGCCCAGTCGCCAACTGCCGTCGTAGTGCACCGCGTTGTGAGCAGAGGTCTGTGCTGCGGGGGCGAGCGTGATCGCGGCCAGCAGGCGCTCCACGCGCTCGGTCGTCACGCCGCACTCCGGTTCGGGAGCCGGGCGCAGAGCTGAGGCGAGAGTCGGTTTGTCGCCGTCATGCAGTGCGGAACCTGGCTGGAGCAGGGTGTCCCGGGTGTTCGGATCGAGAAGAACGCCGTCCGCGCCCACCCACGCGTCCAGGATTCCGCTCGCTTCCAGCGCCCCTTCCAGACCGGCCCGGTCGGCCGGTGCCAGGCCGTCCACGAAGTCCACGAGGCGGTAGAAGGGGGCTCCGCTGCCCGGCGTCCTTGCTGCGACGCGATGGAGCGTGGCTGGCGGCTCAGGGTCCGTACGCTGCTCCCAGTCCCGCTTCTGCTCCGCCAGGCGGTCGAGTTCCTCGCCGATCCGGCCGACGCTGAGCACCAGCGCGTCCCGGCGTCCGGTGAGTTCCTCGCCGTACGGCTCCAGCGCGGCCTGAGCCGCCCGCCGCGCCTCGCTGTCGATGTCGGGTGGCAGCGTGTGGTCCGCGAACGGCGCGTCGGCGGAGGTCTCGTGACCGACAGCGGCGTATACGGCGTCCAGCGGCGGGCAGTCGGAGCCCAGCGCGGTCCGCGTGCCCGTCGCCCACTCGCCGACACGGCGGGCGTAGGCGCCGCTCTCCTCGGCGACCTTCTGACGGCTGACGTCGAGACGGCCGGCGGCCTCTTCCGCCTGGCCCTCCAGCCGTTCCCGCTCGGCATCGGCCTGGGCCGCCCCGGCGCGGGCCTCGTCCGCCTGTGAGATGAGGCGGGTCACCTCCTGGACCATCCGGGTCCGGTTTTTCGCGACCGCTTCGGCGTTCTCCAACTGGCCTTGCCAGGACCGCAGTCCGTCCCGTGCTGTCGCCGTGTCCACGTGGGCCACCGACCGGTGCCTCACGGTGTGCGACTCCCCGTCCGGAGTCGTCAGTTCTGCCTCGGTGGCCTGGGCGAGGACCGTGGGCGGCAGGGCCACCGCCTCGCCGAGATGGCCAGTGGGAAGTCCGGCCTTCTCCGCCTGTGTCAGCAACTCACGGTGTTCAGTGCTCAGTTCGGCCAGTCGGCCGCCGAGGTGCTCGACACCTTCGGTCAGCCGCTCCGCTGTGCTTTCCTCCGCGTCGTGGGCGTTGCGCAGGGTGGTGAACGCGGCCACGGCGGCGGTGTGCAGCGCCTCTACCGTGCCGCGGCGTTCCGACAGTTCGCGCAGGCTGCGGTAAGCGTGACTGGCGTGCAGGGCGGCGAGATCCGTTCTGGCTGTCTGTTCCTCCTGGCGCAGGGTTTCCAGCCGGCCCTCCGACTCCTCCTCCTGTGTGCGCAGGTCGCTCGTTCGTTGTGCGGCGTCTCCGGCAGTCCGGCGCCGCTGCACGAGGACGCCCAGCTCGTGGCTGACTCGCTGGGCGGAGGTGCGCAGCACTCCGGACAGGTAGCCGCGGTAACTGGTGAGGAAGGTACGCAAAGCCGCGTCGGTGCGTTCCAGGCGGCCGAGTTCGTCCCGTACGGCGTCGAGGTCGTGGAGGTTGCGGGCCACCTTCTCGACCACGTCCTCGTCGAGCCCCGGCAGGGTCTCGCTGAGGAGGGTGGCCAGGCCCCCGTGTTCGATGCGGTCCCCGACTGTGGGGCGCCGCAGGCGGTGGAGGAGTTGGGTGAGGTTGCGGTAGCGCGTCGCGTCGGTGATGCCGAACAGGTCTCGGGCTACCCGGGAGCGGTGAGTGACCGCACGCTCGGTTGTGTTGTCGGAGCCGACGATCTCCTTGAGCCGGTCGACCGGCAACGGCTTTCCGCCCTCGACCAGGTGCAGGTCCTCACCGACACGCAGCGGGGTGACGAAGAACGTCGGCACCGCCTTCTGCGTCGACTTCGAGGCACGGATGGCGGCGCCGAGCGTCAGGTGGCGGTGGCCACCGTCGTCGGTCGTGCCCCGGAACTCCACCCACAGGTAACCGAGACGGTTGGTCTGCTCGAACCCGTCCAGCATCAACCAGGGAAGCGTGGTGCGGCCGGTGCCGGTCGCGTCCAGTGCCCGGGAGTCGCCGTCCAGGAGATAGGGGAGCAACATCTCCAGGGCCTTGGACTTGCCCGCGCCGTTCTTGCCGCGCAGGAGCAGGCGCCCGTCGCCGAAGGAGAACTCCTGGGCGTCGTACTGCCAGACGTTCTGGATGCCTGCCCGGTGCAGCCGGAATCGGGTGCCGGCGGTCGTCGTGGGGCCGGAAGGCGGGAGGAGCGGGATGAGGCCACGCGCGTCGGTGGTCACAGCGGCAACTCCTCTTGAACATCGGCACCTTGGCTTGCCTTGGTGGCCGGGCGTACGGTCACGAGGGTGGCGTAGCGCGCCGCCGCGGCTAGCAGCACCCAGCCGTCGCTGTTGCCGCCGGGTCGTGCGCCATGGACATCGGTCACCGTGCGCCCTTCCGGCGCCTCTTCGACGTACCCCTCCGGCAGCCCTTCGCCCTCGGCACGCAGCCGCCCCGCGCGGGCCATCAACCGCATCCGGAGCAGCAGGTCCAGCACGGCCTCCCGCAGGGCGGGGAGGTCCTCCAGGTAGCCGCGCTGCCAGTTGCTGCGCTGCCCGTACTCGGCGACGAGTTCGGCGAGAACCTCGTTGATGACGTGGTCCGGGACGGTCACGCCGATGACGAGCGTGCCCCCGGTCGCCGGATGCCCCGGTTCCTGCGGCCGAAGCCGTTCCACGAGCCGTTCCACCAGCAGCAGCGCGGCCTGGGCGACGGTCCCGGTGCCAGGCAGGTGCAGATCCGTCAGCTCCTCCTCGGGGTCCACCAGCGCCACGCCTTCCGCACGGATCTCCATCTCCAGGCCCAGCAGCTCGGAGAACGCCTGGGCCTCCCGGCGCTGCCGGGTGCGCAGCCAGTCGCGCTCGGCGTCAGTCAGCTCGTCGAGGTGGACGACGGGTGTCTCGACGAGCATCCGGCGCACGTAGGTGCGCGGCCCGCTGAATCCCGGGTCCGCTGCCTGCCGTACCAGATCGGCGCCGTCCCGGGATTGGGCGAGCGGGCCGGCGACGACCACGCGCGCCAGCTCCCGGTCCACCGTGATCAGGGCTTCCCCGCCCGCCTCCTGCGCGATCGCGGCCACCTGGCCCTCGGTCTCGATGAGGACGCCCCACTCGACGAGCTGACGCAGCGCCGCGACCAGGGTCCGCTTCCCGGCTGCCCGGCCCGTTTCCGACAGCTCGATCCCGGCGTCGGCGGCAGCGGCCCTGATGTCGGCGACCAGGTGCGACAACAGCATCTGCTCGGGCGCGGTTACCAGCACGGACAGGGCCAGCGCGAGGCAGGCGTACGTGTGCGGGGTGAAGGGGGTGCCGGTGGAGCGCTCCAGCCGGTGTCCCGTGCCGGTCCCCAGCCCCGCCTTGAACAGCCGGGCGAAGGAGCTGTCGACCAGCAGGCGGTAGCCGAGCACCTGCTGGAACCGTTTGCCCAGCCAGTCGGCGTGCCTGCGGATCAGCGGGAAGAGGTCGGCGTGCGGGCCGTCGGCCGCGACCAGGGGGTGAGCGAGCAGCAGCCGGGCGGCGGTACGGCGTTCGGCGGCCAGGGCCACGTCGTGCGTGGAGGGAAGGGTCATGACACGCTCACCCCCGTCTCTGCCTGGCTGTCGACGGCGGTGGATATACGGCCGATGTCCAGCTCCAGGTCGTCCAGGAGCAGGTCGCCGTCGGCCGAGTACAGCACCGTCCGCGCGCCGGCCGTCCGTCGCACGGCGAGCCGGATACTCAGTTCGGCGTCCTCGCTGCTCGCCGAGTCCAGATCGAACCCTGCCGTCCCGGCGCCTCTCTTGAGCTGGGCGTTCCCGAGCGCCGTGGCCAGCAGCTCCAGGAGCAGCCCGAGCGCCGCCGAGGTGAGCCGTACGTCGGCGAACCGACCCGACGCGCTGCGCAGTTCGTCCGCCGCCGCTGCCCTGGCCGCCGCCCGCTGCCGGGCAGCCTCCCGCAGCCGCTCCTTCTGCGCGGAGTGGTCCTCCACCGAGGAGGCCCGGCCCCGCGCGGCGCGGCTGCCCCGCTCCCGTAGCGCCACCGGCACCTCGACCACCGGGCCGGTCCACCAGCTCGTGTAGGCGGGCACCACCTCGTCGGTGGCCGGAGGTATGCCCAGATGGCGGGCTCCGTACAGTCCGAAGGCGGCGACGGCGATGTCGTGCGCGTCCTGTGGCGCCGCCTCGTCGAACCAACGGGCCAGCCGCAGCAGATCCTTGCGCCGGGACATCTCCCCGGTGGCCGATCGCAGCATCCGTTTGGCGTTGGCGAGCAGCGACTGCAACGCGCGCAGCGTGGCGTCCCGCAACTGGTCGACCTGGCTGCCCTGGCCGTCGGTGTCGCTGAACCAGCCGCGCAGTCCCTCCCAGTCCGCCATCTCACGGCCCCGGCTGCGCTGCACCCGGACCTCCGGGCGGTCTTCGCCCTGCGCCGATAGCCCGGTGAGCCCCTGGGCATGGGCGTCCAACCGGTCCAGCAGAGCTGGGATGTGTGGCCACAGGGTGTCCAGGGCGGCCGAGATCCGGGGTGCGCGGAACACCACGTCCTCCGTGATCGCCTCGACGTAGTCCAGGAGCAGCTCCTTGAAGCCCTGGTACTCGGCGCTGTCCAGGTCGTAGCGCGACAGCACCTGGCCGAGGTAGGCGTAGAAGTCGCGTATGGAGTCCGCGAACTCGCTGAACTGCACGAACAGCGTGCTGATCCGCTCCAGCCCGTCCTGCGGCTCAACGCCGCCCGGCGCAGTCACGAGGTCGGCCAGCTCCCGCAGACCGCGCTCGACCAGAGCCAGCAGCTCGTTGCTCACCTCGCGGGCGGCGTCCGCCTCGGCCAGGACCGCGTCGGCGTCCCGTTGGATGCGTTCGCCGAGCTTCGACAGCTGGTAGCGCGAGCGGGAACGCTGGTACTCGCTGATGCTGGACGCCTTCACGGTGTGGCTGCTGCGTAGCAGGTTTCCCCAGGTCACCAGCTGTTCCAGCCGGACTGTGAGGGTGTCGGCGTCGAGTTCCGCAGCGGAACCACCGCCCTGGTGCAGCTTCGCCATGATGTCCGGGACGGCGAGATCCGCCAGCAGTGTTCCGCAGAAGACCCGCATGATCGCGACATGCTCCAGCCGCTCGCGCGCGCTGAGGTACGTGTACGCGTCCAGCCGCCGCCGCGCCTCTTCGTCGGCGCCCTGACCTGCGCCGGATGCTGATGCCCCCATGCGTGTGAGGTTACGCGGGGCATCCGGGCGCCGCCGGTGAGTGGCCGAAAATGCCACGGACGTGTGCCAGGCCCCCTGAATGGTCCCTTCGGCTTCTGTGCCGAGTGGCTTCCAGGAGAATGGGGTACGTTCAGGCCGGTATCGACAGGGGCGGAAGGAGGCGCGCGGTGTCGTACGAACCCAAACTCGCTGCGGCTCTTTCCGGCGCGACGCTGCGCCAGCTGTCCCACTGGCGCCGAGCCTCCGGGCCCAAGGGCGCCGTGCTCGTGCCCGAGATCTCCAGCGAGAGGCCGATCCTCTACTCGTTCCGTGACGTTGTCGCACTCCGCATCTTTGTGCAGCTGCGTGAAGAGGCTTCGTTGCAGAAGATCCGCCGCGCGTTGAACGCTCTTCGGGAAGACCTTGGCGAGTGGGAGCACGTCTCCTCGTACAAACTAGTCGCGGGCCCGGACACCATCTATCTGGCTGAGCCTGACCACGCCGTGGACCTGATCAAGGGGGGCAACGTGGTCATCCACCAGAGGGTGGATGTTCTCGCTCCCTTCTACAAGGACGGCCGTAGCATTCCCGCGCTGCTCACCCCTCGGGAGCACGTCGCGGTCGACGAGTCGGTCCGAGGCGGCGAACCGGTGATCCAAGGCACCAGGATCCCCGCATCAGATGTCGCAGCCCTGGTGCGGGACGGCGTCCCGCCGGATCAGATCAGGGAGTTTTACCCAGGTGTCACGGCCGAGGCCGCCCGTGACGCCGCCGACTTCAGCGAGTATGTCGACAGCTACGGCAGCAGCGAGCCCCGGCAGGCCGTCGCTTGAAACTGCTGCTCGACGAGAACGTGCCCCGCCCGATGACCGAGATCGTGCGCATCTTGCTGAAGGCACATGAAGTCGTCCACGTCCACGAGCTCAAGGGCTGGACGGGCACGAAGGACATCGAGCTGTACGCCAGGGCAAAGGCCGACGGCGTCGAGGTCGTCATCACCAACGACACCAAGCAGCTCAGCCGGCCACTCGAAGTGGCGGCCATCGCGCAGTCGGGCCTGCATCGCATTGAGTACCGCCAGAACAACAAGCACGGTGGCCTGGTGGGCCTGGGCACGGTGATCGCCACCGTCCGTGCGGCCCTTCCCCATGCCTTGTCCGAACTCGAAGCAGCCGACGGCCAGCGCCTCGTCTCCCTGACGTCGATCGATCCGACGCGACAGAAGCGCCTCCAGATCATTGACCCGGCGATCGCCCCGCCGAAGCACTGGCCCAGGAACGTTCCGTTCACCGAGTCCTGACGCCTTGGTGCGCGAAGGTTCCAGTCGGCGATGCACAGTAGCTGCTGCTGCCGGGATCATTGTCATGATCTTGGCAGTTCACCTTGCTGCATGGCCTGGACGAAGGACACCCACGAACGATCCCTGAAGTCGATCACTGGTCCTCGCGGAAGTTTCGAGTCGCGAATAGGGGCTCTGTGCAGCGGGGGGGGGGTGAGCATTTCCACGCACCCGTTGTCCGCTCCGCTGTGGCTGCTCTTACGCCACACCCGTATCGGCTCGCTCACAACTAGTCTTCCTCCCGTCCGACTTCGGTACGACACGCCAGCGTATCCGGGTGATCGGTACCCAGAACACGGATGCACGCTTCCAGCGTGTGTGAAGCCAACTCCCGTGCCTCCACGGTGTGTCCGTTACCCCGCAGGATCCTGGCCAGCACGATTTCGACGGAGAGCGTGTGGGGATGCTCGGGGCCGAGGACTCGCCGTCGGACGGCACGTACCACCTGCGCGGCCTCCAACGCCTGCTGCCATTGACCGAGATGGGACAGGACGTCCGCCAGGCGCTGCCGCGCGGCCAGCGTCCGCGGGTGATCTGTACCCAGCACCCGCTCACTGCCCGCCAGCGTGGCGCGGGTGTGCACGGCCGCTTCCTCCCACTCCCCGATGCCCGCGAGCACCCAGGCGAGGGCGATGCGGCTCAGCAGGGTGTGCGGGTGGTCATCCCCGAGGGCCCGCTCGCTCACCGCGAGGTTCTCGGTCGCCAGTTGACGGGCCTCGTTCCAGCGCCCCTGCTGCCCGATCGCCTCGGCCAGTCGGCCACGGCTGTCGATCGTGTCCGGATGCCTGGTGCCCAGGACACGTTCCCGCCCTTCGGCCGCCTGGCGCATGGACGACTCGTCGTCGGCCCAACGACCCAACCCGTACAGGGCAATACCCAGGGCATGGGCGCTGGCGAGCGTGTCTGGATGTTCGGAGCCCAGCAGCGCCTCGCGCGCCTCCAGCACGTCCTGGTGCACCGCGGTTGCTTCGTCGAAGTGACCCAGGGCGGCCAGCGCCCGGCCGCGTTCGTGTCGGTCGGTGAGTGCTTCCGCGGACTCCTGGTCCTGGGTGACTCGGGCAGCTTCGTCGGCGAGCGCGTGTGTCGTGGCGTAATCGCCACGCATGTACGACTGGTCGCGCAGATCGCGTACGACCGCCAGCGCCGACGCGGTTGCCGCCTCGGCGCGGTGCGTGGCGGCGTGCTTCAGCAGGGCCGAGGCGTGGGGCGTGAAAAGACGCAGGGTGTGCGGGTCGACGTAGCGATCCGAGTCCGTCGCCAGAAGTCGGCGCAGCAGGTCGGCGGCGGACTCCAGCAACAGCGCGCGCTGGTCGACCGGAACGCGGGCGGCGACCGTCTCCAGGAGGAGCGGGTGTGCCTGCACGCTGCGGACGCCGGCCCGTTCGGTTCCGGCGTCCGCTTCGATCAGTGAGACCAGGGAGTGGGTCTTGAGCCGGTCGAGTGCGAGATTGGCGCGTTCACCGGTGAGTGGTGGATCGGCATGCCGTAGTCCCGTGCTGTCGAGACCGGCCGGTACGAGTACCCCGACCGGCAGTGGTGCAGCGGCGAAGCACGACAGCAGCCTGAGCAGTGTCGTCGCCTCGGGAACGCCCTGCTGGGTCAGGGCATCCAGCGAGATCTGCCAGGTACCCGTGATCAGTCGTCGGAGTTCCTGCTCCCCGGGCTCTGCCCCGCGATCGAGCAGTGACGGGTCGGCATTGAGGCGCTTGAGGTATTCGTCCACTGAGACCGGCTCCAGGTGCTGTCGGCCGAGATAGGCGGCGGCGAGTGACAGCGCGAGCGGGTGGCCGCCCAGCCGCCGCGCCAGCAGCTCCAGCTTGGTGGTGTCCTCCGCGCTGACCGCGAGATCTCGCAGTACGTCGATGGCGTCGGAGACGTCGAGAACATCAAGGGGGTGACTGGCGGCCCGGCGCCACTCGACGGCGTCCCGGATACGGCTTGTGACCAGCACGATGCCGTTACTGCTCGACCGCAGCCAGGCGCCGTGACGGAACACGGCGGGATCATCCGCGCTGTCCAGGACGAGTAGCCACGGCTCGGGCGACCGGTCCAGGTAGTGCCAGACGAGATCGGCGTCCGGCCGACGGCCCTCCCGTGCGGCGTCGACCTCCTGCTGCGTGGCCCCGCGATCGTGGGCCACGGCCAGCATTCCGGAACGGAACGAGGAATGGTCGGTGGCGTTGACCCACAGCCCGACGACCCCATGGCCGGCCACGACCTCGTCGAACACCGTCTGTGCCAACGCCGTCTTTCCACTGCCGGCCATGCCGTGGACGACGTGCAGTCCGTTCGAAGCGCCGGCCGGGTCGCCGATGGCTCTGAGGAGCACCTTTCGTACATCACGTCGGTCCCGCAGCGGTGAACTCAGCGGAGCGACCAGGGGAGTACGGACCGACTCGGGGCTCGTCCAGCCCAACGCCGTTCCTGGCGGCGGCGGTTCGGACTGCTGGACCGTGTACTCCACGATGATCTGATTGCCGACGGCCTGGTACGCACGACTGTGACCGTCGGTGACGGCGCGCAGGGCGTGGTTCCACCGAGGAGCCTCCGGGTGTTCCGGGTGTTCGCTCATCGTTCGGTGATGTGCTGGTCCCGGCCGGCTTGGTAGATCCGCGCATGCCCCGAAGCGTGTGCACGCATCTGGACTGAGGGAACCGGGGGCCGTTCGTCCTCGGGCAACGAGGCACGTGCCTGGTCGAGGATTTCCTGAAGGTCCTGCGCGACGGAGGGATCGGCGGCCAACAGGCGCCTGAGCCTACGGCGCCACTCCCGCTCCAGGTCCTCGGCACTCTCAGAGTCACCCTCGCGCCGGGCTGCGAAGATCTCTTCGCGGGTCTCCTCCAATGCCATGCCGATCTCGTCGGCCTGCGCAGGGCGTACGCGCCGCCACAGTGTCACGACGCCCTCGCGTGTCCGCTGCCATGCGTCGGTGGCCATCAGCGCGACGACGGTGACTGCCGCAGTCTGCGTCAGCGCTTCCGGATCCATGACCGATTCCCCCGTACCTCTGGACACTTGACGCCGATGATAAGCGGCCCTTCATCTACCCAGTAGATGATCTGAACCGTTGCTGCTCGCGCGGCTGTATGTCTGGCTGAATTTCGCCATGGGACTGCGGCACAGAACACGCGGGTCTCCTATTTCAGTTGTTCGGCGCGTATCGCGTCAAGGAACGCCGCCCAAGCGTCTGTTGTACAGACCAAAGATGGCCTGGCCAGGTCCTTCGAGTCACGGACACGCGTCTTTCCGCGTTGGGGGGGGGTACGCAGTTCCAGGCAGCTGTTGGTCTCGCCGCTATGAGAGCTCTTGTGCCAGCGGAAGACGGGACCTTCGAGGGATATGGGGGAAATGGCGTTGCCGCTGGTCACGGTGTGTTCTCCGGGGAGTGGGCTGAGCGGGATACGGGGAGCACCGCCCGAACGGCGGTCAGGATTGTGTAGCAGCGCTCGGCGCGAGGGTGTTCGGGGCCGAGCGTGCGGACGTAGCCCTCGTAGGCTTTCGTGGCCAGCGGTTCCGCCTCCGCCGCCCGGCCCGCGTCCGTGAGGACGGCGGCGAGGTCGGTGAGGGAGGAGAGGGTGTGGGAGTGAGCGGCTCCGAGGATGTCCTTGCGGGCTCGGGCGACCTCGCGCAGCAGGCTTTCGGCTTCTTCCAGACGGTGAAGGCGCCGTAGGACAGTGGCGAGCAGATGGCGGGCAGCGAGCGTGCGCGGATGGTGAGGGCCGAAAACCGGTTCGGCGTCGTCGACGGTACGGCGTGCCAGAGGCTCTGCCCGGTCCCATGCCTCGCGGCCGGCCACGGCCCAGGCGTGGGTGAGGCGCGCCACCACGGTGCGGGCGTGATGCTCGCCCGATGACGTCGCGGAGCGTTCGACGGTGGTGCGGGCGAGGGCTTCCGCCTCTGCCCAGTGCCCCTGTTCGCCGAGGGCGTCCGCCAGACCCGCACAGACGTCGAGGGTGTCCGGGGCGTCGGCGCCCAGCAGGCGTTCGCGTCCGGCCAGCACTCGGCGCAGCAGCCGCTCGTCCTCGGCCCACCGTCCGAGTCCGTACAGAGCGATGCCCAGGGCGTGTGCGCTGTCCAGGGTGCGCGGCTCGTCGGGGCCGAGTTCGCGTTCGCGGGTGGTAAGCACGGCGCGTAGCAGTGCTTCGGCCTCGGTGAAGCGCCCGGCGCCGGTGTGGGCACGCCCCAGAGCGTAGGAGTCGTCCACGGCTTCGTCGCTGCCCGTGCCGAACACTGTGGTGGAAAACGCTTCCGCATGCGCGGCCAGTTCGAGGGCGGGGGTGAACTCGCCGCGGTCGTAGTGCAGATCGCGCAGTCGGCGTACCAGTCCGAGGGCTTTGCTCGCTGCGGCCGATCCAGCGGACTGCGCACGGGCCCGGCGCAGCACGGCGAGGGCGTGCGGGGCGATCAGCCGCAGGTCCTGGCTGTCGGGTTCACCGGTAAGGGCTCCGTCGAGGAGTGCGGTCGCGGCGAGCAGCAGATCCCCGAGGGCAGCCACGGGGATGTCGCCCGCGACGGTGTCCAGCAGCAGACCGGGTGTCTGCAGACTGAGGACCGGCCGGCGGCCCTGGTCGCCTGGTACGTCGATGAGGTTGACCAAGGACGTGTCGATCAGGCCCTGCAGAGCGGCGTCGGCGCGCTCTCCGGTGAGCGGGGGATCGAAGAGGGGCAGGGCTGTCGCGTCCAGGGCCGTCGGGGCGAGCAGGGTCAGAGGAAGGGGCGCCGGCATGGGCGCGAAGCAGGCGAGCAGTCGTAGCAGTGTGAGCGCTTCCGGCAGGTCCTGTCGCCTGAGGAGGTCCAAGGAGAGCCGCCAGGTGGTGCTGAATCGGACGCGGGCGTGACCCTCCGTGGGCTGGGACGCCTTGTCGAGCAGTTCGCTGGGGTCGTCGGGCAGCCGTTCGAGATAGTCGCTCGCGGTCCAGCGTTCCAGGAGCTGACGGCGGAGGTGATGCCCGGCCAGGGCGAGGGCGAGCGGATACCGGTCGAGACGCTGGGCCAGTCGCTCGAAGTCCTCCGGCGCTCCGGCGTCGGGAGCCAAGTCCAGCAGCACCTGGGCCGCAGCTTCCAGGGGGAGCACGCCGACCTGATGGGTCAGTGTGCCGTGCCACAGTTCGGAGCCGGTATTGCGACTGGTCACCAGGACTGTGCCGCGCGGGCTGCGGCGCAGCCAGTTGCCCTCTTGCAGCAGCCGGGGTTCGTCGGCGTTGTCGAACACCAGCAGCCAGGGTTCGGGCGAGCGGTCGAGGCGGTCCCAGACCAGATCGGCGGCAGGCCGGATGCGGCGGTGGGCCGCCTCCAGTTCGTCCGGTGTCGCCCCGCGGTCGGCGGCGACACCGAGCATGAACGCGTGGAGGGACGAGGCCGACGACGCATCGACCCACAGACCGATCACGTCACCGGTCTGGACAGACTCGGTGAAGACATGCTTGGCCAGCACGGTCTTGCCGCAGCCCGCCATACCCTGCAGCACATGTACGGGCCCACCCGGTCCATCAGCAACGGCGCGGAACAGAATGTCACGCAGTTCGGACCGGTCACGCAGGGCGGAGACCAACTCGGCCGCCAACGGCACCCGCACGGAGTGCGGCACCGGTCCTCGCCACTCGCTCGCGGACGCGACCGGATAGTGGTGATGGTGCTCCTCGATGTGCTGGTCGCGGTGGGCCTGGAATATCCGGCCCTGCCCTGACGCCGAGGCCCCGGGCTCGTGCGGCGGCTGGCTCACCGCTCGCTGCTGTGCCGGTCGAGCTTGGCCCTGCGGGTACGGGTGTTGCCGATGATGTGAATCCACATCCGCACTGAGCCGGTCAGCGATCCTTTGCCGGGCGGAAGCTGTCCCCTGACCTCACAAAGCGTCCGGGCCAGGACGATCCGGGTCCGCGTCCGGGTCCGGGTCCGGCCGAGCGCGGACCCGACGGCCTTGGTGCCGGTGGTCGCAGCGAGCTGCATCAGCTGTGGATTCATCCGCTCCCTCGATCGTCCTTGCCACTGGAATGCCTGAACACGCCTGTATCCGCATCGAATCGTATGGCCTCACCACACATCTTTGCTGCTACGTCGGCAAGTTGGTCGATGCGTCGCCGGCGTTCCAGCAGGGACGGGAAGAACGATCCGGTGCGGACCTTGGGGATCGCCAGGTCCAGGTCCCCGGCCTGCGCGGTCAGCAGCCCCTCGCGGTGCCCGTTCCGCCAGGTCGTGCGGCTGTCGGTGTGCTCGCCGGGCTCCGCACCGATGTGGGCGGTGGCCTCGGCCTCGATGAGTTACTACATGAGCCGCTGGGCCAGAACCCGGACTAACTCGAATCCGTCCTCCGTACGCAGTGCCTCTATGAGACGGAGTGAGCATGCTGAGACAAGGTCATCGCGTCGCCTCTCAACGAGCTTTACCACTCGGAGAGTTGCGCGGTGGCCGCCCCATGGCCCGGGCCTGCGCGGAGATCGCCACTACACCATGTGGCGGGACACCAACCGCTCCTGAAGGCACGCGACTCTCGTGGAGCGGGGCGTCGGCGAAGGATTCAGCAGCTTCGAGACTTTCGGTCTATTCGTCCGCTCCCAGGTCCCGGAGCCTCCCCGTCTCATGCTGACCTAGGATTGTCAGCGACCATGCACGTACCGTGATGGTCCGGGACGGGCCGGTTGCGTACACACTTGGGGAGGCCCCGGTATGGCTCGGGGACAGCGCATCGCCGATCGTTGCGAGATGCGCGCGCCGATCGGCCACGGAGCGATGTGCGAGGTATGGGCATGCACTGACCTGAATCTGAGGCATCTGGTCGCCCTTGATATCATTTGTCCGGAACTCCTCGACTCCGACGACGAACGGCAGCGCCTCGTCCGGCGCTTCCGGCGTGAGACCGCCGCTCTCGCCGGAGTCGACCATCCCCACGTCGCGACCGTGCACAACGCCGGTGGATGGAAGGCGATGCAGCATTTCGTGATGCAGCTCGTCCCCGGCGTAGCGACTGTGGTGGATCTGGTGTCGGAGCACGGTCCACTCGCATTGGACGCGACCGGCGCCGCGTGCGCGCAGCTCACCGCTGGGCTGTCCGCCGTGTACGCCGCACGTCTCGTGCACAGGGGATCTCAAACCGCAGAACGTCATTGTGGCGCCCAACGGCACCTTCAAGATCATCGACCTCGGTCTGGTGACCGCGCCCGGCACCATGCCCACACGGTTGACCGACCCGTGAGAGGGCACAATGCGCCGGACTCTCGGGCCCCGGAGCGGGAAGGCGGTCCCCATTCCCACGTTTACTACCGTGCCGATCTCTACTCGCCGGGCTGCCTGCTGTACTTCATGCTGACCGAAGAGCCCCCGTTCACCGCCCCGATACCAGCGCTCGTCATGCTGGTGCACCGGACGAGTACGCCTCCGGCCCTCGCCTCATTCCGCCACGACGTCCCACCGGACCTCGAAGATCTGGTCCTCCGGCCCCTCAAGAAGCACCCCGGCGAGCGGCACGCCGACGCCTCCTCGGTGCAGTCCCTCCGGGCCCCTCATATTCCTGCGTCCGCACCTGATGCGTCGTGGGGTTCCTTCCTGGGCCCGGGCATGGACATCATGCGCCCATTCCGATTCCTGGCCTCTCCACGACCACTGGCAACCCGGGTCGACAAAAGGGCGCGGGGAAGACGATGAGGGACCATCACCTGACGAGGGGCGAGCTGATCGACGGCCGCTACGAGCTGGCGGAGCTGCTCGGCAGAGGTGGCATGGGCGAAGTGTGGGCGGCGTACGATCAGCGGCTGGACCGGTCTGTGGCGGTGAAACTGCTGACACCACGGACGGCTGTCTCCAAGACGCCGCGCAGGCTCGATCCGCAGGACCCCGCCGTCGTCCGCTTCACCAGAGAAGCACGACTGATGGCCAAGCTGGAGCATCCGTACGTACCGGTCATCCATGATGCGGGCACCCATCGAGCGAGTCGGCTCTATCTGGTCATGCAGCGCGTGTACGGACACACACTGGACCGGCTGGTGGCCCAGCGCGGCCCCTTTCCCGTGGAGTGGGCCGCCGCGGTGGGCGCCCAGGTGTGTTCCGTGCTGGTCCAGGCTCACGGACGCGGCTTCGTCCACCGAGATCTGACGCCGCGCAACGTGATGCTCACGACAGACGGCACGGTGCGCGTCCTCGACTTCGGTATCGCCACCGCCCTGCAACCACCGGACGGGCCACGGTTGACCGACGCTGGCATGGTGGCCGGAACTCCGGGCTTCATCTCTCCAGAACAAGGCAAGGGGCAGGCGGCCACTCCCCTCAGTGACCTGTACGCACTGGGATGCGTGCTGTACGAGATACTGGGCGGACGACCGCCGTTCACGGCCGACGAGCCGCTGGCCCTGGTGGTCCAGCACATCGCCGATACTCCAGTACCACTGGAACGGCTGCGCGACGACGCACCAGCCGAACTGTGCGACCTGGTCTCCCGCTTACTCGCGAAGCGCCCGGAGGACCGACCGGCGGATGCAGCCGAAGTCCGGGAGGCCCTCGCGCCCTGGGCCGAGCAGGCGGTGCCGAAGGCCACCCGCGCCGGAACTCCGAGGCCCGGCAAGGCCACCGCGCGCCTGCCGCACGATGGCAGCGACCTTCCGAACGATCCTCCTTCGGACAAAGCGCACGCATCCGTTCCGGAGCACGCCCCAGCCCCGCTCGCAACTGCACAACCTTCCGTTCGGCCAGCGCAACCGCCGTCCACCTCCGGGGCCGGGTCGCCCGCGGAGTCGGCGGACCTGCGCGAGCGCGCGCAACGCCTTGCGGCAGAGGGGCGGTTGTCACAGGCACTGGAGTTGCTGGGCAAGGACCTCAACGAGGTGCTGCCCCGTTTCGACTCCTCCCATTCAGAGGTCGTCTCCCGCCGACTGGCCATCCTCCGCTTGCAGTTCGAAGGGCAGGAACTGCAAGCGGCGCGCGAGGGCTGCCTGGAACTCGCGGAAACCCTCGTGTCGACTCGTTCCGCGCCGGACGCGGACCTCGCGGCTTGCCGGGTGATGGCGGCCCGCTGCCTTGGCCGGCTCGGGCACAACTCCGCCGCCCTCATGGAGCTTCGCGAGGCACTCGATCTCCAGAAGGAGGTGCTTCCCCCGCTGGATCCGGAGGTGTTGGAGACCCGCCGGGACATTGCCACCCTCCTGGCGGGCTCAGGCTCGGCTGGTGAAGCCCTGGAGGCTCTGCGACACCTCGCCGACGACCAACGGACCGCGCTGCCTCCCGACCATCCCGCCCATGCCGAGGTGGAGCGTCTGGTCAGCCGCCTGGGCAGACTGACCCGCGCGCTCCGCCTCCCGCAGTGACCCGTCGACGCCCCATCCACAACCAGGGGAGAAAGTATGTGATCTAGGTCAACGAACGAATCGCTTGTCAAAATGAGGCACTCCGGTAGGCACCGCCGTCTCGCCGAGAGTGATAGTGGAGGATGTCCGCATGCCCGGAACCACCCGTACTTCCGAAGCCTCCGCAATCGTCGCGCCGCCGAAGGAGAACGCTCTCGTCCAGGTACGCGGCCAGAACTGGGTGGTGTCCGGAGTCGAAGCCGCCCCGACCGGCGATGTCACCGTGGTGCATCTACAGTCCGTCGCCGATGGCCGCTACGGCGACACCCTCTCCGTGATATGGGAGGTCGAGCCGGGGCGCCGCGTCCTCCCCGCCGGCTCCCTCCCAGACGCCTCAACCGGAGCGTTCGACCCGCCCGAGCAGCTCGCGGCCTTCCTCGACGCCGTCCGCTGGTCCGCCGTTGCTTCCGCTGACGTGAAGACGCTCCAGGCCCCCTTCCGCTCAGGCGTGGCCATCGAGCCGTACCAGCTGGAACCGGTCGCCCGCGCCGTCGGCGCCCCCCGCGTCAATCTGCTGCTCGCCGACGATGTGGGCCTCGGCAAGACCGTGGAGGCCGGACTGGTCGCCGAGGAGCTGCGGCTGCGCGGCCGGGCCCACCGCGTCATGGTCGTCTGCCCGGCGGGGCTAACCCTCAAGTGGCGCGACGAGATGGCCGACAAATTCGGCCTCGACTTCACCGTGGTCGACTCGGCATGCTGCGCCGAACTGCGCCGCACGCACAGCAGCGCTGCCAACCCGTTCCGAGTGTTCCCGATGACCATCGTCAGTCTCCCCTGGCTGCGCACGCCCAAGGCGCAGCGGCTTATCGACGAGGTGCTGCCCCCGGGAGGGTCGACGGAGCTGCCGGGCCGCCCCGGGCGCCGTACCTTCGATCTGCTGATCCTGGACGAGGCACACCATGTCGCCCCGAGCGCGCCCAAGCAGATCTACGCCGTCGACTCCCAGCAGACCAAGCTGATCCGGCGCCTCGCCCCCCATTTCGAGCACCGGCTCTTCCTCTCCGCCACCCCGCACAACGGCTACCAGGAGTCGTACACGGCTCTGCTGGAACTGATCGACAACCAGCGCTTCTTCCGCGGCGGCGAGCCGGACAAGGCCGCCCTCGACGACACCGTCGTACGACGTCTGAAGACCTCCGTGACCGACGAGGAGGGCAACCCCCGCTTCCACGTCCGCGAGTCGAAGGCGCTGCCCGTCGAGTACCCCGACACCGAGCGCGAGATCCACGCCCTCCTCACCCACTACGCCGAATTGCGCAAGAAGCGGGTCACGCCCGACCGGCGGGGCGGCCGGAAGGCCGTCGACCTGGTCACCCTGCTGCTGAAGAAGCGGCTGTTCTCCTCTCCCGCCGCTTTCGCGCACACCGTCGGCGTCCACCTCGAATCGGTACGAGCCAAGGCGAAGTCAGGCGGGAACAAGGAGGTTCCGGCCCCGGTCGAGACCCCGCTGTGGATCACGCAGTACGAGGACTACGCGGCCGAGCTCGACGACGAGGAGCTGGCCGAGGCCGAGCACGACGCGATCACCCGCGCCGCCACGGTCACCCCGGGATCGTCCGAGGAAGAGGCCGAGCTGCTGGAGCGGATGGCTCGCTGGGGCCAAGCCCACCAGGCGTCCCCTGACGCCAAGGCCAAGGAGCTCGTCAAGACCCTCAAGGCCATCTGCCTCACCGGCGGGAGGTGGGGGAACGAGCGGGTCGTCGTGTTCACCGAGTACCGCGACACCCAGGACTGGCTGCTGAATCTGCTCCAGCAGGAGGGCCTGGCCCAGGAGGGCCGCGTCCTCACCCTCCACGGCGG
Source organism: Streptomyces sp. NPDC002643 (assembly GCF_053592555.1). Taxonomy (NCBI): domain Bacteria; kingdom Bacillati; phylum Actinomycetota; class Actinomycetes; order Kitasatosporales; family Streptomycetaceae; genus Streptomyces; species Streptomyces sp. NPDC002643. The sequence continues at coordinate 48,565 of NZ_JBSFVY010000046.1, forward strand.
GAAGAACGCCGAAGAGCGCGAGCAGATCCGGCTCGCATTCCAGGAGCAGCCCACCAGCCCCGAAGGCACGGTCCGCATCCTCATCGCGACTGACGCCGCCAGCGAGGGGATCGACCTCCAAGATCATTGCCGGTACCTGATCAACTACGACATCCCGTTCAACCCCAACAAGCTCGAACAGCGCATCGGCCGCATCGACCGTTACGGCCAGCGCCACAACCCGCAGATCATGCACTTCGTTGGCGCTGCCTGGGACAAGGCCAGGACGGACGTGTACGAGGCCGACCTGGAGTTCCTGGCCCGTATCGCGCGGAAGGTCGCGCAGATGGAGGAGGACCTCGGCGAGGTCAACGCCGTACTCGCCGAGAAAGTCCAGCTGCGGATGACGGGCCAGCTCAACGACTTCGACATCGAGCACGCCCGCGCGAAGAAGATCAAGGGCCGTCCCACGGGCGGCAAGGTGGACGCCGAACAGAACGTCACGGAGCAGGTGCGACGGCTCAGCGCCCAGCTGAAGCAGACGACCGTAGAACTCGGCATCACCCCGGACCGAGTCGCCCGCGTGGTGAACACCGCGCTGAACCTGGCCCGCCAGCAGCCCCTCGTACCGTGCCTCGACGAGAACGCGCCGTCCGAAGACGACTTCCGGCAGGGCCTGTACACCGTGCCGCCGCTTACCGGCTCCTGGGAGCGCGCCACGCGCGGCCTGCCCGACAAACTCCGCCCCGACATCCTGCGCCCGGTCACCTTCGACGCGCAGGCAGCCTCGGGACGCCCCGACATCGTGCTGGCCCATCTGAACCATCCGCTCGTCGCCATGTCGACGCGGCTCCTGCGCGCGGCCGTATGGAACGCGGACAACGTCGACCTGCGCCGGATCACGGCCGTCGTCAGCGACGACCCGGCCCTGGAGACCACGTTCGTTGGAGCGTACGCCCGCTTCGTGCTGGTCGGCACGGACGGGCAGCGCCTCCACGAGGAGATCCTGCACGCGGGCGGCTGGCTCGGCGACAACGGCTGGCAGCGACGGCTGCGCGGCGTGGAGGCGGTCGCCTCGATCCTGGACCGTGCGCTCACCGAGGGTCGCCCCGCCAAGGAGCGCCTGCTCCACCGCCTCCAGCAGAGCTGGCCGAAGACATACGAGGGCCTCACCCAGTCCGTCGACGCGCGCGGCAAGGAGCGCAAGGCGTCCCTAATGGACCGGCTGGCCGAGCGCCAGGCCGATGAGGAGCAGCGCATCAACGCCACCCTCGACCGTCTCCAGCGCACCCTGCGAAACCGACTCGGCGAGACCTCCTCTGCCACGGCGGCCTCCCCGACGGGCGGGATGGACACGCTCTTCGGCCTGGACGAGCTGAAGGATCCCGACGAACGCCGCCAGCTCGCCGACGACCGCAAACGCTGGCGGGCCCGGCTCGACGGCGTAGAGGGCGAACGCGAGCGCGAACTCGCCGCGATTGCCGCCCGCTACCGCGAGCCGCAGGATCATCTCTTCCCAGTCGCCGTCGTCTTTGTCATCCCCGCCAAGGAGGCTTACTGATGACCCCCGCGCCCCGTTCCGGAGGCCGCCGCCCCTCCGCCGCCGCGATCCGTGCGGCCAAGGCGTCCGACGGCAAGCAGCAGCACCTGGACTGGCTGAACCTCGTCGAGGTGTCCGGCCCGTTCCTCACCCTGCCGGTCCTGCTGCGCACCTGGCCACAGCTCGAAGGCGTGCCCAGCGGGCGCCGCGCTGACATCCGCCTCCACCACGGCATCTGGCAGGACGACCGCAAGGGGGCCGGCCGTCTCGACTGGATCGGCTTCCAGCTGCGCACCCTGCTGGAATGGGACGATGCCCTGCATCTGCGGGAGGGCGCCGGACAGTTCGGTGACAGCGGCGAGAGCCTGGCCGAGGACGACAAGCTGCTGGACCGGTTCGCCGTGAGCCCACCCGGGGCCGACACCACCGTCCGCCCCGACTTCGCCCTCGTCCGCCCCGGAACCGACCCCACCGCCGAATCGGATACTGCTGGCACCGCCCAGCACGTGCCGATCCTCGGCCTGGTCCTCCCGCCCGACACCGTGCCGACCCGCCGTATCAGGGACGACTCCTGGGCGGCGAGCGGAGTCGACCGGCTCGCCCACGTCCTGCGCCACCACGGCGTCGAGCTGGGCCTGGTCACCGACGGCCGTTGGTGGTCCCTGGTCTGGGCACCGCCCGGCGGCGTCACGACGAGCGCCACCTTCGACACCATCGCCTGGAACGAGGCGGCCGACCTGGTGGCGGTCCGCGCCTGGGTGTCCCTCCTCCGCCGCGGCCGGTTCTTCGGACGCCCGGTGGACGAGCTCCTCCCTGCGCTGCTGCGCGAGAGCCTGGACGGCCAGGAAGACGTCACCGAGGCGCTCGGCATCCAGGTCCGTCAGGCCGTCGAACTCCTGGTGGACTCCATCGGCCGCGCCGAGGCCCGGATGGTCAAACGCGGCGGCAAGGGTTTGTCCGGCGTACCGGCGAGCGAGGTCTACCGGGGCGCCGTCGCGGTCATGATGCGCGTCGTCTTCCTCCTCTTCGCCGAGGAACGGGGCCTGCTGCCCGCTGACAACGAGCTGTACGCGGAGGCGTACTCGGCCGGGCGGCTGTACGAGACGCTGGACAAACGCCGCCGCGCGGACGGCGAGGACTCCCTGGACCACACCACCGCCGCCTGGCATCGGCTGATCGCCCTCTTCCACGCCGTCCACGGGGGAGTGGACCATCCGCTGCTCACATTGCCCGCGTACGACGGCTCGATCTTCGACCCGAAGCGCTTCCCCTGGCTGGAGGCGGTGCCGGAGGGCGCAGACGCCACGGACGACGACGCCACGCGGGCCGCAGACGGCCACACCTCCCTCCTCCCGATCGATGACCGCACCGTCCTACACGTCCTTGACTCGGTGCAGTTCGTCGTCGTCAACAGGGAGCGGCGCCGGCTGACCTTCCGCGCCCTCGACGTCGAGCAGATCGGCTACGTGTACGAGGGCCTCCTCTCGTACGACGGCAAGCGCGCCCAGGACACCGTGCTCGGACTCATCGGCAAGCCCGGCCTGGAACACGAGGTGAGCCTGACCGAACTGGAGGAACTGGCCGCCCCGTTCGGCGTGGGCACCCAGGCCGTCCTCGGCCAGAGTCCGAACCTCCCGGGGCTCGCGAAGAAGCTGTACGAGCACCTCAAGGACCCGAAGCCCCCGGCAGCGGCGTCGAAGATGGAGAAGCTGCTCGCCCCCGGTGACGACCAGACGCGGGGCAAGGCCGTCCACCGCCTTCTCGCGGTCACCGAGAACGACCGCGACCTCGCCGAGCGCATCCTTCCCTTCCACGGTCTCCTCCGCGACGACCTGCGCGGCCTGCCGGTGGTGATCCCGGAGGACGGCTTGTACGTCACGGAGTCCAGCCTCCGCGGGAGGACAGGCGCCCACTACACGCCACGCGCCCTGGCCCAGCAGGTCGCCGAGGCGGCACTGGAACCGCTCGTCTACCGTCCGGGCCCGCTCCGGACGGCCGACGACAAGCAGTGGAAGCTCATCGGCGCGGACGACATCCTGAAGCTCAGGGTCGCCGACATCGCGATGGGTTCGGCCGCCTTCCTGGTCGCCGCCTGCCGCTACCTCGCGGACCGTCTGGTCGACGCCTGGGTCGAGGCGGAGGACGAGGAGGCCCTGGCCTTCCGCGGCAGCCACCGCGACCAGACGGGCGCCATGACTGCGGCGGACGCGGAGAGCGACCCGGTGATGGTCCGCGCCCGGCGCCGGATCATCGAGCACTGCCTGTACGGGGTGGACATCAACCCGATGGCGGTGGAGATGGCCAAGCTGTCGCTGTGGCTGATCTCCATGGATCCGGAACGGCCGTTCACGTTTCTGGACGACCGGTTGGTGGCGGGGGACTCGTTGCTGGGGGTCGCCAAGCTGGAGCAGATCGAGAACGTCCACCTGGATGCTAAAGCGGGTCGCAAGCTGCACAAGGGGGCCTTCGACGAGGAGTGGACCGAGCAAACGCGCACTCGTGTCCACAACGCGTCGGGCAACCGGCAGGCCATCGCGGACATTCAGAGCGACTCCATCGCCGACCTCGACGAGAAGCGGCGTCTGCTCGCGGCGAGCAACGAACACCTGCAGCGTCTACGGCTGATCGGTGACCTGACGACAGGAGCGGGTCTCGCCTCCGCGGGAGGTGGTGACTCCCTCTACCTCAGGGCTGCGGAATTGGCCAGTACGGTCGCCTCGGATGCGGTCCGCGACTCGGACCCCGTGATCCACGAGGCTCGGACGCGGGCCCTGGAGTGGCTGAGCAAGGACCTTCCCACAGACGGCTTCGTCCGCCTGCCCGTGCACTGGCCCCTTGTCTTCCCCGAGGTCTTCGAGGCCAAGCAGGGCGGCTTCGACGCGATCATTGGCAACCCGCCTTTCCTCGGCGGCCAGAAGCTGACGGGAACGCTGGGCCAGGCGTACCGTGAGTACTTGGTGCTGGGGCTCGGCCGCGGGCAGCGGGGTAGCGCAGACCTCGTCGCGTACTTCGAACTTCGGGCCCACCAACTACTCAGCGAGCGAGGCCAGACGGGCCTGATCGCTACCAACACCCTCGCCCAGGGCGATACTCGGGAGGTCGGACTCGACCAGCTACTCGATGACGGCATCGAGGTACGTCGAGCGGTGAAGAGCGCACGTTGGCCTTCGCGGTCAGCGGCGCTGGAGTACTGCGCTGTGTGGACCACCAAGCCGGGCTTGGGCGCGGAGGCCACGCGCGTTCTGGACGACGTCGTGGTCCGGGGTATCACTTCGTCGCTTGATCCGCGGTCTCGGGTTTCGGGGCGGCCGTACCGTCTGGTATCAGGATGGGCACCAAGTGAGCCTGGTAGCGGGGCGATCAATAGGTCACCAGCGTTCATCGGTTCGTACGTCCTGGGTAAGGGGTTCATCCTCACCCCCGAACAGGCCGAGGACCTCATCCAGCGCGACCCTCGCAACAAGGACGTCCTCTTCCCCTACCTCAACGGGGAGGACCTCAACTCCCGCCCGGACTGCTCGGCCAGCCGCTGGGTGATCAACTTCCATGACTGGAGCGAGGAGCGGGCACGGAGCTACCCCGAAGTATTCGCCATCGTCGAGAGGGACGTGAAACCCGAACGACTCAAGAACAACCGCAAGGTATATCGGGACTACTGGTGGCAATACGCAGAAAAGCGTCCAGCCATGATCAAAGCCATTGAGGGGCTCGATCGTGTCCTGGTGGTAGCACTCGTCAGTCGCACGGTCATGCCAGCTCGCGTGACCAGCCGCCAAGTCCTCTCTCACAAATTGGGGGTTTTTGCTACGGCGAATGATGCTGACCTCGCTCTGCTTTCGAGCTCATTCCACTCGCTTTGGGCTTGGCGCAACTCATCAACAATGAAGGCGGATCTCAATTACTCTCCTTCTGACGTGTACGAGACATTGCCCCGGCCGGAGAAAATTATTGAATTGACCGCCATGGGACAGGCTCTCGAAATTGCACGCAGTTCGGTTATGAAAAATCGGCAACTTGGCCTAACGAAACTCTACAACTTGATCCATGATGCGACTATCAGCGACAGCGACGTTTCGGGGCTGAGAAACCTCCACGAAGAAATCGATCGAGTGGTTTCAGGTGCTTACGGCTGGAATGACCTCAACCTTGATCATGATTTCCGCTCGACGCGGCAGGGCATCCGTTACACTGTGGATCCGGCCATGCAAATTGAGATTCTGGACCGCTTGCTCGAACTCAATCATAGTCAACATGGCCTCAGATTGGACAATGTTGTCTCCAATCAGGAAAACCGGGAAAATTTGAAGTACCGGAACAAAGGTTTCGCGAGATCGTCAAGGATTCTCACTTCAGTTGACGACGTTCTATTTTGACGGTAGGCGGCCACTCAGAAGAGGACATCGCCCCTGGAGGGCGACCTGGTTTTCCTGCGCCCCACCGATCGCCCGCTACCCTCCTCTCTGGCGTTAAGAGATTCCAGGTGATGCCGTTCATGGTTCAGTTCTAGGATGCGGTCCAAGATTTCTGCCTGCACGGCGGGGGCAAAGGTGTAGCGCAGCCCTTGCGGGGTTTGATGAAATCCGCATTCAATATCGAGGTCCGCCCATCCATAGGCGTTAGCCACCGTGCGATCAACCTCCGAGTGCACATTGCGCAAGCCGTCGATGCAAGAATCAGTGGTGGCTGGATCGTGCATTTCGGTATATAGCTTTGTCAGTCCTATCTGGCGGTCTAGCATTACGCCATTGCGTACCGCTTCAAGGGAAGCCCCGGCCGCTTGCAAGGATTCGATATCCTGCGGCAGCGGCAATGTTTCAGAACATGTAGATGGAGTAAAAACGAGATCGGCAGTCCTGGTGGAACCCATTCGCAGAGTCCAGAGATACTGAAAACTGCTTGCACGAAAGCAAAGATCGGCTGTTCCTTGCCGTGGAAATACTACAAGCTTCTGGTCGAATACGGGACCAACTGGCACTCTGGCGGGCATTTGGGTCCGGCTGGTTTGAGCTACCACCAGGACACGGTCCAATTTTGAGATGGCGCGGTAAAGGTCCATTGCGGGACGGGTGAACCGCCACCAAACCTCGCGACGTTGACGGTTGTTGTTCTTGAGTCGTTCGGGTTTCACGTCCCTCTCGACGATGGCGAATACTTCGGGGTAGCTCCGTGCCCGCTCCTCGCTCCAGTCATGGAAGTTGATCACCCAGCGGCTGGCCGAGCAGTCCGGGCGGGAGTTGAGGTCCTCCCCGTTGAGGTAGGGGAAGAGGACGTCCTTGTTGCGAGGGTCGCGCTGGATGAGGTCCTCGGCCTGTTCGGGGGTGAGGATGAACCCCTTACCCAGCACGTTGGATCCCTGGAACGACTTGCCCTTGTTCGCTACCAGACGCAATCCGGTTGCCAAGAGCGCAGGTCAAGACGATTCAGGGGTGGATCACGCCAAACTCATCGCGCCACGATACAAACCCTGCACCTGGGCACATGACATCCCTCATGACACTCGACAAGTTCACCGAGGCCCAGCGTGCGGACGGCTACTCAGCCAACACGATCGGAGCCCGTGTGCGTTGCATCAATGCCATAGCCCGCTTCGCTGGCGTGACCGTGGGCCAGCTCAAAGTCGATCATGTCGTCACGTACTTCGCTACGCGCCCCTTGCGTCCATGGTCGCGCAGAACCTACCTGAACCATCTCCAGGCGTTTGGAAAGTGGCGGGGGGTAGACCTCATACAAGGCATACGCAAGCCCGCAGCACCCCGGTCGACACCTCACCCACTCCCAGAAGAGGAGCTCACACGGCTCACCGCAGCCACGCGTGGAGCACACAAGACCTGGGTCTTGCTGGGAGCTTTCTGTGGCCTCCGAGCCCACGAAACGGCCAAACTTGCTCGGGAGGACGTGTCTACCCTCGATGACGGCACAGCAATACTCCGCGTTACAGGCAAGGGCGGACGCACGGACACCGTTCCTGTACCGCCCGTCGTCATGAAGGCACTCGACCTGACGGGACAGGGCAAATTCTGGGAAGGGACACGGGCTGAATCCGTCTCCCGCACTGTCGCCGGCATCGCAGCCAAGATCGGCATCCGCATGCGATACCACCAACTGAGGCACCGATACGGCACGATGGTTTACCGATCCTCCGGCAGAGATCTGCTCATGACACAGCGCCTGATGCGCCACGCGTCTCCAGCAACCACGGCTGGGTACGCGGCCGTCGCGGACGATCGTGTTCACGTGATCGTGCATGATCTTCCAGGAGCTGATCCTGGCGCGCCACGGCCCAAGGGGCGGAAGGCGAGTTCGAACCGGTGCCAGTCGTGCCGCCAGGAAGCCCGAGCCTGAGGTGAAGCCCCACTGGGGTGCCCGATGATGCACTGCGTCAACAGGTGGTCCATGGACTACACGTCGGGCAACTGAGGGGACTGCGGCCTCGGCTATGCGGGAGGCTCGGGCGTATCAGAGGAAGGCGGCAAGGGGTCGACCACGAACGATCCTCGGGCGCGCACGGTTACCACCAACCCTCCGTCCCGAAGGATGTCCAGGGCCCGGCGGACGGTACCCGGACCGACTTTGTAGTCGTGCGTCATGGTCAGTTCTCCCGGCAGTCGGGCGCCCGGCGGGTACTCACCGGAACGGATCTTCCGTTCGATGATCGCGGCCAGCTGTTCATACACGTACTGCGGCGAGTCGGGGCTGATCTTGTCCACCCGTCGACCGTAGGCCGCCACTCTCAACTACGCATTACTTAGTACTACTACCAACCACTACCTACCACTACCGCTACTTCGATACAGTCAGGAGGAACATCAAGACGCCCCGGCGGGAAGGGTGAGAGCCTCCGTGCCGGGGCCTGAGCCGACTGAACAGGAGTCGACCTATGCGCAGCCTACTGGCCGCCATCCTGAGCCTCTTCCTGCCTCCTCGCGGAGCGCATCGCGCCCCCGGTGGCCCACTGCTCCTCACCGCCTGTCCGCTCGCTCCCGCCCACCAACCCGCCTCTGCGCGTCGGTCGAGGTCACGCTCGGCTGACGTCATCACTGCCGACGGTCTGCCCCTGGTCCGGCCCTACCTCGTCGTATGGGAACGCGAGCGTGACGAACTCGACCGCAGGCGGCTTCAGCGGGAGCGACGCCGGGCGGCGGTCCTCGCGACGCTCGGGCAGGACTACCTCCCGAGGGAGGTCGCCGCATGAATGGGAGGCGTTTCCGCAGCATCGGCGTCGACCCCGCGACCGGCAAGGAGGCGTTTGTGATGGCGCGCCCCGGTGGCTTCCTTGACGAGCTGGCCGACGCGCAGGCACTCAAAGCCGCCGCTGTCCTCGTGACGGTCGTCGGTGCCGTACTGGAGGGAAGCAAGTCGTCGGACGCCGAACTCGCGGCCTTCGTGCCCTCGTTGCACGCGGCCCTCGAAGAATGTGTCGGCATCATCGCGGCGGACAGGGAATGACGACGTAGACACTGCCCGCCGTGTGCTTGCGGTAGCACGGCGGGCTAACGAAGCTGGCAGGGCCCTCAGGGCGGTGGTTTGAGCCGTTGCCGACCTGGCACGGCCCTGCGCGCTGACAGCGCCTCCACGATGTCAGTGGACCCCCCTATCGTTGTTCGCGGGTGCCGATCACCACGATCCGAGCCCAGGGAGGGATACCCGCATGCCGTCGCCATCACAGAACGCCCCCGCTCCAGAGCCCGGCGTTCGCCACCCGGTGGACGAGGTCCCGCAGACATTCCGGGACGGGACCTCGTACGACGTCCGGGAGGAGCTCGGAGATCTGATCTCACGGGATCTGCTGGGGCCGTGGGGGGACGAGACCGAGGCGCTCGCGCCGCACAGCGCGGGGCCCCGCGACCGGTACCTCGTCGGGCTTCTCGGGCCCCGGCCCGCGCCCACCGACGCGCCCGTGAAGGTCGCGGTGGGACAGATGGAGACCGAGGTACGCGCGGAGGGGGACGGGCAGGACTCGGAGCTCTCGGAGCGGCTCACCCCGCAGGCCGCCGGACGGCTGTGGGCATCTTCTATGGGGCTGAGCTTCCTTGTGCCGGCCGATGTGGGCGTCCTCCGCGTCGTCGCCTCCTGGGGCCGGTACCGGCAGAGCGTCAGCAACACCGACGACGGCAAACCGGTACACGCGTGGTCGCGGGAGCCCGTCCGGTACGAGGAGGACATCGACCTCAACTCGCGCGGCACCCTCCGCAAGGTCCTGGAAGGCGCCGACGACAGCGACCCCGACCTCCCCTGCATCCGGCTCGACGTCCACGTACGGGAGCGCCCCGGCACCGTCGACGGTGCGGACAACCTGCGCTTCGTCGACGTATCGCTGATCAACGCGCTGGAGGAGTCCCGTGAACTGCGGGACGGGCAGTGGCTGTTCCAGACGAAGTTGGAAGTCACCTCCTTCGACGGACAGTCCAGCGTCTTCCTGCCGATCGACGACCCGTTGTCCGACGAGCCCGGCCACATCCTGGAGAACCCCGAGGAACAGCATCTGCGGCTGCTGTACCGGCAGGAGTTGAAACACGCGCACGGGCGGAACGTCGCCGTGCACGCGAGTGTTCTGCCGAAGGGGCGGCGCGCGGTCAGGTTGGAGACGACCTGGCTGCCGGTAAAGGACGTGCCGGCCACGGTCGCGCCGAACACGGCTCGGCAGCCGCTGCTCGCCGGTCTTGAGGTGAGCATGGACAAGCTCGCCGAACTGGCCGTATGGGAGCGGCGCGGCGAGCTGTTGAAGGCCCTGCAGCCGCTGGCCGACGGCTACGACGGGTGGTTGCAACAGCAGGCTGCCAAGGCGGAGTCGCTGTCGGGCGAACTGCGGACCACCGCACTGCGGGCGGTCGACGAGGCCCGCGACGCGTGCGGGCGGATCGCCCTCGGCATCGAGCTGCTGCACACCGACCGCGACGCGCTACGGGCGTTCCGTTTCGCCAACCGGGCCATGGCCATGCAGCGTCGGGCCACGGCGACGGCCGCGCTGCGGGCCGAGGGCGGTGAGAAGCCGCCCACGTACGCGGCGGCCTACGCCGAGATCGATGCGCGCGGTCCCGTGGCCGCGAGCTGGTACCCCTTCCAGCTGGCGTTCGTGCTGCTCAACTTGTGCTCCCTCACCGACCCCGCACACAAGGAACGCCGGGCGGACAGCACCGCCACGGTCGACCTCCTGTTCTTCCCGACCGGTGGCGGCAAGACGGAGGCGTATCTCGGTCTCACGGCCTACACGTTCGCTATCCGGCGGCTACAGAAGGTCGTCGGGGAGGGCGAGGACGCCCGCGAGGGGCGGGACGGCGTCGCCGTACTGATGCGTTACACGCTGCGGCTGCTGACGGCGCAGCAGTTCCAGCGGGCCTCCGCCCTCGTGTGCGCGACGGAGGTGCTCCGCAGGGAGGACGAGGAGGTCTGGGGCCGCAGGCCGTTCCGTATCGGGCTGTGGGTCGGTGCCGGTGTCTCGCCGAACTGGTACGGGGACGCGGCGCAGCAGATCGCCGAGGCCAACGAGTCCGCCTCTGGACGGTATGCGAACGTCCTTCAGGTGCTGTCCTGCCCGTGGTGCGGCGAGGAACTGCGCGCGTGGCGGGACGTGGCGCCGGACGACGTACGGCGGCGCGTCATCGTGTACTGCCCGCGCGGGGAGGACGCGGAACCCTGCCCGTTCTCCCGGATGCGGGCGCGGGGCGAGGGGCTGCCGATCCTCACGGTCGACGAGGAGATCTACCGGCTGGTGCCGAGTCTGCTGATCGCGACCGTGGACAAGCTCGCCCAGCTGCCGTGGCGCGGCTATGCGGGAATGTTGTTCGGACGCGTGAGCGACTACTGCGATCGGCACGGCTACCGCCACGACGACCTCGACGAGGAGATCGGTTGCGGGTCCCGGCACAACGCCAAGGACCGGCACAAGGCCGTGACCAGCCGGCCGATGCCTCGGCGGCTGAGGCCGCCGGACCTCATCATCCAGGACGAATTGCACCTGATCGCCGGGGCGTTGGGCACCACGGTGGGGCTGTTCGAGTCGGCCGTCGACCAGCTGTGCACCTGGCGGGCGAAGGACGCCCACGGGCAGCTCCGGGACACCGGACCGAAGATCGTCGCGTCGACGGCCACCACCCGCAACGCCCGCAACCAGGTGCTCGGGGTGTTCGCCCGGGACCTGGCGATCTTCCCGCCGCAGGTGGTCGACGTGGGCGACACCTTCTTCTCGCAGCAGGTGGACGTCACGCCTGACAACCCCGGGCGGCGTTACTACGGCGTCTGCGCGCACGGGGTGCGTATGAAGGCCGCAGAGATCCGTGTCGCGGAGATCCTGCTGCTCGCCGGGCAGCACCTGTTCGACCTCTACGGCGCTCCCGCCGATCCGTACATGACGGTGGTCGGGTACTTCAACGCGACCAAGGAACTCGCCGGTATGCGGCGCGTCCTGGACGACGACGTGCCGAGTCGGCTGCGGGCCAACGGAAGCCGCCGGGGCATCGCCAACCGGCTGCTGCGCGACACCGACATGCTCAACCTTCAGGAGCTGACCTCCCGTATCTCGTCGGCGGACATCAGCGCCACGCTCAAGTTGCTGGAGAACGGCTTCAACCCGGAGCACGACACGTCAGAGCGCAAGAAGGCGATCGTCGCCGAGCTCCGGGACGCCGGGCGGGCCCGTGAGCCGCGAGTCCTGCCCGCCCCGCTGCACCGCAGGGGGGTCGACTACGTGCTGGCCACGTCGATGCTCCAGGTGGGCGTGGACGTCTCCCGTTTCGGCCTGATGGTCGTCACCGGGCAGCCGAAGAACACCGCCGAATACATTCAGGCGTCCTCCCGTGTCGGACGTCAGGCCAAGCGACCGGGCATCGTGATCACGCTCTACAACTGGGCACGGCCCCGGGATCTCGCCCACTTCGAGGACTTCGAGCACTACCACGCGACGTTCTACCGGCAGGTCGAGGCGCTGTCGGTGACCCCGTTCACGAGGCGGGCGCTCGATCGGGGCACCACCGCCACGTATGTCTCCGCCGTACGGCAGGCGTGCGACGAGTTCTCCGACAACGTGGACGCGGAGGGGGTGGACCTCGACGACCCGCGGGTGCGGGACGTCGAGCGGCGACTGCTGGCACGCGCGGAGGCCGTGGACGGGGACCGGGCGCGCGGCTACCTCGCCGAGCGTATCGACGCCCTGCGTGACGCCTGGACGGCCAAGAAGGGGGAGCAGGGCAGGCTCGGCTACCGGGGCCAGACCCAGCAAAAGCAGACGGTGCTGGGCCTGCTGCGCAACGCGGACGGCAGCGGATGGGACGTGCTCACCGTCCCGCAGTCGATGCGCGAGACGGAGAACGAGATCAACATGTTGCTGCCCGCCGACACCGTACTGTCGGCCCCGGCCGGCAACGCCTGGGAGTTCGGGCCATCCGCCGGGAACGGCGACGGCCCGGACACGGAGAGCGGCGACGAACTCGGCGAGGTGCCGGACCCGGACGGGACCGGCGACGACAAGGGCACGGCCAGGGGGCGGCGGTCATGAGCGGCGGCGGATACTTCAGGCGGGTGGGGGCGGTACGGCCGAGCCACCTCATGTTCACCGGCGGCGTCGGCGCCCTCGTCGACCTGCCCAACTTCTCCGTCATGGTCAAGGGCCTCGACCACTGGAGCTATGCCGGTGTGCCCGATCCGGTGATCGAGGAGCCCCGGCTCCGCAGAGCGATCAACCGGACCCTGCAGCGTTACGGCACCGACCAGGTGGGAGAGTTGCGTGCCGCGCCCTGGATCCCCGGCAGCGACACCGACCCGAAGGGGTATGCGGCACGGATCGGTGTACCCGTGACGCCCTTCCCGCAGTGGCTGCGCTGCACCGCGTGCAACGAGCTCGCCTCTCTGGGCTCGGGCAAGTGGGGGTTCGAGAACAACAACGCCCGCCGCCCCCACGATGCGCGCTTCTACCACGAGAACTGCTACCGGAAGAGGAAGGGCCGCAAGCCCCTCGCGGTGGCCGCCCGCTTCGCGCTCGCCTGCACCAAGGGCCACCTTGACGAGTTTCCGTACACGGAGTTCGTGCACGAGGGCCGGGCCTGCGACACGATGTATCCGACCCTGCGGATGCGCGACAACGGCGGCAACCTCGCGGCCAACGTCTCCCTCGAATGCCTCGTGTGCAAGAAGGCCAAACGCAACATCCGGGCCGCGATGGGCGACAAGGGCCGAGAGAACCTGCCTCTCTGCCGTGGTCGGCACCCACAGTTCGACGGTTTCTACGAGAGCTGTGGTGAGCGGCCCTATCTGCTCGTCGTAGGGGCGTCCAACCAGTGGTTCCCCGTGACGCTCAGCGCACTGGCACTGCCCGACACCGGGACCGACTCGCTGCGCAAGCTCGTAGAGGAACGCTGGCCGGATCTGGAGGACTTCGAGGACGAGGCGGAGATCGCCATGTTCGCCAAGAGGTCGAAGCACCACCGCTACCTTCGCGACTACGAGCCCGCACAGGTCTGGCAGGCCATCTCCGCCTACCGCGCGGCCCTGTCGGGTGATGCGGGCGAGACCGAGCAGCCGCCGGGCCCTCCGGACCTCCTCACGCCCGAGTGGCAGGTGCTGTCCGCGGCGAAGACCGCCGACCCGACCGAGGATTTCGCGCTGGTGGACGCCTCGCTGAGCGGGCCGCTGTCCACCGTCTTCTCCCAGGTGCGGCAAGTGGAGCGGCTGCGCGAGGTCCGGGCTCTCATCGGCTTCACCCGACTCGACGCCCCCGACCCGGAGGACCCCGGCGCGGTCACCCGCGTAGACCTGGGGCGGCGCGAGCGCGGCTGGGTGCCGGCCAGCGAGGTGCGCGGCGAGGGACTGTTCCTACGGGTGGACGATCACCTGATCGAGCAGTGGGAACAGCGGGTCGCCGCGAGCGACGAACTCGCCGCACATGCCGCCGCCTTCGGCCGGTTCCGTGATCACCGCAAATCGGACCGGATCCAGGAAGGCTTCGACCGGATGCAGGGCTGGCCGGGCAGTCGCTACATCGCCCTTCACACGCTCTCCCATCTGCTCATCCGCACCATCGCGATGGAGTGCGGCTACAACTCGGCGAGTCTGGCCGAGCGGATCTACAGCGGCGACGCCGAGGAACGGCGGACCGGCATCCTCATCTACACGGCCGTCCCGGACTCGGAGGGCACGCTCGGCGGGCTGGTCTCCCTCGCCGATCAGGACCCGAGCACCGGTGAGAACCGGCTGGCCAGGATCGTGCGGACGGCGCTGTACAAGGCGGGGCGGTGCTCCTCGGACCCGCTGTGCGGCGAGCGTCTTCCCAAGGCGCCGGAGGACTTCCTGCACGGTGCCGCCTGCCACTCCTGCCTGTTCGTGTCCGAGACGACGTGCGAGCGCGGCAACCGGTTCCTGGACCGGCGGTTCATCACCCACCTGGCAGGCGACCCGAAAACGCTGGCCCTCATCCCGGACTTCGGGTGAGCGGATCGACCCGGTGAGCCGCAGACGCTTCGAGGCGGCGGCAGCGACGGCCGCCGCCTCGCTCGGGCCCACACGGACTAAGGCGCTGGCCACGCTCCTCTCCCAGGGCCGCTCCCCGGCGTACATCCTCGGCAGGCTCCAGACGCCGGACGCGCTGGAAGCCGTATCGGCGTTGCTGGCGTCGATGACGGAGGACGGCGTTCCCTCGGCGGAGACGGCGGCGTATCTGCGGGGTTACGCGGCGGCCTGGACCCGGCAGCGCGAGGACACCGAGGCCCGTGCGGTGTGGAGTGGCCCTTCCACGCCTGGGACACCCAGCCGCGCCACCGCCCAGGTGCTGACGGAGGTGGTCGGCGCCGCAGAGCACCGGCTCGTCGCCGTGACCTACTCGGCCCGCTCGTACGCACCGCTGACCGCAGCGCTGTCCGAGGCCGTGGCCCGGGGCGTCACAGTGGACATCGTCGTGGAGACGCTGGAAGGCGCAGGCGGGCTACTCTCCGGGCGTGAGCCGGCCGATGCCTTCTCCCGCGTACCGGGCCTGCGGCTCTGGCACTGGCCGACTGGTCAACGCCCCACTCCCGGAAGCCGGTTGCACGCGAAACTGGCGGTGGCCGACGACCGGATCCTCTTCCTCTCCAGCGCCAACCTCACTGCGGCCGGCGCCGAGCGCAACATCGAGGCGGGCGTGCTGCTGAACGGCGGTCCCATGCCGGGACGGATGGCGGAACACATAAGGGAGTTGCAGCGCCGAGGGGTTCTCGCACGGTGGCCAGGCGCCTGATGAAGTCCCGTCACGTCGAATCATCGTCATTTGCATGGCCGGTTGACAGCCACTTAGACGTCGTCTCATTTGGCGCGCTGGGTAGTCTGCCCGTGTGGTGATGGTCGAGCGCATGGTGCCGGATGAGTTGTGGGAACTGTTCGA
>NZ_JBSFVY010000047.1:0-64193 GCF_053592555.1 Streptomyces sp. NPDC002643
AAACGCCCGGTTACATTCCGAACCCGGAAGCTAAGCCTCATAGCGCCGATGGTACTGCAGGGGGGACCCTGTGGGAGAGTAGGACGCCGCCGAACTCCTTTTACAGCTCTGGCTCTTGGGCAATCCTGCCCAGGAGCCAGAGCTTTTTTGCGTTGAGGTAGGGTCAGGGGGCATCGTTGGCTCATTTCGCACAGGAGGCCCCCGGGTGGAGGTCCAGGAGACCCGGGTCCAGACGGACCGGGTCCTCACCATCCCGAACATCCTCAGCATGGCGCGGCTCGTTGGCGTGCCCGTCTTCCTGTGGCTGATTCTCTGGCCCGAGTTCGGCGGCCCCAAGGTCGACGGCTGGGCGCTCCTGGTGCTGGCTCTGAGCGGCGTCAGTGACTATCTGGACGGCAAGTTGGCCAGGCGCTGGAACCAGGTCAGCAGCCTTGGCCGGCTCCTCGATCCCGCGGCCGACCGGCTCTACATTCTGTCGACTTTGGTGGGTCTCACCTGGCGTGAGATTCTGCCAATTTGGTTGACGTCTGTACTGCTCTTGCGGGAGTTGGTTCTGCTGGTGATGGTGGGCATCCTCAGACGGCACGGCTATCCGCCGCCGCAGGTGAACTTCCTTGGGAAGGCGGCCACGTTCAACTTGATGTATGCCTTCCCGTTGCTCTTGCTCAGTGACGGAAGTGGATGGATCTCGTCACTCGCTGCTATTTTCGGATGGGCGTTCGCCGGATGGGGTACAACGCTGTACTGGTGGGCAGGAATCCTCTACGTGGTTCAGGTCCGCCGACTTGTCAGTGCGGACGCCATGGCCGATTGAGCCCGCCCGGTGAGGCGGCCGTAGTGGCTCGATGGCCCGCGTCGGAAAAGTGCGGGACAATCTGGACGGGTGAAGTCGGCTAGACCGTCGTCTCTTCAAGGAGGACGCTTCCGACATGAAGGCCGTCGTGATGGCCGGAGGTGAAGGCACACGCCTTCGCCCTATGACCTCGAGCATGCCCAAGCCGCTCCTGCCGGTGGCCAACCGGCCGATCATGGAGCACGTTCTGCGGTTGCTCAAAAGGCATGGGCTCAATGAGACCGTCGTGACTGTCCAGTTCTTGGCGTCACTCGTCAAGAACTACTTCGGTGACGGCGAGGAGCTCGGAATGGAGCTCACCTATGCCAATGAGGAGAAGCCACTCGGTACCGCCGGGAGCGTCAAGAACGCCGAGGAAGCACTGAAGGACGACGCTTTCCTCGTCATCTCCGGCGATGCCCTGACCGACTTCGACCTCACCGAGCTCATCAATTTCCACAAGGAAAAGGGTGCACTGGTCACCGTCTGTCTGACCCGGGTGCCGAACCCCTTGGAATTCGGTATCACGATCGTCGATGAAGAGGGCAAGGTCGAGCGGTTCCTGGAGAAGCCGACCTGGGGGCAGGTCTTCTCGGACACCGTGAACACGGGCATCTATGTGATGGAGCCCGAAGTCTTCGACTATGTCGAGCCCGATGTGCCCGTCGACTGGTCCGGCGATGTCTTCCCACAGCTCATGAAGGAGGGCAAGCCGATCTACGGCTATGTCGCCGAGGGCTACTGGGAGGACGTCGGTACCCACGAGAGCTATGTGAAGGCGCAGGCCGACGTCCTGGAGGGCAAGGTCGACGTCGAACTCGACGGGTTCGAGCTGTCGCCCGGAGTATGGATCGCCGAAGGCGCCGAGGTGCATCCCGACGCCGTACTGCGCGGGCCCCTCTACATCGGGGACTACGCCAAGGTCGAAGCCGGCGTCGAAATCCGTGAGCACACCGTCGTGGGCTCGAATGTCGTCGTGAAGAGCGGGGCCTTTCTACACAAGGCCGTTGTCCACGACAACGTCTACATCGGGCAGCACAGCAATCTACGTGGCTGTGTGGTCGGAAAGAACACCGACATCATGCGTGCGGCACGTATCGAGGACGGTGCCGTGATCGGTGACGAGTGCCTCGTCGGCGAGGAATCGATCATCCAGGGGAACGTCAGGGTCTATCCCTTCAAGACGATCGAGGCCGGCGCCTTCGTCAACACCTCGGTGATCTGGGAGTCCCGGGGGCAGGCGCATCTCTTCGGGGCTCGTGGTGTGTCAGGAATCCTCAATGTGGAGATCACTCCCGAGCTGGCCGTGCGGCTGGCGGGGGCGTATGCGACGACGCTCAAGAAGGGCTCCACCGTCACCACCGCCCGGGATCACTCCCGAGGCGCGCGTGCTCTGAAGAGAGCGGTGATCTCGGCGCTCCAGGCCAGCGCCATCGACGTACGGGACCTGGAGAACGTACCGCTGCCGGTGGCTCGGCAGCAGACCGCTCGGGGCAGTGCCGGCGGGATCATGATCCGGACCACGCCCGGGGTTCCTGATTCCGTCGACATCATGTTCTTCGACGGGCAGGGAGCGGATCTCTCGCAGGGCGGGCAGCGCAAGCTGGATCGGGTGTTCGCACGGCAGGAATACCGGCGTGCGTTCCCCGGTGAGATCGGGGACCTGCACTTCCCGGCCAGCGTGTTCGACTCGTACACCGGATCGTTGCTGCGGAACGTCGACACCACCGGGATCGCCGAGTCGGGGCTCAAGGTCGTCGTGGATGCCTCCAACGGCAGTGCGGGGCTCGTACTGCCCAGTCTGCTCGGCAAGTTGGGCGTCGATTCGCTGACGATCAATGCCGGACTCGACGAGTCCAGGCCGACCGAGACGGCTGATATGCGGCGGAAGGGGCTGGTGCGGCTCGGTGAGATCGTGGCGTCGTCGCGGGCCGCGTTCGGTGTGCGGTTCGATCCCGTCGGTGAGCGGCTGTCGCTCGTGGACGAGAAGGGGCGGATCGTCGAGGACGACCGGGCCCTGCTGGTGATGCTCGACCTGGTGGCCGCGGAGCGGCGGAGCGGGCGGGTGGCGCTGCCGGTCACCACCACTCGCATCGCCGAGCAGGTCGCGGCGTACCACGGCACTCAGGTCGACTGGACGACCACCTCGCCTGACGACCTGACCCGGGTCGGCAGGGACGAGACGACGATCTTCGGTGGTGACGGGCGCGGTGGGTTCATCGTCCCGGAGTTCAGCAGTGTCTTCGACGGGACGGCGGCCTTCGTACGGCTCATCGGACTGGTGGCGCGGACGCAGCTCACGCTCAGCCAGATCGACGCGCGGATTCCGCGGGCGCATGTGCTGAAGCGGGACCTCGCGACCCCGTGGGCCGTCAAGGGGCTTGTGATGCGTCGGGTCGTGGAGGCGGCTGGGGATCGCTTTGTCGACACCACCGACGGTGTACGGGTCGTGGAGACCGACGGGCGGTGGGTGATGGTCCTGCCGGACCCGGCGGAGGCCGTCACGCATCTGTGGGCCGAGGGGCCCGACGACGCCTCGGCGCAGGCCCTGCTCGATGAGTGGTCGGCGGTCGTGGACAGCGCCGGACGCTGAAACCCCTCGCACGCGCGCGTGCCGGACAAGTGCCCCCAACGGGGCCTGTCCGGCACGTCGGTGGGGCCATTCGGAGGTAGCGGTCGCGACGTGCGACGATGTGCGGCATGCCGCAGCAGCCCCCCGTTCGGAGCACACCCACGCGCGCGTCGCGTCCGGACGCCTCCATGTCGCTGCTCACCAACGTCATGGACCACAGCCTCGACGACGGATACGCCGAGGCCGCCGCCCGTCGGAAGGCCGAGGGTGTCGAGGGCATGCCGAAGACGGTGCGGGCGAAGCTGGGGCTCGCGGCCGGGCTGGTGCTGGCCGCGCTCGTGGTGACGGTGGGCGCGGCGGAGGCGCGTATCAGCGCTCCTGTGGTCGCCAAGGAGCGCGAGGAGCTCATCGACCGCATCCAGCGGGAGACAGCCGCCGCCGACGAGCTGGAGAACACCGTCGACGGGCTCCGGGACGATGTGAGTGCCCGGCAGCGCGAGGCGCTCAAGGACGGCGGCGGGAGCGAGCAGGGCGAACTCGTGGGCATCCTGTCGGGCGCCGTCGAGGTGCACGGTCCCGGGGTGAAGCTCGTCGTCAACGACGCCAAGGGCGCCACCCGAGGCGGTGACGGTGACGCACGCGAGACCTCGGGGTTCTCCGACACCGGACGCGTGCGCGACCGCGATATGCAGCGGGTCGTCAACGGGCTGTGGGAGTCGGGCGCCGAGGCGGTCTCGATCAACGGGCAGCGGCTGACCGCGCTGTCGGCGATCAGGGCCGCGGGCGACGCGATACTGGTCGACAACAAGCCGCTGGCGCCTCCCTACACGGTTCTGGCCGTGGGGGACGGGCAAAGGTTGAGCACCAGGTTCCAGAACAGCCCCGACGGGCTGTACCTGCACGCGCTGCAGGAGAACTTCGGCATTCGGACGGCCATCTCCACCGAGGACGATGTCACGGTGCCCGCCGCGCCGAGTGTGATCGTACGTACAGCAGAACCGAGCACAGAGAAGGGCACATCGTGATCGCCGTACTGGGCCTCGTCCTGGGAGTGGTGGCCGGACTGTTGGTCCGGCCCGAGGTGCCGGCGGTGGTCGAGCCGTATCTCCCCATCGCCGTCGTGGCGGCGCTCGATGCCGTGTTCGGTGGTCTGCGCGCGATGCTGGACGGCATCTTCGACGACAAGGTCTTCGTGGTGTCGTTCCTGTCGAACGTGGTCGTGGCCGCCCTGATCGTTTTCCTGGGCGACAAGTTGGGTGTCGGCGCCCAGCTGTCCACGGGCGTCGTGGTCGTGCTCGGTATCCGGATCTTCTCCAACGCCGCGGCGATTCGCCGGCATGTCTTCCGGGCGTGAGGCCGATGAGCGAGCTGGACGAGACCGCGAAGAAGAGCCGGGGGAGCGGCGGGGGAGAGGACGACACCCCGACGACCCGGCTGCGCCGGGAACTCCCCGAGGAGGTGCCGGCCACGGCCCCCGTGGAGCCCGCCGAGACCGAGCCGGAGACGAAGAGCGGCCTCACCGGACGGCAGCGGCTGGCCCAGGGGCTGTGGCCGCCGCGCTTCACGCGGGCCCAACTCACCGTGGCAGCCCTGCTGTTCGGCCTCGGCTTCGGTCTGGCCATCCAGGTGGCCTCCAACAACGACGACAGCGCGCTGCGCGGGGCACGTCAGGAAGATCTCGTACGCATCCTCGATGAACTGGATGACCGTACTCAGCGTCTGGAGGAGGAGAAGCAGGGTCTCGAAGATCAGCGCACCGAGTTGGAGAACAGCTCGGATCAGGCCGAGGAGGCGCGCAAGCAGACGGTCGAGAAGGAGCGACAACTCGGCATTCTGGCGGGCACGGTGGCCGCGCAGGGACCCGGCATCACGCTGACGATCAACGACACGAAGGGAACGGTCGAGGCTGACATGCTGCTCGACGCGATCCAGGAGCTGCGCGCGGCCGGCGCGGAGGCGATCCAGGTGAACGGCGTACGCGTCGTCGCCAGCACCTATCTGACCGATTCCGGGGATGGAATCAGCGTTGATGGGAACAAGATCACCCAGCCTTTTCGTTTCAAGGTCATCGGCAATCCGCAGGACCTCGAACCCGCACTGAACATCCCCGGAGGCGTGGTGCAGACACTGGAGAAGGAGCAGGCCACCGTGACCGTGGAGCGGGCGGACAAGATCGACGTGGACGCCTTGCGGGCTGCGAAGCAGCCTGACTACGCTCGGTCGTCCTCCCAGTGAACCGCAGGTGCATGGGGACCGTCCGGCGAGGGCATGAGGTTGCGGGGGGTCGGCGCATCGAATGGGTGGTGCGTGGTGGAAACTGTCTGGTGGAGACGGACGTTGTGAGGATGTCCGGGTCGGCCAGTGAGGTCAGTCAGGGTTCGTCCTGCCCCACGGGCGGGTCTGTTTCGGTCAAGGGGAATCGCCCGTGAAGTTGTTTGCGAAGTTGTTCGGCAAGAGCGCGCGAGAGGGTAGCGACAACGCGACCTCCCGTCATCGCGCGCAGCCTTCGGAGGCGGAGGGCCAGGGCGGTGACCGCCCGCTGTTCCGGGACCAGGTCGCTGGTCCGGGCGGTGACATTTCCGGAGGTCAGGGCGTGCCGTCTGTTGACCCCGCACAGTCCGGCCGCATAGGTTTCACAGACCCGTCAACCTCAAGTCCGGGTGGAGGGTTTGCCTCCGGCCCCTATGCGTCCAATGCTCCGGAGGACCCGTCGATGTCGGCCCTGGTGTGTACGAGGTGCGGTAACCGCAACGCGGAGAACAGCCGCTTCTGCTCGAACTGCGGTGCTCCGCTGAGGGCCGGCGCGGTCCCCGAGCGTCCGTCCGAGACGACCTCCACGATCTCCATCTCCGGCCTGGAGGCCTACGACTCCGAGGTCACCGGCCAGACCCAGCTGCCCTCGCTCTCCCCCGAGGCACAGGCCGCCGTCGACGCGCTGCCGCTCGGCTCGGCGCTCCTGGTCGTCCGCCGAGGACCGAACGCCGGCAGCCGCTTCCTGCTGGACAGCGACCTGACCACGGCCGGCCGCCACCCGCAGAGCGACATCTTCCTCGACGACGTGACCGTCTCACGTCGTCACGTGGAGTTCCGCCGCGGCCAGGACGGCTCCTTCACGGTCGCCGACGTCGGCAGCCTGAACGGCACGTACGTCAACCGCGAGCGCATCGACCAGGTCGCCCTGCACAACGGCGACGAGGTGCAGATCGGCAAGTACCGGCTGGTCTTCTACGCGAGCCAGCGGGGCTACTGACCCTCCCCGGACCGCGTCCGGGGGACCCCAGGGAAGGTCCATGCTTCGAACAACGAGCGGTGGTGCCGACCACGGCACCGCCGCCGCGGACAGTGGCCTGATGAGCATCGGCACGGTGCTGACCGCGCTGCGCGAGGAGTTCCCCGAAGTCACGATCTCCAAGATCCGCTTCCTGGAGTCGGAAGGGCTCATCGAGCCGCAGCGGACCCCCTCGGGGTATCGCAAGTTCAGCCCCGAGGACGTCGAGCGCCTCGGCCATGTCCTGAGGATGCAGCGGGACCACTATCTGCCGCTCAAGGTGATCCGCGAGCATCTGGAGGCCCTGGAGCGCGGTGAGGACGTACGGCTGCCGTCCGTCGGCCGTCAGCGCGACATCGGCGACGGGGAGCGCCTGAGCGACCTCCTGGGGGAGCCCGAGGAGCCCGCGGTCGCCAGGATCGGGCGCTCCGAGCTGCTCGCCGGCGCCGCGATCGACGAGGAGCAGCTGGCCGAGTGGGAGTCGTACGGGCTTGTGACGCCGCTGGCGGACGGCTCGTACGACGCGGAGGTCCTCACCGTCGCCACACTGGTGGTGGAACTGGGACGGTTCGGCATCGAGCCCAGGCATCTGCGGGTGATGAGGGCCGCCGCCGACCGTGAGGCGGGCCTCGTCGACCAGGTCGTCGCCCCGCTGCGGCGCCATCGCAATCCGCAGACCAGAGCGCATGCGGAGGAGCGTGCCAGGGAGCTGGCGGGGCTCACGGTCAAGCTGCATGCCGCGCTGGTGCAGAGCGCGCTGGGTGTACGGCTTCGCTGAAGCGGGGTGTTCGCCTGTGGCGGATCGGTCGGCCGATCTGTGCCCGACTACCCAAACATCCCGAGCACGGCCTAGGGTTGCTGTGTGAACGAGCTCGATGTCGTAGGTGTCCGGGTCGAAATGCCCTCCAACCAGCCGATCGTGCTCCTGCGTGAAGTGGGAGGCGACCGTTACCTCCCCATCTGGATCGGCCCAGGGGAGGCGACGGCGATCGCTTTCGCCCAGCAGGGCATGGCCCCCGCGCGACCGCTGACCCACGATCTGTTCAAGGACGTGCTGGAGGCCGTCGGCCAGGAGCTCACGGAAGTGCGCATCACCGACCTGCGTGAGGGCGTCTTCTACGCGGAGCTGGTGTTCGCCAGTGGGGTCGAGGTCAGCGCGCGGCCGTCCGACGCCATAGCGCTGGCGCTGCGGACCGGTACGCCGATCTTCGGCAGTGACGGTGTGCTCGATGACGCGGGTATCGCCATCCCGGACGAGCAGGAGGACGAGGTGGAGAAGTTCCGCGAGTTCCTCGACCAGATCTCGCCCGAGGACTTCGGCACCAACAGCCAGTGACGCCGGTGCGCGGGATCGCGCGGGGTGCGGGGCCGTGAGCCCGTTGAGTGCGCCCATGTGCCGTTGCTTCGGTCGCCCGGACCAGGGTGGTGCCGGGCGGGTCCGGCGCTGAGCATTCGGCTAGCCTTTCCCCGCGGAAGGGCACGGGAAACCACTCTCAGGGTGATTATCACTCGGCGTGGCGAGTGCGATGGTCGTTGACGCACCCCTGATGGCTGCCTACCGTCGAGAAGGCAGGTCAAGGACGGAGGTCGGCGTGAGAAGCAGCGGCGACGGTACGACGGCTGGGGGTGCCCCCGGACGCGGTCTGGGGGAGAGCGGCCCGTACCCTCCCTACAGCTCTCGGCTTCACCCGAGCGGGGGATACCCCCATCGCGGCGGCGCGGCCGGTCAAGTCCCACAGCGGCCCATGGCCGTACAGGACGGTACGCAGGCGGCCCCCGAGCCGCACGAGAACATCGGCTACCGGGGCCCCACCGCGTGTGCGGCGGCCGGCATCACCTATCGGCAGCTCGACTACTGGGCCCGCACCGGGCTCGTGGAGCCGAGCGTGCGGCCCGCCCATGGGTCGGGGACGCAGCGCCTCTACAGCTTCCGGGACGTCGTCGTCCTGAAGATCGTGAAACGGTTCCTCGACACGGGCGTGTCCCTGCAGAACATTCGCACGGCTGTCCAGCACCTCCGGGAGCAGGGGTTCAGCGATCTTGAGCGGATGACGTTGATGAGCGATGGCGCCACTGTGTATGAGTGCACATCGCCGGACGAGGTTCACGCGTTGCTGCAAGGCGGACAGGGGATCTTCGGGATCGCTGTCGGGGTCGTTTGGCGTGATGTGGAAAGCGCTCTCTCGCAGTTGCACGGAGAGCGGGTGGACACCGGGGAGACGCTGGTCGGGCACAACCCGGCGGATGAGCTGGCGCGTAGGCGCAACCGGGCGGTGTGAGGCCGCACCGGGCCGTGTGAGGGCACCTCACCCGGTTTGAGGCTGAAGCCAGGGAGCGCCGAGGCGGCTCTGGTGGGGCGTTGTCAGTGGCGTAGGGCAGCATCGGAGATGTGAGAACCACGCCCACGATCCTGCATCTCGACATGGATGCCTTCTACGCCTCGGCGGAGCAGGCATCCAAGCCGAGCCTGCGCGGCAAGGCCGTCATCGTGGGTGGGCTCGGTCCGCGCGGTGTGGTGGCCACCGCGTCGTACGAGGCCCGGGTGTTCGGTGTGCACTCGGCCATGCCCATGGCGCAGGCGCGGCGGCTCGCGCCGAACGCCGCGTATCTCACGCCGCGCTTCACGTTCTATCGGGCCATCAGCGACCAGGTCATGGGGCTGCTGCGGGCGTTGTCGCCGCTGGTGGAGCCGTTGAGCCTCGATGAGGCGTTCGTGGATCTGGAGGCCGGGGGAGCGGCCTGGGACGAGGAGTCGGCGCGGCTGACCGGGGTGAAGCTGCGCGCCGATATCCGGGCGGTGACCGGGCTGACGGGTTCCGTGGGGCTCGCGGCTTCGAAGATGCTCGCGAAGATCGCGTCGGAGCAGGCGAAGCCCGATGGGCTGGTGCTGATCGAGCCGGGGACCGAGGGGGCGTTGCTGGGGCCGATGTCGGTGCGGATTCTGCCGGGGGTGGGGCCGGCGACCGGGGATCATCTGCGGCGGGCCGGGATCACCACGGTCGAGGAGATCGCGGAGGCGGGGGAGGACGAGGTCGTACGGCTGTTGGGGAAGGCCCATGGGCATGGGCTGTACGCGATGGCGCTGGCGCGGGACGACCGGGCCGTGGTGGCCGAGCGGGACACGAAGTCCGTGTCGGTGGAGGACACATATGACGTGGACATCCATGACCGGGTGCGGGTGCGGATGGAGGTGCGGCGGCTGGCCGATCGGTGTGTACGGCGGCTGAGGGGGGCCGGGCTGTCGGGGCGGACCATCGTGCTGAAGGTGCGGCGGTTCGATTTCTCGACGCTGACGCGGTCCGAGACGTTGCGGGGGCCGACCGACGATCCCGCGGTGGTGCGGGAGGCGGCGGGGCGGCTGCTGGAGGCCGTGGACACGACCGGTGGGGTGCGGCTGCTGGGGGTCGGGGTGAGTGGGCTCGCCGACTACACGCAGGAGGATCTGTTCGCCCAGGCCGCGGGGGAGCCGGATCTCGTCGAGGAGGAGACGGTGGAGGAGGTCGTGGTGGAGGAGAGCGGGCCCGTCGAGCGGCAGTGGCGGGCCGGGAACGATGTGCGGCATGCCGAGTACGGGCACGGGTGGGTGCAGGGGAGCGGGCTCGGGCGGGTGACCGTGCGGTTCGAGACGCCGGGGTCCGAGCCGGGGAGGGTGCGGACGTTTCGGGTGGACGACCCCGATCTGGAGCCGGCCGAGCCGTTGCCGCTGATATCGGATGGCGTGGGGCCGAAGCTGGAGTCGGGGGCGGCGGGCTGAGGGCCGGGTGGGGGTCGGGTCAGGGGGTTTCCTGGTCCGAGATATGGCCGAAGTCGTGGTCCGGGGGCGGGGGCGGGGCTGTGTCCAGGCCGTAGTGGTGGTAGAGCTGGAGTTCCTGTTCGGGGGAGAGATGGCGGCCCACTCCGAAGTCGGGGGCGTCCTTGATGAGGGCGCGGTCGAAGGGGACGTGGAGGGTGCCCTCGACGAGTTCGCTGGGCTCCAGGGGGACGAAGGCATCGCGGCCGAAGAGGCCCATGCGTATCGCGGCCCACTCGGGCGTGCCGGTGGCGTCGTCCAGATAGACCTCGTCGACCGTACCGATCTTGGTGCCCTTGCGGTCGAACGCCTTGCGGCCGATCAGATTGCGCGGATCGATGTCGGTCTGCACGGGCCCTCCAAGTGGTCGCAGAGGATTCGCGAGTCATCACTCATCGCCTACCACTACGAAAAGGCACATCGCGGTGAGGGGCCACTCGAAGACCGTGCGTTGCGCCCGCTGATACGCTGGCAGCGGCTGCTGACCCCGTGCGGGAGAGTTCTCCGGACACCATCCGGAGGCGCCGAAGGAGCAAATCCTCCCCGGAATCTCTCAGGCTCACGTACCGCACGGACGAGGTCACTCTGGAAAGCAGAGCGGGTGTCGACGGTTTCCGCTCTCACCGACGGTGAAAGCCGGTCCGTACCCGGGCCGGTGAAGCTCTCAGGTCGAGATGACAGAGGGGGAGGCCGTCCGGGCACCCGTCCCGTGGTGCCCCTCGAAGGTCGTCGGACCAGGAGGCCTCCGCAATGACCGGTCAACACATTCCGCTCACAGATCTCGAACAGGGGATTCCGTTCGAACGGCGTCACATCGGGCCCGATGTCGAGGCCCGGGCCAAGATGCTCGCGCAGGTCGGGTACGGCTCGCTCGACGAGCTGACGGCCGCGGCCGTACCGGATGTGATCAAGAACGCCGAGGCCCTGGAGCTGCCGGGGGCGCGGACCGAGGCCGAGGTGCTCGCCGAGTTGCGGGCGCTCGCCGATCGCAATCAGGTCGTCGGGTCGATGATCGGGCTCGGGTACTACGGGACGTTCACTCCGCCCGTCATCCTGCGGAATGTGATGGAGAACCCCGCTTGGTATACGGCGTACACGCCGTATCAGCCCGAGATTTCCCAGGGGCGACTAGAGGCGCTGCTGAATTTCCAGACCATGGTCGCGGATCTGACGGGGCTGCCGACCTCCGGTGCCTCGTTGCTCGACGAGGGGACGGCCGCCGCCGAGGCCATGGCCCTGTCGCGGCGGATGGGGAAGAACAAGAAGGGGCTCTTCCTCGTCGATGCGGATACCTTTCCGCAGACCGTGGCCGTGCTTCGGACGCGGGCCGAGCCGACCGGGGTCGAGGTGGTCGTCGCGGATCTGACCGACGGGATTCCTGAGGACATCGCCGCACGTGAGATCAACGGGGTGCTGCTCCAGTACCCCGGCGCCTCCGGGGCCGTGCGGGACCTCAAGCCCGTCGTCGAGCAGGCACACGGGCTGGGGGCTCTCGTCACCGTCGCCGCTGATCTGCTCGCGCTGACATTGCTGACCTCGCCCGGGGAACTGGGCGCCGACATCGCGGTCGGGACGACGCAGCGGTTCGGGGTGCCGATGGGCTTCGGCGGGCCGCACGCCGGTTACATGGCCGTGCACGAGAAGTTCGCGCGTTCCCTGCCCGGGCGGCTCGTCGGGGTGTCCGTGGACGCGGACGGACACAAGGCGTACCGGCTCGCCCTGCAGACGCGGGAGCAGCACATCCGCCGGGAGAAGGCGACCAGCAATATCTGCACGGCTCAGGTGCTGCTGGCGGTCATGGCGGGGATGTACGCGGTGTACCACGGGCCCGAGGGGCTGCGCACCATCGCCCGGCGTACCCATCGGTACGCCTCCGTCCTGGCCGCCGGTCTCACCGCGGGCGGGGTCGAGGTGGTGCACGGTGCCTACTTCGACACGGTGACCGTGCGGGTGCCGGGGCGCGCTGCCGAGGTCGTGGCGGCGGCTCGGGAGAACGGCGTGAATCTGCACCTCGTCGACGGCGATTCGGTGTCGATTTCCTGTGACGAGACCACCACGCGGGCGCAGCTCGCTGCCGTATGGGGCGCGTTCGGGGTGGACGGCGATGTCGAGGCGCTCGATGCGGCTGCCGGGGACGTGCTGCCGGAGGGGCTGCTGCGGGGCGACGCGTATCTCACGCACCCGGTGTTCCATCAGCACCGGTCCGAGACCGCGATGCTGCGGTATCTGCGGCGGCTCGCCGACCGGGACTACGCACTGGACCGGGGCATGATCCCGCTCGGCTCCTGCACGATGAAGCTCAACGCGACCACCGAGATGGAGCCGGTGACGTGGCCCGAGTTCGGGCAGCTGCACCCGTTCGCGCCCGCCGAGCAGGCTCAGGGCTATCTCACGCTCATCCATGAGCTGGAGGAGCGGCTGGCCGAGGTCACCGGGTACGACAAGGTCAGCCTCCAGCCGAACGCCGGATCGCAGGGGGAGCTGGCGGGGCTGCTGGCCGTACGCGGGTACCACCGGGCGGGCGGGGACGAGCAGCGGACGGTGTGTCTCATTCCGTCGTCCGCGCACGGGACGAACGCCGCCAGTGCCGTCATGGCCGGGATGAAGGTCGTCGTCGTGAGGACCGCCGAGGACGGTGAGATCGACGTCGAGGATCTGCGGGCGAAGATCGAGCAGTACCGTGACGAGCTGGCGGTGCTGATGATCACGTACCCGTCGACGCACGGTGTCTTCGAGGAGCACGTCGCCGACATCTGCGCTCAGGTGCACGACGCCGGCGGGCAGGTGTATGTCGACGGGGCCAACCTCAACGCGCTGGTGGGGCTCGCCAAGCCGGGGCGCTTCGGTGGGGACGTCTCGCATCTGAATCTGCACAAGACGTTCTGCATTCCGCACGGTGGCGGTGGCCCGGGTGTCGGGCCGGTGGCGGTGCGTGCGCATCTGGCGCCCCATCTGCCGAACCATCCGCTGCAGCCCGCCGCCGGGCCCGAGACGGGTGTGGGGCCGATCTCGGCGGCGCCCTGGGGGTCGGCGGGCATACTGCCGATCTCGTGGGCGTATGTGCGGCTCATGGGCGGGGAGGGGCTCAAGCGGGCCACCCAGGTGGCGGTGCTCAGCGCCAACTACATCGCCAAGCGGCTGGAGCCGCACTACCCCGTGCTGTACACGGGGCCGGGCGGGCTCGTCGCGCACGAGTGCATCGTCGATCTGCGGCCGCTGACCAAGGCGACCGGGGTGAGCGTGGACGACATCGCCAAGCGGTTGATCGACTACGGCTTCCACGCGCCGACGATGTCGTTCCCGGTGGCGGGGACGCTGATGATCGAGCCGACGGAGTCGGAGGACCTCGCCGAGCTGGATCGGTTCTGCGAGGCGATGATCGCGATCCGGGCGGAGATCGAGAAGGTCGGGTCGGGGGAGTGGCCCGCCGACGACAATCCGCTGCGGAACGCTCCGCACACCGCCGCCGCGCTCGGCGGGGAGTGGGAGCACGCGTACGGCCGCAGGGAGGCCGTGTTCCCGGCCGGGGTCGTGCCCGCCGACAAGTACTGGCCGCCGGTGCGCCGGATCGACCAGGCCTTCGGCGATCGGAACCTGGTCTGTTCCTGCCCGCCGCTGGACGCCTACGAAGAGTAGTCACCCGCTGATACGCGTCGGGGCCGGTGCGGAGAGTGCTTCTCCGGCCGGCCCCTCATGTGTTCCGGGCGGGCGCCGTCGTCGGCGCGGGCGCGCGCCCTCTGTGCTCGGGACGTGCGGCTCAGGCGGCCGTCATCACGGTGCCCACCGGACGGTGGGGGGCGATGATCTGGCCGTCCGGCAGGAGCTCACCGGTGTCCTCGAAGAGCAGAACGCCGTTGCAGAGCAGGCTCCAGCCCTGCTCGGGGTGGTGCGCCATGAGTCGGGCGCCTTCCCTGTCGGCGGATTCGGCTGTCGGGCAAGGTGGCTGGTGCTGGCACATGGTTGGTGGGATCTTTCGCTCTGTCGTGTGGTCGGTGGGTGTTTTGTCTGTCCTGTGGCTTGAAGCCCCGTTCATGGCCGCCCCCGTGGTGATGATTCGGTCCGGTCCCAGTCTTGCCCCACGGGCGTCAATCCGCAGGGATTTCGCGGCACCGCTTCTCACAGGTTGATGACGCTTCGCCGACGCGGACGGTTCATCGGAACCGCGCTGTCCTTTCGGGTGGTTCCCCGTGGTCGGATGGGGCTAGTCCGGCGGGGAGACGCCCATTTTCCTGCTCGTCCGAGCGTATTGCCGCGCGGAAGAGCGGAATATCTTGTCGGTGGTGAACGAGTACCCCGCCACCGGTATATCGGCGGCGGGGTACGAGGGCGGTACGAATGAGGAAAGCGGTCCTGAACTCGGGCGGGCCCAGGTGGGTCAGGTGGGGCTTGGGCGGGTTCAGGCGGGCGAGCCGAGGAGCGGGGCCGGGGTCAGCCGGGTGGTCAGTACCGGCAGGAGGTCGGCGACCCGGTGCGGGCGATGGGCCGCGATACCGGGCGGGGCCGGCGCCAGCGGCACCAGCAGGTCGGTCGGCGCCGGGTGGCCGGTGGCGCCGTCGGCGGTGTGGTCGGCGTGCAGCCAGAGCGTGAGCATGTACAGCTCGGGCACCGACAGCAGGCGCGGCTGGTAGGGCTGGGGCATCAGCTCGGCCTGGCGCAGGGCGCGCTCGGTGGAGGTGATGTACGGGCCCTCGAAGAAGTGGGAGAAGGCCCATCCGTCGGGCATCAGCCGGGTCTCGGCGGCGGCCACATGGCGGTCGTCGCTGCTGATCAGGAAGCGCCAGCCGGTGAGGCGTGTGGTGCCCGCGCCCTCGGGGGTGATCCGGTCGAGGACATGGACGGGCAGCGGGAGTTCGGGGCACGTGGGCCCCTGGGCGTTCTTCAGGGACGGTGTTCGCGCCTCGCGGACGGCGGTGGGGGAACCGAGTGCCGTGAGGACGGTGCGCAGGGCGGGCGCGGGAGCCGGGGGGACATGCAGCGGCATGGTGGGTCGCCTCTCATTCGACAGGCACGGTGGCGCGAGGGCGGGGGCGGACGACGCTGTCAGCTCTCGGGGATCGGAGAGACGGGTGCCCGGGGTCCGGATGCGTGGGAGATGGTCCGCCGCGCGTGGCAGACGGCAGGACCGAGGACCGCGAGTGCCGACTCTCAGCCTCGATTGCGGAGTTTATACGACACGTGTTCAGATGGCGTTTCGTCTAGCTGTCCTGGATATGAAGAGCAAGGCGGTATCCGGTCGCCGAAGTGCGGTATTCCTCCCGATTACCGAGCGGTGTCGGTCGGTGACCTCGGATTGTCGTGCCGTGGCGGTCGGCCGGTTCTCGTCGGCGCTTTTCACGAAAGCCTGACGGGTAGAAAGCGCATGCTCATTCTTGCCCGGTGAATGTGCCAGACGCACGCCGAGTGAATATCGTCGAAGGAGACCGCGCTCAGCCTAGCGTGGGCAGGTCGCGCGCGGGGCGTTATCGACGGCTCTGCCTGGGCATCATCAACCGTGGACCCGGGACAGCAGTGGCCGGCTCATCGGCCTGCCCATCCGAGGAGGGACACTTCGATGGGGGAGAAGGTCGTAGCGGGGCCCTTCGGCCTGTCCGACCGGCAGCTCTACCGCGACAAACTGCGGCAGTGCCTGGAGGGGCTGGCGCGGTTGCTGGCGGAGAAGCGATTCGACCGCCCCAAGAACCTCATGGGCGTCGAGATCGAGCTGAACCTCGTCGGGGCCGACGGTCTGCCGAGAATGATGAATGCGCAAGTACTGGAGCGGATTGCGAGCCGAGATTTCCAAACAGAACTCGCCATGTTCAATCTGGAAGTGAACATCGCCCCACATCGGCTCGGGGGGAGGGTTTTCGACCGGCTTTCCGAGGAGCTGCGTACCTCCCTGGCGTATGCCGACCGGAAGGCGGGCGAGGTGGACGCCGCCATAGTGATGATCGGCATTCTGCCCACACTCGACCGTGACGATCTGGTCTCCTCGAACCTCTCCGACAACGACCGTTACACGCTTCTCAACGATTCGATCGTCGCCGCCCGGGGTGAGGACTTCACCCTCGACATCGACGGCGTGGAGCGGCTCGTCTGCACCTCCAAGTCGATCGCGCCCGAGGCCGCGTGCACCTCCGTGCAGCTGCATCTCCAGGTCACGCCGGCCCGGTTCGCCGATGTGTGGAACGCGGCCCAGGCGGTCACCGCCGCGCAGATCGCCATCGGCGCCAACTCACCGTTCCTGTTCGGGCACGAGCTGTGGCGGGAGTCGCGGCCCCCGCTGTTCCAGCAGTCCACGGACACCCGGCCGCCCGAGCTGCAGGCGCAGGGCGTACGGCCGCGTACCTGGTTCGGCGAGCGGTGGATCTCCTCGGCGTACGACCTCTTCGAGGAGAATCTGCGGTTCTTCCCGGCGCTGCTGCCCATCTGCGACGACGAGGACCCGATCGCCGTCCTCGACGAGGGGCGGGTGCCCTCGCTCGCCGAGCTGACCTTGCACAACGGCACGGTGTACCGCTGGAACCGGCCCGTCTACGGCATCGCCGACGGGGTGCCGCATCTGCGGGTGGAGAACCGGGTGCTGCCCGCCGGGCCCACCATCACGGACGTGATCGCCAACGCGGCCTTCTACTACGGTGTCGTACGCTCCCTCGCCGACGAGTCGCGGCCGGTGTGGACCCGGATGCCGTTCGAGGTGGCCGCCGCGAACTTCGACGAGGCGTGCCGGCACGGTATCGACGCGCGGCTGCGGTGGCCGCGCGGCCGCTACGGCGGGGTGACGCCGGTGGACGCGGTGCAGCTCGTACGCGACGAGCTGTTGCCTCTCGCGGAGGCGGGGCTGGACGCGTGGGGTGTCGAGCCGGTCGACCGGGACTTCTATCTCGGGGTGATCGAGGAGCGCTGCCGGCGTCGGGTCAATGGGGCGTCCTGGCAGGTCGAAACGTTCCATCGGGCGCTGTCCAAGGGGCTCGGACGGGATGCCGCGCTGGCCGCCACCACGCGTCGCTACAGCGAGCTGATGCACTCCGGGGACCCGGTGCACACCTGGCCGGTGGGGCTGCCGGAGCCGGTGCCGATGGGGTGAGGGTGAGCTGTGCCCTGAGCCGTTCCGTAATCGCACTGGGGCCTCGCACGCACACCGCCGGAAAGATCCCTGGCGTCGCGGGTGATGATGGTGCCCCGGCGGGGTCGGACTACTGGAGGCACGGGTGCAGGGGCAGGCGGAGTCGGTGGACGGGGCTGTGCCGTGGGAGCGGCCGGGGCGGCGGATTCTGCGGGACGAGACGCTGCTCGTACTGGCGCTGTCGCTCGGTGCGAGCGGGGTCTCCGCGCTGATCAGCTTTATCGGCTCGGTCACCAAACCGGGCGGGCTGAAGGACCAGGCGGCCACCATGAACGCCTCGGCCGCGCCGGGCCGGCCCTGGCTGGACCTGGCGTGGCAGCTCTTCGGGATCACGACCGCGCTGGTACCCGTCGCGCTGGTCGCGCACTTCCTGCTGCGTGAGGGCGCGGGGCTGCGGACGCTGGGCTTCGACCGTACGAAGCCGTGGCCCGACCTCGGGCGCGGGGCCGTGATCGCCGCGGTGATCGGCAGTACGGGCATCGCCTTCTATCTGGCGGCCCGGGGGCTCGGCTTCAACCTCACGGTGGTGCCGGAGGCGTTGCCCGAGGTCTGGTGGAAGTACCCGGTGCTGGTTCTCTCCGCGATCCAGAACGCGATCCTGGAAGAGGTGATCGTGGTCGGGTATCTGCTGCGTCGGCTCCAGCAGTTGGGGTGGTCGCCGGAGAAGTCGCTGGCGGCCAGTTCGGTGCTGCGCGGGTCGTACCACCTGTACCAGGGGATCGGCGGGTTCGTCGGGAACATGGTGATGGGCGTGGTGTTCGTGTATCTGTACCGGCGGTGGGGGCGGGTGGGCCCGCTGGTGGTGGCCCACTCGCTGCTCGACATCGGGGCGTTCGTGGGATACGGGCTGCTGGCCGGGAAGGTGGGCTGGCTGCCTACCGGGTGAGCAGGTCGCCCTCGATGACCGTGACCGCGCGGCCGGTCAACAGGGTGCGGTCGCCGCGGAGTTCGGTGTGGACGTGGCCCGAGCGGCGCGAGGCCTGGAGGCCGGTGAGGGTGGGGCTGCCGAGGCGCTCGGACCAGAAGGGCGCGAGGGCGGTGTGGGCGCTGCCGGTGACCGGGTCCTCGTCGATGCCGACGTTCGGGAAGAAGCAGCGGGAGACGTAGTCGTGGCCGGCGGTGGGATCGGCGGACCGGGCGGTGGCGATGATGCCGCGTTCGGAGAAGCGGCCGAGGGAGCGGTGGTCGGGGCTGAGGCCGAGGATCGTCTTCTCGTCGGCCAGTTCGAGCAGCAGGTCGCCCACGTTCGGGCCCGTGTCGAACGCGGCGAGCGGCTCGGCGCCCAGAGCCTCGGCGACGCCCTCCGGGAGGGCGACCGGGGTGAGGGGCGCGGTCGGGAAGTCCAGGGTGAGGGCGCCGTCCGGGTGGGGCGTGGCGACGAGGACTCCGCTGCGGGTGGCGAACCGTACCGGGCCCTCGTGGGCGCCCGTGGTCGTGAGGACATGTGCGGTGGCCAGGGTGGCATGGCCGCACATCGCCACCTCGGCGACCGGGGTGAACCAGCGCAGCGCCCACTCGCCCTCGCCGCCCTCGGGGAGGGGGTGGGCGAACGCGGTCTCGGCGTGGTTGACCTCCATGGCCACGTTCTGCAGCCAGGCGTCGTCCGGGAACGAGTCGAGGAGGAGGACTCCGGCCGGGTTGCCGGAGAAGGGGCGGTCGGTGAAGGCGTCGACGATACGAATGCGCATGGGACGACGTTAGGCGCGGGGTGGCAGGGCGGGCCAAGGCCAATTCCGGGTGTCTGGACTGGTTTTGGGGCCTGGAATGGCCTGGCCCCTCACCGGCGGACCCGGTAGCGCAGGTGCAGCACGCGGTCGCCCTGGATCACCGTGTGGGGGTCCTCCAGCAGATGCTGGGCGTCGGTCGAGCCGAAGTACCGCTTGCCCCTGCCGAAGACCACCGGGACGACGTCCATCGCCACCTCGTCCACCAGGCCCAGGGCGAACGCCTGGCCGCCCATGTCGCCCGCCGCGACGCCGACGGTGCGGTCCCCGGCGAGTTCCTTGGCCTTCGCGATGGCCCGGGTCACGTCGTCGACGAAGTGGTACGGGGCCTCCGGGTGCCAGCCCTCGGGCTTGGGCCGGTGCGACACCACGACGATGTGCTCGCCCGCGGGCGGCTTGCCCTCCCAGCCGTTGGTCATGTCGAACACATGGCGGCCGACCACCAGCGTCCCGATGCTCGCCAGCATCGGTCCGACGTAGTCGGCCGAGGTCCGGGAGACCTTGGCGTATGCGCCGAGGGTGACATCGCCGTTGGCGTACCAGTCGAACAGGGGGCCGACCTGGTCGTTCTCGTCGGCGATGAAGCCGTCCACGGACACGACGTTGTGCATGACGACGGTGCTCATCCGTATCTCCCGGTGCTCGAAGGGCTCCCGGCGAGCCCTTGTCTTCTGCTGTCTTCTGCATGGGTGGACCGGGGGCGCTGTGAATAGTCATCGCCGTGTGGGGTTTTTCCGTCTTCGCTCAGTCGACGTGCAGCAGAAGCAGGGCGATGTCGTCTGTGTGGTGGTTGGCGTTGTGGGTGCGGTGGATGAGGCTGTTCGCGAGTTGGTGCAGGGGGAGGCGGCGTGCGGTGTCCAGGTGGTGGGCGAGGGCGGCGAGGGTGCGGGTGATGTCGGTGCCGGGGCTTTCCACGAGGCCGTCGGTGTAGAGGGCGAGGAGTGTGTTCGGGGGCAGGGGCAGGGTGGTGGGCGCGTAGCGGGGGGTTCCGATGCCGAGGCCGAGGGGCGGGCCGGGGCGGATCTCGACCGGGTGGGCCCTGCGGTCGGGTTGGCAGAGCAGCGGGGGCGGGTGGCCGGCGCTGGTGAGGGTCACCCGGTGGTCGGTCAGGTCGAGGTGGGCGTAGAGGCAGGTCACGAAGCGGCTGGCGTTGAGGTCGGCGAGGTCGCGGTTGGTGCGGGTGAGGACCTGGTCGGCGGTGGCTCCGGCCGTGGCGTGGGAGTGGACGGCCATCCGGACCTGGCCCATGAGGGCGGCCGCCGTCATGTCGTGGCCCTGTACGTCTCCGATGACCGCCGCCGCGGTGGTGTCGGTGAGACGGATGAGGTCGTAGAAGTCGCCGCCGATGTCCATGCCGTGGCTGGCGGGGAGATAGCGGGCCGCGACGTCGAGTCCCGTCAAGGTGGGCAGGGCGTGCGGCAGCAGCGTCTGCTGGAGGGCGTGGGCGAGGTTGTGCTTGGCGTCGTAGAGACGGGCGCGGTCCAGGGCCTGGGCGATCAGCGCGGCGAGCGGCGTCAGGATGGACCGCTCGGCGGCCGTGAAGGGATGCGGGTGGTCGTAGGCGAGGAGGAGACAGCCGATGGGGTGCCCCGAGCTGAGCAGGGGCAGGAACGCCCATGCGTACTTGTCGCTGATCTGCGGCGCCTTGGGATAGAGGCGGGCCATCTCGTCGCGGTCGGCGAAGAACGAGACGGCGCCGGTGGCCATGGCGCGGCCGGCCGGCGTCAGATCGGCGTCGGCGGGCAGACCGTCGAACCAGTCGATGACGGCGGGGTCGTAGCCGCGGTAACCGATGATCCGTATCCGGCCGGCGTCGGCGGTGGACATGATCATGCCGTGGGCGCCGAAGGCGGGCAGGATCTGGTCGGCGACGAGATCGACGACGTCCTGGACGCCGACGGTTTCGGTGAGTGCGGCGGCCAGGCCCATCAGCAGATGGATACGGCTGTCGGGCGGGGCACCGGCGGAGGCGGGCCGGGTGTCGAGGGGCCTGGGGGAGCGGTCGGGGGTGATGAGGACGCTGGTGCCGCTGTCGTCGGTGTGAAGACGCAGGTCGAGCCACTGGTCCGGTGGGCGCAGGACGCTCAGGGCGGCGGGCTCGCGACTGCTGAGAGCGGTGCGGTACGCGTCCATGTACGCGAGGTTGTCGAGCCACGGCAACGACTCCCACGGACGGGTGCCCATCAGCTGCTCCACCGGTAGGCCCAACAGGCGGCCGGCGGCGGAGTTCGCGAAGGTGACCCCTCCGCCGGGGTCGAGGGCGAGCGTGCCGACCGGAAGGCGTTCCACCAGGTCCGCCGCCGCGAGGCCGGACCGTGGTCCCGGGTCGCCGCGATGGGGGCGGACGAAGCGGGGCCGGTCCGGGATGACCGGAGGGAAGGCACCCGCGTTCAGTACGTCGGCGATACGCCGGGCGCCGGCCGCGATGTGCCCGCGCTCCTGATGGCTGAGCTGCGGGGAACGGTCGGGGGACCAGATCAGCAGCAGCGCGCCACGGCAGTGCCGGGCCTCCCGCAGCGGAACGACCGCGAACGCGATCCTGTACGGGATGCTCGCCGCCGCGCGCGGGTACACGCGGGCCAGCTCCTCCTGGGAACTTACCCAGATGAGCCGCTCGTCGCGTATCGCGTCCTGGGTCGGGCCGTGCAGGGCGAAAGAGGCTCGCCACCACGGTGTGAAGGCGTCGACGGGCAGGCCGCACAGGGCGATCAGACGGACCGCCGCTTCGGCCGGGTCCAGCAGATAGACGCACCCCGACCGGGCACCCGTGCGGCGCACGGCCGCCGCGAGGGCCTCATCGAGCGGATCGACCACACCCGGCCGCTCCGCGCCCCCGGTCATCCGGGGCAACACCCGACGCGCATACGCAGAACGCTAAGCCCGCCTGCGGAGGAGGGCATGTGGATCAGCGACGGCGGTGACGCGGGTCCGGGCACTGTGCGGGTGGATGCGCGTCTGGGCTCTGTGCGGGGACGCGCCCGCCTCGACTCGGGGGTCGGCCGGACCCGCTGGGCGTCGATCGGTATATGCGTAGCGTGTCGTCGCACGTGCCGGGATACTGCGTCGATGATCCGTTCCGCGCTGCCTCACCTGCTGCGACCTCGTGCCCTGAATCCTGGAGATCTCGTTGTCGTCGCATCGCTGTCCGGGCCGCTCCACGCCGCTCACGAGCCCGACCTCTCGCGGGCAGTGGTCGTGCTGGAGCGGATGGGATTCCGTGTGCGCCGGGCACCGCTCCTCGAAGCCGGGCGGCACCATTGGTGGAGCGCGGCTCGGCCGGCGGAGATCGCCGAGGAGTTCAACGGACTGCTCCGTGATCCCGAGGTGCGTGCGATCATCGCGCACGACGGCGGCCAGACGGCGCTCGGTTACCTCGACCTGATCGACTTCGAGGCGGTCACTGCCGACCCCAAGCCGATCCTCGGTTTCAGCGACATCTCACTGTTGCATCTGGTGTTTTACGCGCGCACGGGTCTGGTCGGCTTCCATACCGACCTGGCCACCCCTGGGCTCGGTGGGCACTGGCAGCGCGCGCCCGCAGCACACCAAGCGGAACTTGAGAAGCTCTACTCGACGCTGCTGACCGGTACGGTGCCGATCGGCGTGCTGCCGGCCACCCCGACGTGGGAATGCTGGCGCGCCGGTCGCACCGAAGGCCGCCTGATCGGCGGAGTGATCAACCGCATCGTGCTGGCGCAGGCGACGCCCTACGCGCTGCCGCTCGAATGGTTCGACGGCGCGGTGCTGTTCTGGGAGGAGGCGGGAGGCCAGGCAGCGCATGTGTGGAGCTATCTCCAGGTGCTGCGGCACTCCGGCATCCTCGATCGGATCTCCGGCATGGTCGTGGGCGTCCCGCACGCGATCGACGGACTCGGGGCGCCCGACGCGTCCCCGACCCTGGCCGAGATCGTCCTCGACGTCCTCGGCGACCGTGACATCCCGGTCCTGGGCAACGTCGAGTTCGGACACGCCGGCCCCAATCTGCCGATGCCGGTCGGCATCCGCGTCGCCCTGGACGCGGAGCAGCGGACCTTGTCGCTGCTCGAACCGGCGGTACGGCCGCACGCGCTGACGGGACCGCCGGTCGGCTGAGCGACGGGGATCAGCCGTCCCGGCCGGGGCAGCCAGGCAGGGCCGTCAGCAACTTCATCTAGTGAGGCAGGACAGCGGGGCAGGTGGCAGGGGGTTGTCATGCCAATCGTTCCGATATATCGTTGAGGCATCGCGATCGATCAACGATGGAATGGAGTGATGGCGATGCGTTCGCACGGACAGGACTATGGATTCGAGCGTGGGCATGGGCGGCGCGGCGGGGGGCACCCCCGTGGGCGGGTCGATGTCGAGGCGCTGCGTGCCGCCTTCGGGCCTTTCGGGCCGGGGCACGGTGGGCCCGGCGGTCCCGGTGGTTTCGGGCCCTTCGGTCCGGGCCCCTGGGGTGGGCGCGGTCGAGGGGGGCCCAGGGGAAGGGCGCGGCGGGGTGACGTACGCGCGTCGATCCTGGCCCTTCTCAAGGACCGGCCCATGCACGGCTACGAGATGATCCAGGAGATCGCCGAGCGCAGTGGCGGGACGTGGAAGCCCAGCCCCGGTTCGGTGTACCCCACCCTTCAACTGCTGGAGGACGAGGGGCTGATCGTCAGTGAGACCGAGGGCGGCAAGAAGCTGTTCTCCCTCACCGAGGCCGGTCGCACCGCGGCCGACGAGGGCTCCGACGCCCCCTGGGAAGAGGCCTCGCGCGGGGTCGACTGGGAGGCGCTGAGCGAGATCCGGACGGCCGGCTTCGGTCTGATGGAGGCGTTCGGCCAGGTCTGGAAGACCGGCAACAAGGACCAGCGCGACAAGGCGCTGACCGTGATCAACGAAGCCCGCAAGAAGCTGTACCTGATCCTCGCCGACGAGGACTGACCGTCGTTGAGGCGGGTGATCGAGGGCGACTAGCGGGTCGTAGAGCGTGGCAGGGTCCTCGTGGAGCGTGTCTCCGCGGGGGCTCTGCCGCGTTTCGGGCGCGCCCCCGGGTTCACGTCACTGGAAGTCGCGTTACTGGAACTCGCGTCACTCGGGCTCACGTCACCAGGGTGTTCAGCTTGCGCAGGGACTCGTTCAGGGCCGTTGCGGCGGAGTCCTTGAGCTTGGCCGACATCAGGGAGACGGCGGCACCGGTGAAGCGGCCGTCGATGCGGACCGTGGTGGTGCCGCCGTCCGGTGTGAGGGTGTAGCGGGTGGCGAGGTCGACGGCCATCGGGCCCTTGCCGCGGATCGCCAGGAGCCGGGCGGGTTCGAGTGCGTCGATGGTCCACTCGACCTCCGCCGGGAAGCCCATGAGCCTCATGTTCTCCTGGAACGTCCCGCCCACTTCCAGGCGCTCCGGCCCGCCCTTGGGAAAGCCGGTGTGGGTCGTGTTCCACTCGCCGTACGAGGACCAGTCGACGAGCCGCGCCCAGACCCGCTCCACGGGCGCCCCGATGCTCGCCTCCGCGCTGACGTCGGCCATGCGACAACCCCTTCGACTCGGACGGTGGTGTCGCGGAACGTAGCCGTGGGGCCCGGAACATTCAATACTGATGAGCCGTCAGAAAGGTTTGTGTGCCCCCGACCGGAGGCGTACGGGTCTCCTCCGTAGGGATGAGGCCGGAGTCGTCCGTACGCGTCTGTGGGGAAGGCGAAGATGGTTCCTTTCGTGGATGACCCGGGCCGGTGGGGCTGATGGGGTGGGGTGTGTGCTCCCGCGTATTCCTCGGCAGGTGGCCGTAGACCACGGCCAGAACCCCATGGAGTTCGAGGACAGGCTCACCGATGAGCTGTCCTCGGTGGTCGGGGGTGCGCGCAGACGGGCGCTGCGG
The DNA here is from genome assembly GCF_053592555.1 of Streptomyces sp. NPDC002643. Classification (NCBI taxonomy): domain Bacteria; kingdom Bacillati; phylum Actinomycetota; class Actinomycetes; order Kitasatosporales; family Streptomycetaceae; genus Streptomyces; species Streptomyces sp. NPDC002643. Next base: position 25,132 of record NZ_JBSFVY010000047.1, read on the forward strand.
GGCGGGGACCGGCAGATCGACACGGCCCATCTGCTGCACTCGCTCCTGGAGGCCGACCCCGAGGTCCGCGCGGTCTTCGACGCCCACCAGGTCGCCCGGCTGCTCGGCTATCTCGTGCAGCGCAGCATCGGCTACGGACTGCGCTGGCAGATCGGTGTCGAGGACGCCGGAGGGGTGCCGGGCCTGCCCGGTGCGCCGGGTTGGTCGCCGGTCGCGGTCCGGGCCATGACCCAGGCGTACGAGCGTGCCGTGCGGCGGGGCGAGGAGCGGGCCCGTGGCCTCGATCTGCTCGCCGCGATCCTGGCGGCGCCGGCCTCGCGGGCGGTGGAGGTGCTCGGCAGCGCGCGCGTCGCTACGGAGACGCTGGCCAGGCGGATCGCGGAGCCGGGGGGAAGGGGGGAGGGGGAGGGAGTGAGGCGGTCCGGTCGGTGGGGGGGCCGGTCGGTGAGACAGGGGGCGGTCGCCCCGCGGGTTCGGTCGGGGAGGGGCGGGACGTACCGGTCGTTCGAGCCGTTCAAGCCGCTCGACAGGTGAGACAGGAGTCATCGAGGGTGACGCTCCTGTCGTCGGGTGGCATCATGTGCCGGTGCACAGGTCTCAGGGGAGTCAGGGACGGCGTGGGCGCGGGGTCGGATTGGGGCTCGCGCTCGGGTCGGCGGTCGCCTTCGGTGGGTCGGGGGTGGCGGCCAAGCCACTGATCGAGGCGGGGCTCGATCCGCTGCACGTGGTGTGGTTGCGGGTCGGGGGCGCCGCGCTGGTGATGCTGCCGCTGGCCGTGCGCCATCGGGGGCTGGTGCGGCGGCGGCCCGCGCTGCTCGCCGGGTTCGGGCTGTTGGCCGTCGCCGGTGTGCAGGCCTTCTACTTCGCCTCCCTCTCCCGCATACCCGTCGGCGTCGCGCTGCTCATCGAGTACCTCGCGCCGGCGATCGTCCTCGGCTGGGTGCGGTTCGTGCAGGGCCGGCCGGTGACACGTGCCGCCGCCTTCGGGGTCGTGCTCGCGGTCGGTGGTCTCGCCTGTGTCGTGGAGGTGTGGGCCGGGCTGCGCTTCGACGCGCTGGGACTGCTGCTCGCGCTCGGGGCGGCCTGTTGCCAGGTCGGGTACTTCGTGCTGTCCGACCAGGGGAGCGAGTCGGGGGACGGGGCGCCCGATCCGCTCGGGGTGATCGCCTACGGGTTGCTCGTCGGCGCCGCTGTGCTGACGGTCGTGGCTCGGCCGTGGGGGATGGAGTGGGCCGTGCTGGCGGGGAGCGTGCGGATGGGGGACACTCCGGTCGCCGCCTGGGTGTTGCTCGCGTGGGTGGTGCTGATCGCCACGGTGCTGGCGTATGTCACCGGGGTGGTCTCCGTACGGCGGTTGTCTCCGCAGGTGGCCGGGGTCGTGGCGTGTCTTGAGGCGGTTGTGGCGACCGCGCTCGCGTGGGTGTTGCTCGGGGAGCATCTGTCTGCGCCTCAGGTTTTGGGTGGGGCGGTGGTGTTGGTGGGGGCGTTTGTCGCGCAGCGGGGTCGGCCGACGAAAGATGTGGCGGCGGATGTCGTGGCCGGACGGCGGGTGCCTGAGGCCGAGTTGTCGGTGGGCACTAGCCGATGAGCGCCGTTGGGGGGCTTGTGGGGTGCGGGCTGCGGGTCCGTTGTGGCTGGTCGCGCCCACGCGGCGGAGCCGCACATCGATACAGCCCCGCGCCCCTTTGGGGCCTGCGGCCCCGTAGGGGCGCCGATGCGAGGCTCTGCTGAACTGCCGACCGTCGGAAGGGTCGTCATGCCGCCGGTGGCCAGAAGCCGCGCCTGCTGAGCTGGTGTTGCCGGGCCGCCTCGTCGTGTGGGCCGCTCCTCGCCGCGAGGTTCGCCGCTATGCGGTCCTGGACCTCCTCCGGGCGGTGGGCCGCGTACTTGAACTTGGCTCGTACGGACGTCACTTCGAGGCGCAGGCCGCGTATGCCCGGGAGTATGCGCGCGAACGGGGTGCCGTCCGTGGTCACCTCGGCCGAGCCGCCCTCCGGCTGGAAGTGGGCGACCTGGTGGTTGAGGAGAGCCGCCTTCTCGGTCGGGTCGTCGACCGTGTGGGCCACACAGTGGAGTTGGACGGCGGCGTAGAAGCTGGTCGGGGTGCCGTGTTCGGGTGGGGCGTCGGGCGGTGCCTGCCAGGGGCCGGGGACGAAGACGTAGTCGTCGACGACGCTCAGGACCACCGAGGGGTCGGCCTCCAGGGCGGGCCACAGCGGGTTGGGGCGGGCCAGATGGGTCAGGACCGTGCTGTGTTCGCCGGTGGCGGGGTCGTAGACGAAGTGCAGGGGCTGGACATGGGGCGGGGTGCCCGGCAGGCCGTTGACGGCGAGTTGGCCGAAGTCGTGGGTCGCGAGCCAGCGCCGCCATTCGGTGTCGTCGCGGGGCGCGTCCCAGGGGTGGATCAGCATGTGAGGGCCTTGAGGTAGTCGGGGAGCTCGGTGCCGGGTGCCAGGTCCGGGTCCGGTACGGGGGTCTCGTAGCCCTTGCGGAGGGGGACCACGCCGGCCCAGTGCGGGAGGGAGAGGTCCTCGGGCTCGTCATTGACGCCGCCGGTACGGGTCTTGGCGGAGACCTCGTTCAGGTCGAGGCGGATCACCGCGGTGGCGGCGAACTCCTTGCGGTTGGCGGGCCGGGAGTCCTGTGAGCGGCCCGGCACGACATGGTCGACCAGGGCGTCGAGAGCGATCCGCCGCTCCTCGGGGTCGGTGACGTCATGGGCGGTGCCGTGCACGACCACCGAGCGGTAGTTGATCGAGTGGTGGAAGCCGGAGCGGGCCAGGATCAGCGCGTCGACATGGGTGACCGTCAGACAGACCGGCAGCCCCGGGTCGGCCTGGCCCGTCATCCGCAGCGGACGCGAACCCGTCGAACCGTGCACGTACAGCGTCTCGCCGACCCGGCCGTAGAGCGTCGGCAGCACCACCGGGGCGCCGTCACGGACGAAGCCGAGGTGGCAGACGTATCCCTCGTCGAGGATCGCGTGCACCAACTCCTTGTCGTACGACGCCTTCTGCGGGGCCCGGGTGGGGACCGTGCGGTCGGTGGGGGTGTAGGCGGCGGGAGGCGATATCACTTCTTGGGGCGGTTCGGTCTGGTGGGTCTGCTGAATCCGTCGGCTCTGCTGGGGCCCCGTCATTTGCCTGCTCCATTGTACTAGTGCATAATCTGCTTTGTGCTAGGAGAATATCCGATCTTGGGGCGGCGTGCATCGGAGATTGCCGCCAGCGTTGAGCGGGCGGTGGGCTCGGGAGAGCTGGAGCCGGGGCAACTGCTGCCCCCCATGCGGGAGTTGGCGGGTCGGCTGGGGGTGAATCCCAATACGGTCGCGGCCGCCTATCGCACGCTGCGCGAGCGCGGGGTCATCGAGACCGCCGGGCGGCGGGGAAGCCGGGTGCGGCCCAGGCCCGCCACCACCGGGCGCGAGGCCATCCGGGTCGAGGTGCCGGAAGGGGTGCGCGACCTCGCCGACGGCAACCCCGACCCGGCGCTGCTGCCGTCCCTCGCCGAGGCGTTCGCCGCCGCCGCGGAGCAGGCCGACCGCGCACCGGTGCTGTACGGGGCGGGGCCGGTGGACCCGGAGTTGGCCCGGATCGCGCGCCAGGAACTGGACGCCGACGGTGTGCCGGACGGGCCCGTCGCCGTCCACTCCGGATCGCTGGACGCCATCGAGCGCGTACTCGCCGTCCATCTGAAACCCGGGGACGCCGTGGCCGTCGAGGACCCCGGCTGGGGCAGCATGCTCGACCTGGTCCCGGCGCTCGGCCTGCGCGTCGTCCCCGTCCGTGTCGACGACGAGGGGCCGCTCCCCGGCGACGTACGACGGGCACTGGAGTCCGGGGCGCGCGCCCTCGTCGTCACCGACCGCGTGCAGAACCCGACCGGGGCGGCGCTGACCGCCTCACGCGCGCGTGCCCTGCGATCGGTGCTCGCCGAGTACCCCGAGACCCTGCTCATCGAGGACGACCACGGCTATCGCATCATCGACCGGCCCCTGCACCCGCTGGCCGGAGTCACCCGCCACTGGGCGTTCGTACGGTCGGTCGCCAAGGCGTACGGTCCCGATCTGCGGCTCGCCGTCCTCACCGGGGACCCCGTCACCCTCGACCGGGTCCGGGGGCGGCAGCGGCTGGGGCCGGGCTGGGTGAGCCGGTTGCTGCAGCGGGCCGTCGTCCGGCTGTGGACCGGTGACGCCGTGGACGCGCGGGTCGTGGCGGCGGCGTACGGGAGGAAGCGGCAGGCGTTGCTCGACGCGCTCGCCGAGCGTGGGGTGCGGGGGCACGGGGTCAGCGGTATGCATGTCTGGGTGCCCGTGCCGGACGAGACCGGGGCCGTCGCCCGGCTGCTGCACGCCGGTTGGGCCGTGGCACCCGGCGCCCGCTTCCGGATCGACGCCCCGCAGGGCATCCGGATCACCGTCTCCTCCCTCGCCGAGGACGAGATCGACGGCCTGGCGGACGCGGTGGCCTCGGCCGTCGGGCCGGTTGCGGCGGACGGTTACGGTCATACGTGACGGTCGGACGGTTGCGGTCACGCGTGACGGTCGGACGGTCACGGCTACGTGTGACGGCTGGACGGCTACGTGGTGCGTGACGGCTGGACGGTTACGTCATGCGCGGCGATCGGACAGGCGCCGCGCCTGTGGCTTGGCCTGGGTCAGGGCCGCGCCCGCCAGGACGATCGCCGCGCCGACCGGGGTCGACCATGTCAGACGCTCGCCGAGGAGGGCGACGCCCGCGGCCGTGGCGATCACCGGGATGAAGTACGTGACCATCTGGGCCGTCGTCGGGCCGACCTCGGAGACCAGGCCGTACTGGACGAGCATGGCGACGCCCGTGCCGAGCGCGCCCAGCGCGATCACCGCCAGCAGCGGCAGCACCGGGAAACCGCTCGGGAGAGTGGTGAACAGCGGGGTCACCAGGGCCAGTTGGGCGGTCGCCAGCAGGAGTTGGGCGCCAGTCAGGGAGAGCGGGGAGTGGGCGTTCCCGGCCAGGGTGCGGCGGACGTAGATCCAGCCGATCGGGTAGCTGAGCGAGGCCAGCAGCGCCATCGCGGTCCCCTTGGCGTCCAGTCCGTGGAAGCCCTGCCAGGCGCCCAGGACCGTGAGGACACCGAGGAAGCCGAGGCCGAGTCCGGCCACCCGCATCCGGGTCGGGCGGTCCTCCGAGAGTGCGACCAGGGAGAGGGCCATGCCCCACAGCGGCGAGGTCGCGTTGCAGATGCCGGCCAGCGTGGACGGGATCGTCAGCTCCGCGTAGGCGAAGAGCGAGAACGGCAGCGCGTTGAGGAGGAAGGCGGCCACCGTCAGATGCCCCCAGGTGCGGGCGCCGCGCGGCAGTCGCTCCCGCTTCACCGCCATCGCCGCCGCGAGCACGGCGGTGCCGAAGAGCAGCCGGCCGAAGGTGACCTGGAAGGGCGCGTACGCCTGCGTGCCGACCTTGATCAGGAGGAAGCTGAAGCCCCAGATCAGGGAGAGAAAGGCGAAACGCAGGCGCCAGTCGACGGTCCTGCGGCGGGCTTCGGGGGTGTGGGCGGGGGCTCGGGAGGCGGCGACCGTGGTCATGGCGCAACGATCCCCGCCCCGATCTCGTAGTACAAGCGAGATTTGTTGAGTGGAACCTCGTAGCATGGCTTACATGTTGAATCTGGAGCGCCTGCGCACCCTCGATGCCCTCGCCCGGCACGGCTCGGTCAGCGCGGCGGCCGAGGGGCTGCATGTCACGACCTCGGCCGTGTCGCAGCAACTGGCCAAGCTGGAGCGGGAGGTGGGGCAGCGGCTGCTCGCCAAGAACGGGCGGGGGGTGCGGCTCACCGACGCGGGGCGGCTGCTCGCCGATCATGCCGCGCGCATCCTGTCCCAGGTGGAGCTGGCCCAGTCCGATCTGGAGGCGCAGCGCGGGCAGGTCGTCGGTGAGCTGCGGCTCGCCGCGTTCTCCACGGCCGTACGGGGGCTGTTCCCGGCCGTCCTCCGCACCCTGCGGGACGAGCATCCGGCACTGCGGGTGCGGTCGCGGGAGCTGGAGCCCGAACTGGCGATCGGCGCGGTGATCCGGGGCGATGCCGATCTCGCCGTCGTGCTCGACTGGTACAACAAGCCGCTGCCCGTGCCCGAGGGGCTTGCCCGGGCTGCCATCCTCGATGACCCCGTGGAGGTGGCGCTGCCCGAGGGGCATGCCCTGGCCGAGCGCGACGAGATCGATCTGCAGGAACTGGCGGACGAGCCGTGGGTGGCCTGGCCCGAGGGCGCGTTCTGCCACGAATGGCTGCTCTACACCCTGCGCGGCAACGGCATCGAGCCCCGCATCGCCCACCGCGCCGGTGAACACCACACCCAACTCGCCCTGGTCGCCGCCGGGTTGGGCGTCTGCATCGCGCCCCGACTCGGCCGCGACCCGATGCCGGCCGGAGTACGCACCGTGCCGGTACGCCACCGCGTCCACCGCAGCGTCTACGCCGTCTGGCGGGCCGACGCCGACCGACGACCGTCGATCAGGGCGGCCGTGCGGGCATTGGCGTCGGCGGGGGACGCGTGCCGGGGGTAGCGACTGGGTTGGGACCGAGGGCCGAGGGCCGCTGGTACCGGCCGGTGGCCCGGTACCGGCCGGTGGGCTGGGTACTGGCGGCCGGTGGCCCGGTACCAGCCGGTGGTCTGGTTCCGGCCAGGAGGCGGCGGTCGTTACTCGGGCATTAGCGGCCCAGCGACCCCAGCTTTCGGAAGTCCCATGACGTGACCGTCTCCGGTGTCAGACGGAGCCAGGCGTGGCGGCCGTCGTGGGGCATCTCGTCGACGGCGAAGTTCTTGCGGGCGAACAGCCGCTCCACCTCGACGAGTTCGGGATTCGGCTCGCCGGTACGGGGAGCCTCGCCCACCACCTCAACGGTGCCGGACAGCTCGACACCGTGCAGTTCGCCGTACTCCTCCCCGGCGTCGACTACCACGGCGACGCGCGGGTCGCGGCGCAGGGCCGCCCAGCGCTTGCTGCGGGTGATCGAGTACAGCCACAGCGAGGTGCCGTCCCAGACGTACCAGAGCGGGCTGACATGAGGGGAGCCGTCCGCGGAGACGGTCGCGACCCGGCAGGTCCGCTGGGCGCCGAGGAATTCGTCCAGCTCACCGGGCTCCATCATGATCTTCCGGCCCCGGCGCTGAGTGACGGCCATGGTTTTCCCCTCCGCTGACATGGGTCGGAGACGTGGCGTCCGATGAGCATGGACAGTCTTCCGTCCACATGCAAGGGGCGTTACGCTCACCCGCCCCGACCACCGGCGACAAGGGGACGCCATGCCGTCGTACGAGCGTGGGGCGAGGCCGTACGGGAGTGAGGGGCCGGACACTGGTGAGGCGCGGGAGGCGAAGCGGCGGCGGGAGTTGGCCGGGCTGCTCGAACCCGGTGCGACCGTTCTGCTCACCGTCGAATGCCAGCGAGGTGTCGTCGGACCGGAGAGCGCGCTGCCCGAACTGGCCGCCGAGGCACGGTCGTCGGGGGCGCTCGGCAATGTGGCCCTGCTGGTCGCGGCGGCGCACGAGCGCGGGGTGCAGGTCGTGCACGCCGTCGCCGAGCGGCGGCCCGACGGGCGGGGTTCGAACGAGAACGCCCGCCTCTTCCACGCCGCCGCGCGGCTCCCCGTACGGCAGTTGACGGGCACTTCGGCGGTACGGGTCGCGCCGCCCATCGAGGTCGCCGACGAGGACCTGGTCGTCCGACGGCTGCACGGGCTGTCCCCGCTGGCCGGTACCGATGTCGACGCGCTGCTGCGCAACCTCGGCTGTCGCACGCTGATCGTCACCGGGGTCTCGGCCAATGTGGCCGTGCCGAACGCGGTGTTCGACGCGGTGAACCTCGGCTACCGGGTCGTCGTGCCCGGGGACGCCATCGCGGGGGTGCCTGCCGACTACACCCCCGCGATGATCCGCCACACCCTCGCGTTGGTCGCCACGGTCGCGACCACGGACGAGGTGCTGGGCTGTCTCAAAGAGCCCGGGCGGTCGAACGGTTGAGCAGCGTCACGCGAGCATGATCGACTCGCCGTCGACGGTGACCTGCTTCTCGGGGAGCGCCTTGGTCGCCGGGCCGCTCTTCACGCTGCCGTCGGTGACCGAGAAGTTGCTGTTGTGACAGGGGCAGTTGATCACGCCGTCGGCGATCGACTTCACCGCGCAGCCCTGATGGGTGCAGGTGGCGGAGAACGCCTTGTAGGTGCCGGCCGTCGGCTGGGTGACGACGACGCCCTCGCTCTCGAAGACCTTGCCGCCGCCCTCGGGGATGTCGGACGTCTTGGCGATCTCGGTGCCGCCGGAGCCGGACGCGCTGTCGTCGCCGCCCGCGCTGCCGCTGCCGGCGTCGGCGTTCGCGTCGCTGCCCGCCTGGGTGTCCGACGAGCCGGACGAGTCCGAGGAGTCGTCCCCCGACCCGCACGCGGTCAGCGCGACGGCGAGCCCCGCCACACCGGCCGCCGTGACGACGGTACGGCGAGCCGGTTCCACCGCGGTTTTGATCGTTTTGCTGGTCATGCCGACGATTCCTTCCGATTTTCCTTTGCACCTTCGCCCATGAATACGCGCCGTCGGGCGCGGACACTCATGGCTCCCGCTGAACGGCCCGGCACAGGGCCGGTCGGTGTTTGAACATTCAGCAGAGTGCACATCTTGGCCCGCCGGACATCACGAGCGCGTCAAGTGCAGCTGTCGTAATGCTGTCGGTCGGCGTGGAACAGCGGATCGGTGGGCGTGGACAGCGGATCGGTGGGCGTGATCGCCGGGCCGGGCGCCGCCGCCTCGCGAGTCAGGTGGGCAGGGCGAACGGCGGGTGGGTGCCGTTGAGGTAGTAGTCGCCGACGTCGCGGAGGCGATGGGTGAGGGGCTCGTACAGCGTGTGGGTCCGGGTGTTGCGCCAGAAGCGGTCGAAGCCCAGGCGTGCGGAGGCGGAGCGGGCGCCGATGATGTCGAGGGCGCGGGTGGTGGACTCCTGCGCCGCCCTGGACGCGGCGGCTTCGGCCATGGCGACGAGGGTAGAGATGTCCGCGTACTCGTCATAGGTGAGGTCCTCGCCGAGTGCCAGCGCGTCCCGCACGGCGGCCACCGCTTGGTCGGCGAGCGCGGACGCGGAGCGGGTGAGCACGGTGAGTTCGCCGTACGCGGTCAGCGCCTGCGGGTCGTGGGCGGTGCCGACCGGCCAGGCGGGGTGCCGGGGCGTGTGGCCCGGCCTGCTGTACTCACGGGCTTCGGCCAGCACCCCTTCGGCCATGCCGAGGAGGAACTGGACGGAGACGAGATGACCGACCGGCGATGCCAGGGCGGCCCGGGGCGACAGCAAGTCCTCGTCCGCCGACAGGGACCCGAGTACGTCGTCGCCGCTCACCGCGACACCGTCGAACTCCACGCTGCCGCCGGCCGCGAGCCGCTGGCCGAAGGTGTCGGTGTCGCCGTCGATCCGAACGCCGCGACGGGCGGGATCTATGACGACGGCGAGTGGTTCACCCGTGCTCTCCCGTACGGCGCGCACGGCGAGGCGGTCGGCGACCAGGACGCCGGTCGTGTAGCTCTGCCGACCGTCGAGGACCAGGCCGTGGGAGGCCCTGGTCAGCCTCAGCGGCGGCTCCCGATGGGCGAAACCGCCGCCCCAGCACCACTGTTCGGCCGCCGACCGCTCCTCGATCCGTGCGGCGGGAGCGGGCCCGGCGAAGAACCGGGCGCTCCACGACAGGAAGTAGTGACAGCCGAGCAGTTGACCGATCGCGCCGTCGGCCGCGGCGATCTCCCGGACGACGGCGTAGGCCGTGGGCCAGCCCGCGCCGCCTCCCGCGGAGTCGGCCGGCACGAGGAGCGTCAGCAGCCCGGCTTCGCGCAGCCGGGACACTTCGTCGACCGGGGCCTTGCCCGCCTGCTCCCTGGCCACCGTGTCCGTGGCCAGGTCGTCCGCCGCCTCGCGGGCCACGCGCAGCCAGTGCGCGTCGCCGGGCCCGGTGGGGCCGGACGGCGAGGCGGGGCCGGAGGGCGCGCAGGCAGGGCCCATGGACGTGGTCTCCTCAAGGTCGGCCGCAGAGCGCGGCGTTGGGGCTCTCCCGCCGGTCGGGCACGTACTTGTAGCCCACGCGCCGAACGGTGACGATCCGGTGCCGGTGGGCCTCGCCCAGCTTGCGGCGCAGTCGGGCGATGTGGACATCCACGGTGCGGCCGTCGCCGATGTGGTCGTAGCCCCAGACGGCGGTCACCAGCCGATCGCGCGAATGCACGTGGTCGGGATGCAGTACGAGATGCGCCAGCAGCTCGAACTCCAGGTAGGTGAGGTCGAGTTCGCGTCCGTCCACCTCGGCGACATGGCGGGCGGGGTCGACGCGGATGGCGTCGGTGTGGGCGGTGTCGGCGCGGATGGCGTCGGCGCGGCTTGCCTCGGCGGGGACGGTGTCGAGGTGGACGGCCTCGATGGGGGCGGCTTCGCTGGGGGCGGCCTCGATGGGGGCGGCTTCGTCCGCCGTCTGCCGGACGCGGATCGAGTCCGTCGTGACGACCGGTCGGATCTCGGGCCGTGGCCTGTCCTTGACGAAGAGTTCGGTGAGATCGGTGCCTTCGGGGACGAGCACGAGATAGCCGACGAGCGGCGCGGATGCGTGTCCCTCGGCGGCGCTCCGCGCGCTGTCGCCCACCAGACGGAGATGGCGTGCGTCGGAGAGCGGCTGATCGTGTGGAGTGGCCTGAGCCGGAAGTGCCGTGGTCATGGCGGTTGTCCCTCGGAAGTGTGGCGGACCATCAGACGCAGGGGGTGAATTCGTCGGAGCGTCGGAGGGTCTGATCGCCTGGGAAAGGTGAGCGGAGCGGCACGGGCGGATGAAGGAGCCCTGTGCCTTACGCGTGACAGCAGGCGGCGCTGACGACGTGACCAAAGTCGACATGCCGACGACGAACGAGTCGTTGCTGTGTACGGGACATGTTCACCATGCTGCGTGTCTCCGCTCGGCACCGTCAAGATTTCCCTAGTAATCCGGTAGGGAAAGTGGGGAAGGTCTCACTGTGCCCGGGCGCGGCTTGACGAACGGCATGGCGTACTGCTCAATTGACCGCATGAATGCCCAGCAGCGCTTGGTCTCGCGCGACCACATCGACTTCGGTCGGGTGTGGTCCGCCGCGTGTTGCGCCTGACTCGGCAGCGGGCCGTCTGACCGGCCCTTCCCTCCCTCGGTGAACCCCGTCGCGGGCCGAGTTGTCTCTCCATGCGCGCTGCCGAAAACCGCACTGTTTCTCCCGACGTCCAACGCCTGACGTCCGACGCCTGACGTCCGACGCCTGACGTCCGACGCCTGACGCCTGACGCCCGACGTCGTCACTTCTGCACCGGCCCGTCGTCTCGCTGACGGACCGTCAAACACGCCTCCACACAAGGCCATTCCGTCATGCCTGTGTGCGGTCGCTCTCGAAAGGCAGCCACTCCCATGCCCGTGGAATTCCTCGGCATCGCCGCCACCAACGACGGCTCCGAAACCACCCCGCGCTCCGGCGCGGCCTTCGACAAGGAGTACACGCTCCGGCTCGCCCGGGCGCACGAGGACCACGGCTGGGACCGGGTGCTGTTCGCCTACGGCTCCGGATCGCCGGACCCCGCACCGGCCGCCGCGTACATCGCGAGCCACCTGGACCGCCTCCAGATCCTGCTGGCCCACCGGCCCAACGTCTCGTACCCCACCTTCGCCGCCAAGACCTTCGCCACCCTCGACCGGATCAGCGAGGGCCGGCTGACGGTGCACTTCATCACCGGCGGCAACGACCGCGAGCAGGGCCGCGAGGGCGACACCCTCACCAAGGACGAGCGCTACGCCCGTACCCGCGAGTACATCCGGATCGTGAAGAAGATCTGGACCACCCACGAGTCCTTCGACCACGAGGGCGAGCACTACCGCTTCCACGACTTCGTCAGCGATGTCTTCCCGGTCCAACAGCCCCGTCCGAACGTGTCGTTCGGCGGCTCGTCGCCCGCCGCGTACGCCGCCGGGGGCGCCGAGGCCGACATCTACTGCCTGTGGGGCGAGCCCCTCGCGAAGACGGCCGAGCAGATCGAGAACGTCAAGGCCGCCGCGAAGGCCGCGGGCCGCACCGATGTGCCCCGTATACAGGTCGCCTTCCGCCCGATCATCGCCCCGACCGAGGAACTGGCCTGGGAGAAGGCGCATCGCACGGTCGGCGCGATCAAGGCCCGCAAGGACCGGGGCGAGGCGATCACCAAGCGCCACAACGGGCACGCCCAGCCCCAGAACGCCGGCTCGCAGCGTCTCCTCGCCATCGCCGAGGCGGGAGAGCGCTACGACCGCGCCCTGTGGACCCCGACCGCCGCCGCGACCGGCGGCGCGGGCAACTCCAACGCCCTGGTCGGCACTCCGGAGACGGTCGCCCGGGCGCTGCTCGACTACTACGACCTCGGCGTCGACATCCTCTCCGCGCGCGGCTACGACCTGCTGGGCGACGCCATCGACTTCGGCCGGTACGTGATCCCGATCGTCCGCGAGGAGGTCGCCAAGCGCGACGCGGAGCGGGATGCCAAGCAGGGCGCACACGGTCTTCAGGACCTCGCGGCGGTGAACCGATGACGTCCCTCGCCCAACCACCGTCATCCACAGCCGAGTTGACGGTCATTCAAGTCCCCGTCTCCGACCCACGCGTGAGACCCCTGCTGCGCGAACTCGGCGACGAGTACTCCAAGCGCTACGGCAAGGACGCGCACAGCGAGATCTCCCGCTACCCCGACGAGGAGTTCACGGAACCGTACGGCGGTCTGCTCCTGCTCTTGCTGGAACGCGGCGAGCCCGTGGCCGGCGGTGCCTTCCGCCGCTACGACGCGGCCACCGCCGAACTCAAGCGGATCTGGACCCACTCCGCCCACCGCCGCCGCGGTCTCGCGCGCCGTGTCATCGCCGAGCTGGAGCGTGAGGCGGGCGCACGCGGCTACCGGCGGATCTTCCTGAGCACCGGGTCACGCCAGCCCGAGGCCCGCGGCCTCTACCTGGCCACCGGCTACACACCGCTGTTCGACACGGAGGCCGACCCGGAGACCATCGGCCGACTGCCGTTCGAGAAGCACCTCGCGCCGCGGGAACCCGTGGGAAAGGCGGCCGAGCTGTGAACGTCAACGGCATCAGACCACGCCCGCGCACCGCAGCCCTCCTGCCCGCCGCCGCGCCGACCGGCGTGGACTCCTCGGGCGACGGCCCGGGGACCCCGCCCGCGAAGGACGACCCGGCCTCGCTCAAGGTCGTCCCGGCCCGCCACTACGCCCGGTGGGTGGCGGCCGTCGCCGTGATCGTGCTGGTCACCCAGTTCACGCACGGCCTGGCCACCAACCCCGTATGGGAGTGGAACGTCTTCTTCGACTACGTCTTCTCGGAGACGATCGTCGAGGCGATCGGCGTCACCCTCCAACTCACCGCCTACGCCACGGTGCTGGGCTTCCTCCTGGGGACGGTGCTGGCCTTCATGCGGCTGTCGCGCAGCCCGGTGCTGCGGACCGTCGCCTGGTCCTACATCTGGATCTTCCGGTCCATCCCGATGATCGTCCAGCTGGTGTTCTGGTTCAATCTCAGCGCCCTGTACGACTCGTTGGGCGTCGGTATCCCCTTCGGCCCGGTGTTCTGGTCCGTCGACAGCAACAGCCTGATCGGCACCATGGGGGCGGCGATCATCGGGCTGTCGCTGCATCAGGCCGCGTACGCTGCCGAGATCGTCCGGGGCGGAGTCATCGCCGTCGACCACGGACAGCTGGAGGCCGCCGCAGCGCTGGGCATCCCCCGGCTCAGACAGATCCGCCGGATCGTGCTGCCCCAGGCCATGCGCGCCATTCTGCCCACGGCCGGCAACGAGATCATCGGCCTGCTCAAGGGCACCTCGGTGGTCTACGTCATGGCGATCGGCGAGCTGTTCTACCAGGTGCAGGTCATCTACAACCGCACCGGCCGGGTGATCCCGATGCTGATGGTCGCCACCGCCTGGTACGTCGTCCTCACCTCGCTGCTGTCCATCGCTCAGTACTACGTGGAGCGGCGTTACGCCCGAGGCGCCGACCGCACCCCGCCGCCCACCCCCGTCCAGCGCGCCCGGCGCTTCCTACGCGATCTCCGGGCGGCGGCGGCCCGGGGTAACCAGCCCGTCGTACCCCTCAAGTCCCTGGGAGAAAGCCGATGAGCAGCGAGGTGATGGTGGACGTCCACGGCGTCCACAAGAGCTTCGGCCCCCTTGAGGTGCTGCGCGGCGTCGACCTCAAGGTCCGGGCCGGCGAGGTCACCGTGATCCTCGGCCCGTCCGGCTCCGGCAAGTCCACGCTGCTGCGCACTATCAACCACCTGGAGAAGGTCAACAGCGGCTGGATCAGCATCGACGGCGAACTCATCGGCTACCGCCGCTCCGGGAACAAGCTGCACGAGCTGAAGGAGAAGGACGTCCTGAAGCAGCGGACCCACATCGGGTTCGTCTTCCAGAACTTCAACCTCTTCCCCCATCTGACGGCCCTGGAGAACCTGGTCGAGGCCCCGGTCTCCGCGCTGCGCCGCCCGCGCAAGGAGGCCGAGGAGACCGCCCGCCGGCTCCTCGACCGGGTCGGCCTCGCCGACAAGGCCGACGCCTATCCGCGCCAGCTCTCCGGCGGCCAGCAGCAGCGCGTGGCCATCGCCCGCGCACTCGCCCTCGAACCCAAGGTGCTGCTCTTCGACGAGCCCACCTCGGCACTCGACCCGGAGCTGGTCGGCGAAGTCCTCGACGTCATCAAGGACTTGGCCAGTACCGGAACCACCATGATCGTCGTCACCCACGAGATCGGCTTCGCCCGCGAGGTCGCCGACACCGTGGTGTTCATGGACGGCGGAGTCGTCGTGGAGCAGGGGCCGCCCGCGGCCGTCCTGGACGCCCCACGGCACGAGCGCACCCGCGCCTTCCTCTCCAAGGTCCTCTGACCACTCCTCACCCCATCCCCCTCTTCCCTTCCCTCCCCTTCCCTCTGCAAGGAGTACCGCCGTGTCCCACCACCTCGTCCGCCGATCCACCGCAGTCGCGCTGGGACTCGCCTCCGCCCTCGTCCTCGCCGCCTGCGGCAACCCCTCGGACGGCGGAACCACCGAGGTCGCGGACACGACCGGCACGAAGACGAAGATCAACCTGACCCCGGACCAGAACCGCGTCACCACCGACAAGGTCGACTCCATCGCCGCCGAGGTCCCGGACGCGATCCGCGAGAGAGGCACGCTGGAGATCGTCCACTCCTCCGGTTCATCGGCGCCGCTGACCTTCTATGCCACCGACAACAAGACGTTCATCGGCGTCGAACCCGACATCGCCCACCTCGTCGCCGATGTGCTCGGCCTCAAGCCGCACCTCAACCCGGTCTCCTGGGAGAACATCTTCGTCGGCCTCGACAGCGCCAAGTACGACGTCGGCTTCAGCAACATCACCGTCACCGAGGAACGCAAGGAAAAGTACGACTTCGCCACCTACCGCGAGGACAACCTGGGCTTCGAGGCGAAGAAGGGCAGCGGCCTGAAGATCAGCGGGCCCGAGGACGTGGCAGGGAAGACGGTGGCCGTCGGCAGCGGCACCAACCAGGAGAAGCTGCTGATCGAGTGGAGCGAGGAGAACGAGAAGGCCGGCCGCAAGCCGGTGGACATCAAGTACTACCAGAACGACAGCGACACCTACCTCGCCCTCCAGTCCGGCCGCATCGACCTCTACCTCGGCCCCAACCCGACCGCCGCCTACCATGCGGCCACCACCGGAAAGACCGAGGTCGTCGGCACGTACTCCGGTGCGGGCGCCACCCTCCAGGGCCTTATCGCGGCGACCACGAAGAAGGACAGCGGACTGGCCAAGCCGCTCGCCGACGCGCTCAACCACGTCATCGAGAACGGCACGTATGCGAAGGTGCTCGCGCGCTGGGGCCTGTCCGACGAGGCCGTGACCAAGTCGGAGATCAACCCGCCGGGTCTGCCGAAGAGCAACCAGTAGCCGAACCGGGGTGCGCGGGCCGTACGGCGCCCGCGCACCCCTGCTCTCTCACCAGCCCCTCTTCATCGGTCACTTCGTACCGAACCCTTCGTACCGAACCCTTCGTACAGGACACGAGGTCATGCCCCGCGAACTCCACCTCTCCATCGAAATCGGCGGGACCGGTGGGACCGGTCGGACCGGCCCTCATCCCGCCGAGTCCCTCACCGCCGCCTACTGGACGGACCTGATCCGCCTCGCCGAGCAGGGCTCCCTGGACTTCGTCACCGTCGGCGACTGGCTGGGGCCGCCGCCCGACGACAGTGCCGGCCGACTGGACGCGGTGGCCGTCCTCGCCCGCCTCGCGCCCCTGACCCGCAGGATCGGGCTGGTGCCGACGGTGACCACCACGCACACCGAGCCCTTCCACACCTCCACCGCCCTGGCCACCCTGGACTTCGTCAGCGAGGGGCGGGCCGGCTGGCTGGTCGACGTCTCCGGCACCGAGGCCGAGGCCCGCGCCGTGGGCCGCCGCGAGAGTGCGCCTCCGGCCGAGCTGTGGGCCGAGGCGGCCGACGCCGCCGAGGTCGCCGCCCGGCTGTGGGACAGCTGGGAGGACGACGCGGAGATCCGGGACGCCGCCACCGGCCGCTTCATCGACCGGGAACGGCTGCACTACATCGACTTCGAGGGCCCGCACTTCTCCGTCCGAGGCCCGTCCACCGTCCCCCGCCCGCCCCAGGGGCGACCGCCCGTCGCCGTCGCGCTCGACGTGCACGACTCGGACGGCCGCTGGGAACTGGCCGCGAGCCACGCCGACGTCGTACTCCTCGACGCCGACCAGCCGACCACGGCCCGGCTCGCCCACGCGGCGCTGCTGCACCGGGTGGCGGAGAGCGGACGCGACCCGCGGGCGCTGCGGGTGCTGGTCCGCGTCGCGGTCGATCTCGGGGGCGGCACCGGGACCGTCGCTGTCGGGGGTGGCAGCGGGACGGTCGACCTCCGGGGCGGCACCCGGCCCGGAAGCCTCCCGCCCGCCGAACTGGGCTTCACCGGCGCCGCCGTTGACCTCGCCGATCTGCTCGCCGACTGGTACGCGGCCACCGGCGTCGACGGCTTCCATCTCCTCCCGGCCTCGGCCCCCGCCGATCTGCCCGCAGTGGTCCACGACCTCGTACCGGCGCTGCGCGAACGCGGCCTGTTCCGCGCCGACTACACCGGCCGCACCCTCCGCGACCACCTGGGCCTGCCGCGCCCCGCCGATCAATACGCCCAGCACGTTCAGCACTCCCGATCCGCCGGCGAAGCGGAGGCGGCTGCCCGATGACGCCCGCCTCCGCAACCACCCGTACTCCCAAGCGAGTTCACCTCGCCGCGCACTTCCCCGGTGTCAACAACACCACCGTGTGGCAGGACCCCGCCTCCGGCAGTCAGATCGACTTCTCGTCCTTCCGGCATCTCGCGCGCACGGCGGAGCGCGGCAGGTTCGACTTCTTCTTCCTGGCCGAGGGCCTGCGGCTGCGTGAGCGCAAGGGCCTCATCCACGACCTCGACGTCGTCGGGCGCCCCGAGTCCCTGACCGTGCTGAACGCGCTGGCGGCCGTCACCGAACACCTCGGCCTGGCCGCCACCGTCAACACGACCTTCAACGAGCCCCATGAACTCGCCCGCCGCTTCGCCTCGTTGGACCACCTCTCCGGCGGACGCGCCGCCTGGAACGTGGTCACCACCTCCGACGCCTTCACCGGCGCCAACTTCCGCCGCGGCGGCTATCTGGACCGCGCGGACCGGTATGCGCGGGCCGAGGAGTTCGTCGAGGTGGCCCGTGCCCTGTGGGACTCCTGGCCGCCCGGCGGCGCCCCGCGCACCGTACGCCACACCGGCCCGCAGTTCGACATCACGGCCCGCGCCACCCTGCCGCACTCGCCGCAACGGCATCCGGTCCTGATCCAGGCCGGGGACTCCGACGAGGGACGCGAGTTCGCCGCCCGCACCGCCGACGTCGTCTTCAGCCGCCACGGCACCCTGGAGGCGGGCCGCGCCTTCCACGCCGACGTCAAACGGCGCCTGGCACGGTACGGCCGGCAGCCGGACGAGCTGAAGATCATGCCGGCGGCCACCTTCGTACTCGGGGACACCGAGGCCGAGGCACAGGAGCGGGCCGCGCACATCCGCCGGCAGCAGGTCAGCCCGCAGACCGCCATCGCGTTCCTGGAGAACGTCTGGGGCCGCGACCTCTCCGCGTACGACCCCGACGGTCCGCTGCCCGACATCGACCCGGTGCCGGACAGCGACGTGGTCCAGGGCTGGGCCCACTCGGGCGACCGGTTCGGCATCGCGGAGCGGTGGAGGGCCGTGGCGGAGGCGAAGCAGCTGTCCATCCGCGAGCTGGCCATCGAGCAGACCGCCCGGCAGTCCTTCATCGGCACCCCCGCCTCGGTCGCCGCCGCCATCGACGAGCATGTGCGGACCGACGCCGCTGACGGCTTCATCCTCGTCCCGCACCTCACCCCGGGCGGTCTGGACGAGTTCGTCGACCGAGTGATCCCCCTGCTCCAGGAACGCGGCGTCTTCCGCACCGAGTACGAGGGCCCCACCCTGCGCGACCACCTGGGCCTGCCCCTCCCGGACGCCGGATCGGATGCTGCTCGTTGGTGATCACCCTCGGTTACTATGCTCACTTCGCATGGAGCGCGAGGTCGAAGAGATGGGTGGCCTGGGAACGTGTTGAAAGAGGTCGCCGCGACCCGCTACATCACGCCCTTGCGTGAGGGCGGCTCGCTCCCGGGGCTTGTCGAGGGTGACGACCGCGGGATGTACGTCCTGAAGTTCAGCGGCGCCGGACAGGGCCGTAAGACGCTGGTCGCGGAGGTCGTGTGCGGTGAGCTGGCCCGGCGGCTCGGGCTGCGCGTGCCGGGGCTGGTGAGCGTCGGTCTCGACCCGGTGCTCGGGCTCGGCGAACCCGAGGAGCAGGTGCAGGAACTGCTGAAGTCCAGCGGCGGCACCAACCTCGGGATGGACTTCCTCAGCGGCGCCCTGGGCTTCGATCCGCTCGCCTTCGCGGTGAGCCCCGAGGAGGCCGGGCGGATCGTCTGGTTCGACGCGCTGATCAACAACGTCGACCGCTCCTGGCGCAACCCCAACCTGCTGATGTGGCACGGTGAGCTGTGGCTCATCGACCACGGCGCCACCATGATCTGGCACCACAACTGGCCCGGCGCCGCCGCCTGGTCCACCCGCGGCTACGACGCCTCGGACCACGCCCTGCTCTCCTTCGCCCCCGATGTCGGGGCCGCCGCGGCCGAGTTGGCCCCCCTGGTCACCGAGGAACTGCTCGCCGAGGTCACCGCCGAGATCCCCGAGGTGTGGCTGACGGACGAGCCCGGCTTCGCGTCACCGGATGCCCTCCGGCAGGCCTATGCGGAGCCTCTGGTGGCCCGTGCCGCCGTCATCCATGAACGCATCGAGGGGATCGAACGCATCGAGGGGATCTCGTGAGCGAGCGCACCCTGGCGACCCGCGCCAGAGAACAGGACGTCTACGAGTACGCGCTGCTGCGGGTCGTGCCGCGCGTCGAACGCGGGGAGTGCTTCAACGCCGGTGTGCTGGTGTACTGCCGTGCCCGGTCCTTCGTGGCCGCCCGCACCCATCTGGACGAGACCAAGCTGCTGGCACTCGACCCGGGGGCGGACGTGGCGGGCGTACGCGCCGCGCTGCGCGCCGTCGAGGGCGTGTGCGCCGGGGGAGAGGCGGCCGGACAGGCGGCGCGCGACGACGCCGGGCGCCGCTTCCGCTGGCTCGTCGCGCCCCGTTCGACGGTCGTCCAGCCCGGACCCGTGCACACCGGGCTCACCTCCGATCCGGCCGGGGAACCGGAACGGTTGCTGGATCTGCTGGTGAGGTAATCGATCACACCGGCCCCGTGTGCCGTTGACACCGCGTGCCAGGGCTTCTAGCGTCACGTCTGCTGAAGGTACTAAGCGGTCGCTCACCATATGGGCGTACGTTCTCAAGGGCGAGGAGATGCAGCAATGTCCACCACTGAGCAGCGGGTAGCCGTGGTCACCGGTGCCGCGCGCGGGATCGGTGCCGCCACCGCCGTACGGCTGGCCGCCGAGGGCCGCGCGGTCGCCGTGATCGACCTCGACGAGGCCGCGTGCAAGGACACCGTCGAGAAGATCACCGCCGCCGGCGGCAAGGCGCTCGCGGTCGGCTGCGACGTCTCCGACGAGGCCCAGGTCGAGGCCGCCGTCACCCGGATCGCCGAGGAGCTGGGCGCCCCGACGATCCTCGTCAACAACGCGGGTGTGCTCCGCGACAACCTGCTGTTCAAGATGAGCGTGTCCGACTGGGACACGGTCATGAACGTCCATCTGCGCGGTGCCTTCCTGATGTCGAAGGCCTGTCAGAAGTACATGGTGGACGCCAAGTTCGGCCGCATCGTCAACCTGTCGTCGTCTTCCGCGCTCGGCAACCGCGGCCAGGTCAACTACTCCGCCGCCAAGGCGGGCATGCAGGGCTTCACCAAGACCCTCGCCATCGAGCTGGGCAAGTTCGGTGTCACCGCCAACGCCGTCGCCCCCGGCTTCATCGCCACCGACATGACCGCCGCGACCGCCGCACGCGTCGGCATGGGCTTCGAGGACTTCAAGGCCGCCGCCGCCACCCAGATCCCCGTGCAGCGTGTCGGCGAGCCCGAGGACATCGCCGGTGCCATCGCCTACTTCACGGGCGACGACGCGGGATTCGTCTCCGGCCAGGTGCTGTACGTCGCCGGCGGACCGCTCGACTAGAGGACCAGGAACATGACTTCGGTGGAACCGCCCGCACTCTCGGGCAAGGTCGCCCTCATCACCGGCGCCAGCCGCGGCATCGGCTACGGCATCGCCGAGGCCCTCGTCGCGCGCGGCGACCGGGTCTGCATCACGGGCCGGGGCGAGGACGCGCTCAAGGAGGCCGTGGAGCAGCTCGGCGCCGACCGCGTCATCGGCGTCGCGGGCAAGGCACACGACGAGGCCCACCAGGCCGTCGCCGTCGAGCGCACCATGGAGGCCTTCGGCCGCGTCGACTATCTGGTCAACAACGCCGGTACGAACCCGGTGTTCGGCCCGATCGCGGACATGGACCTGAACGTGGCGCGCAAGGTCTTCGAGACCAACGTCCTCTCGGCCCTCGGCTTCGCCCAGAAGACCTGGCACGCCTGGCAGAAGGACAACGGTGGAGCGATCGTCAACATCGCCTCGGTCGCCGGTGTCTCGGCCTCGCCGTTCATCGCCGCGTACGGCATCAGCAAGGCCGCCATGATCAACCTGACCATCCAGCTGGCGCACGAGTTCTCGCCGAAGGTGCGGGCCAACGCGATCGCGCCCGCCGTGGTGAAGACCAAGTTCGCCCAGGCGCTGTACGAGGGCCGGGAGGCGGAGGCCGCCGCGTCCTACCCGCTCGGCCGGCTCGGCGTGCCCTCCGACATCGGTGGCGCCGCCGCGTTCCTCACCTCCGAGCAGTCCGCCTGGATCACCGGCCAGACGCTCGTGGTGGACGGCGGCATCTTTCTCAACGCCGGCGTCGGCTGAGCCCTGTCGGCAGGCTTCCCGGCCCGGCGTCGGCCACATGGTGGTGGGCGCCGGCCCAGGGCGCAGGAACGGCCTCCGGCCACCCCTCGCGGTGGCCGTTCGGGCCCATTTGTGGTGGCCGTTCGGGCCCGTTTCACCGAATGCTTCCGGTGTCCACCCCCAACCTTCACCGGGGCGCGACGCCGCCGTCGCAAGATCGCTGATCCATGGCATGGCCAGCCGGGCGGGAGAGACCACCGGAGGCTGCGGTATCGTTCGGCCACTCTTGGTACGGCATTTCGAGGAGCATGCACGTGTTCAACCGGAACCGATACTTGCCGCCCCTCGCGGCGATCGCGTCCATATCCCTGGTGACCGGGTGCGGTGTGTTCTCCTCGGACGCCTCCGAAGACGCGGACCCCATTTTCGTGGGCACCACCAGTGCGCCGAGCACCCTGGACCCGGCAGCCGCCTGGGACAGCTCCTGGGAGCTGATGCGCAATGTCTACCAGCCCCTGCTGAACTACACCCCCGGCGGCACCGAGCCCGTGCCGGACGCCGCCGAGAGCTGCGAGTTCTCCGACAGCTCCAGCACCACGTACTCGTGCAAACTGCGCGAGGGCCTGAAGTTCTCCAACGGGCACACGCTGGACGCCGAGGCCGTCAAGTACTCGTTCGACCGCATCAAGAAGATCAACGTCAACGGTGGCCCCGCCGGTCTGCTGACCAGCCTGGACCGGGTGCAGACGAAGGGCGACCGCGAGGTCGTCTTCCATCTCAGCCAGCCCGACGCCACCTTCCCCCTCGTGCTGACCACGCCCGCCATGTCGATCGTGGACCCCGAGGAGTACCCGGCGGACAAGCTCCGCGAGGACGGCGGCATCACCGGCTCCGGCCCCTACAACCTCGCCTCCTACGACGAGGGCAACGAGGCCCAGTTGGTCCGCAACGACAGCTACAAGGGCATGGCGGAGCCGAAGAACTCCGCAGTGACGATTCGCTACTTCCAGCAGTCGGACGAACTGGTCAAGTCCCTCAAGGACAAGAGCATCGATGTCATCTACCGAGGTCTCGGCGCCGCGGACATCGTCGACCTCCAGGCCAACCACGAGGAAGAGGGCCTGCAGATCGTCGAGAACGCCACCACCGAGATCAGCTACCTGGTGTTCAACCCCAAGGACCAGTGGGCCAAGAACCCCGCCGTCCGCAAGGCGGTCGCCCAGGTCCTCGACCGGCCGGCGCTCGCCCACAACATCTACAAGGACACCGTCGAGCCCCTGTACTCCATGATCCCGAGGGGTCTGGTGGGCCACACCACGGGCTTCTTCGACGACTACGGCAGCCCCAGCGCCACCAAGGCCAAGAAGATCCTGGAGGACGCCGGCATCACCGACCCCGTGCCGCTGACCCTCTGGTACACCAGCGACCGCTACGGCTCCCAGACCAAGCCCGCCTTCGAGGAGCTGAAGCGTCAGCTGGACTCCTCCGGCCTGTTCACGGTCACCCTGAAGAGCCGGCCCTGGAAGGACTACTTCGAGGGCTACCAGAACGGCGAGTACCCGGTCTTCGGGCGAGGCTGGAACCCCGACTTCAACGACGCCGACAACTTCATCGCCCCCTTCGTCGGCGAGCAGAACGCGCTCGGCACCCCGTACGACTCCCCCAAGATCACCGACACGCTGATTCCGGAGTCGCGTGCCGAGAGCGACCGCGGTGCCGTGGCCGAGGAGTTCGAGGAGGCGCAGCAGATCCTCGTCGACGACGCCCGGCTGATTCCGCTGTGGCAGGGCAAGTCGTACACAGCCGCCAGCGAGGAGATCGCCGGTCTGGAGCGGGTCATCGACCCCGCCACCATGATGATCATGTGGGAGCTGTCCCGGAAGACCAGCTGGTAGGACTGGCCGAACTGGCAGGAATGGTCTTCCGGCCGGGTCGGCCGTGTGCCGGTCGGCCGCGTGCCGGTCGGCTCTGGTTCCGGTCGGTTCTGGTTCCGGCCTCCCGCGCCGATTGTCAGTGGGCGCCTGTAGGTTCTGTGCTCTGACGACGGTCGTGCCTGGCGCGGCCGTCCATGGCCGTATGTTCTGCGGCCGTGAAGTGAGCGCACACCGGAGGAAGTTGACGTGACCGACATCGCCATGCTGCCCGAGTCCTGGCGCGGGGTCCTGGGGGACGAGCTTCAGCAGCCCTACTTCAAGGAACTCACCGAGTTCGTCGAGGAGGAGCGAGCCAAGGGTCCCGTCTACCCTCCGCGTGAGCAGGTCTTCGCCGCGCTGGACGCCACGCCGTACGAGAGCGTCAAGGTCCTGGTCCTCGGCCAGGACCCGTACCACGGCGAGGGCCAGGGCCATGGCCTGTGCTTCTCCGTGCGGCCCGGGGTGAAGACGCCGCCGTCCCTGCGGAACATCTACAAGGAGATGCAGGCCGAGCTGGGTACGCCCATCCCGGACAACGGCTATCTGATGCCGTGGGCCGAGCAGGGCGTGCTGCTGCTCAACGCGGTCCTCACCGTCCGCTCCGGCGAGGCCAACTCGCACAAGGGCAAGGGCTGGGAGAAGTTCACCGACGCCGTGATCCGCGCGGTCGCCGAGCGGCCCGACCCGGCGGTCTTCGTCCTCTGGGGCAACTACGCCCAGAAGAAGCTCCCCCTCATCGACGAGGACCGCCACATCGTGGTCAAGGGCGCCCACCCCTCCCCCCTCTCCGCCAAGAAGTTCTTCGGCTCCCGCCCCTTCACCCAGATCAACGAGGCGATCGCCCAGCAGGGGCACGAGCCGATCGACTGGACGATCCCGAACTTGGGGTGAGCGGCGGGGCTTGTCGGCCGGCGAGCGCGCCGGTCGGCAGGCCGTTTCGTCCTGTGGGGGCGTGGCTGGTCGGTGGGGCCGGGGCGGGGCTGCTTGGTTGACGGGTGCGTCGGTCAGCGGGGCCGTTCCGTCTTGTGAGGGCGTGGCTGGTCGGTGGGCCACGGGTGGGTTCGGTTGGTTGGCGGGCGCGCTGGTCGGTGGGCCGGTGTTCTGGGGGCCGTGATCGGCCGGTGGGGCCGGGGGCGGGGCGGGGCCAGTCGTTCGTCGGGCGCGTCCGTCGACGGGCATGGGCGGTGGTGCCGGTCCGGGCCGGGGGGCGCTGGGCCGGGTCCGGTGGTGCGGGTGCGGGGCCGGTCGGTTGGCGTCGGTGGCGCTGGCCGGTGGGCCTCGGGGCGCCGGGTGAACTCCGGTCTGTGAGCCCTGGGTTGCGGCCTCCGGCCCGTGCCCTGGCCCAGTCGTCGTGCCTCGGCCTCCGGCCTAGTGCCCTTGGGGCATGCGCCTTTCGCCCCGGTGTCCCGGGGCCTTGGCTTGCAACCTTGGGGCTCCGGCCCGCGACCCCCGGCCCGCGCCCCGGGCCGGTCATCGGGCCGCGGCGTGAGACCCAAGGCCCCCGGCCTACGGCCCAGGGCCTTGAGCCATGCAACGCGACCCCCGGGCCGGGATCTTCGGTGCAGCCCACTCGGGCCCCAGCCTGCGAACCGGGCCCCGGCCTCTGGCCTCAATGCCTTGGACCCGGTCTGCGACCTCAGACCTGCCCCCCCGCCCCGTCGCCGTGCCTCGGCCGGAGGCCTTGGGTCTCGGACTGCGGCTTCCGGCCCAGTGTCCTTGGTTATGCGACCTGGGGCCCGGTGCTCGGGGGCCTTGGCCTGCAACCCTCGGGGCCCCTGCTTACGCCCACGGCCCGGGCCCGACACCGGCCCTGTCGCCGTGCCTCGGCCGGAGACGTTGGGTCTCGGACTGCGGCTTCCCGCCCAGTGCCCTTGGGGTATGTGACCTTCGGCCCGGCGGTCCGGGGCCTGGCCTCAACCTTCGGGCTCCGGCCTACGACCCCCCGGGCCAGTGCCTCGGCCGGAGATCCCGGGCCCCCGGCCTCCGGCCCAGTGTCTTGGGCCCCGCCCCCGGCCCGGGGCCTTCGATCCAGCGGCCCCGGGCCTTGGCCGGCACCCTGGCTCCGGCCTGTGCCCCCGGGGCCCGGTGCCCCCGAGCTTCGGCACGCGCCCCCGGGTCCCGGCCTCCGCCCCCGCCCCTCAGCCCGCGGCCGAGTCGAGTGACGGGGCCCGCGCCCCCGGCCTCACATCGTGCTCGGTTCGTACCGCCGTCGGGGCGCTGCTTCGGGTGTGGCGGGTTGTCTGGGTGGGATTGTCAGTGGCTGGCCCTAACGTCGGGTGGGACGGATGGGATGGGGCGGTCAGGGTGGAGGTCGTGGTGGTGGAGCGGCGGGAGCGGATGGCGGTGGACGGGATGATGACCAGGATCGGGCAGGTGGTCATGTTGCATCATGCGGGGGACCGGGAGGAGGCCCGGGAGCGGTTTCTCGGGCTGTGGGCGGAGATCGGTGAGGACGGCGATCCGCTCCACCGCTGCACCCTGGCGCACTACATGGCCGACACCCAGGACGACCCGTACGATGAACTGGCCTGGGACCTCCGCGCGTTGTCGGCGGCGGGCGAGCTGACCGACGCCCGCGCGGCGGAAGGGAGCCCCAGCGCCGAGGAACACCGCGACGGCCTCGCGGCACGCGCCTTCTACCCCTCGCTGCATCTGAACCTCGCCGCCGACTACGCCAAGCTCGACCGCCAGGAGGCCGCCCGCAGCCATCTGGGCCTCGCCAGGGCCGCCATCGGCACACTGGACGACAACGGCCACAACGACGGCTACGGCGCCGCTTACGACGACGGCATCCGCACCGCCCTCACCCGCCTGGCGGCCCAACTCGACGAGGACGGCCCGTCCGAGGGGACGACGCCGGGGCCGCCGAGACAGCGGCCCTAGCGTGGGAGGAGAGCTGAGCGGGAGCAGGAGCGCGAGTGGTGAGGGCTTGCCGGGCTCGGGTGGGTCAACGGCCGTAGACGTCCTTGCAGATGAGTGACTGCGGGGTGTCCTTGCCCCAGCCGCCGTACTTGTGGCCCAGGGCGCAGACGTCCGCGTTCTTCTTCGGCGGTTCCGTCGGGAAGGGCTCGGGGACGGGCGGGATCTCCACCTCGGCCGCGGACTTCGACGGTTCGCGGTGCTGTTGCCGGTCCGGCGGGGCGGGGCGCTTCTCCTGGGGCCGCGGCGGCTGCGGTGCGCTGGGCGTGGGCGGCGGCGTTGCGGCGGCCGGTGTCGATGTGGCGGGTTCGGGTGCCTCGGAGGTGCTCGGCGTCGGCTTCCGGGGCGGGCCGATCAACTCCAGCGCCTCCCGCGCCGGCGCCTCCACGATCTGCGTCTCCGTGGTGCCGTCGGGGCGGGGCTCGGACGGCTGGGACGGGGCGGGCGGTACGACGGGCGGGGGCGGGTGTTTCGTGGTCACGCAGCCGGTGAGGGCCGAGACGGCCACGGTGACCAGGAGCGTTGCGGTGGTGGTCGGTCGGTGCACGCGCGCAACTCTGCTGTGTCCGCGCCACTTTGGGGAGGGGGCAAGCGGAGGATGCCCCCACATGGGTGACGCGGGGCTCCGACTGCGACGCGACGAGACGTCCGCCGACTCCCCGGCAGCCGTGGCCCACCGGCAGCCGTGGCCCGCCCCCGGGCAGCCGTCGCCCTCAGTCCCCGGTCACCCCGTCGATCCTTTCCCTGAGGAGGTCGGCGTGGCCGTTGTGGCGGGCGTACTCCTCGATCATGTGGGTGTAGATCCAGCGGAGGCTGGGGCGGCGGCCGGGGCGCTTGTGCGTGCCCTTGGAGAGGTCGTCGAGGGCGAAGCCGGCCGCGTTGCGGCGGGCGGCCTCGATCTCGGTCTGCCAGGCGGTGTTCGCCTCCTCCCAGGTGTCCCGCTCCGTGAGGTGGAACTCGCCGTCGGGGTCGGCGTCGCTGAAGTAGAGAGGCCCTAGGTCGTCGTTCATCAGCACCTTGCGGAACCAGATGCGCTCCACCTCCGCCATATGCCGTACGAGACCCATCAGCGACAGTTCCGAGGGCGGCACCGAGGCGGTCCGCAACCGGGCGTCGTCCAGGTCGGCGCACTTGAGTGCCAGAGTCTCGCGGTGGTAGTCGAGCCACCCTTCGAGCATGGTTCGCTCGTCGGCCGTGAAGGAGGGTTCGCTGCGCTGCGTCGTCATGACCGCGATCCTCGCGCACGGACCCGGCCCACCACCACGCCGTATCGTGTGGCACACCATGGCACGCCTCCAGAGGTGACTACGACGGCACACCTCCGGACCCTCCAGACGGGAGACCCACGTGAAGGTCGGCTGCATCGGACTCGGCGACATCGCGCAGAAGGCGTATCTGCCGGTGCTCGGTCACCAACCCGGGATCGAACTGCATATGCAGACGAGGACGCCCGCGACGCTCACCCGGGTCGCCGACGGTCTGCGCCTCCTGCCGGGCCAACGCCACGCCGACCTCGACGCGTTGCTCGCCCAGGACCTCGACGCGGCCTTCGTGCACGCCCCGACCGGCGCCCACCCCGAGATCGTCGGCCGACTGCTGGAGGCGGGCGTACCGACGTACGTGGACAAGCCGCTCGCCTACGAACTCGCCGACTCCGCACGGCTGGTGGGGCTGGCCGAGGAGCGGAACATCGGACTGGCCGTCGGCTTCAACCGGCGGTACGCGCCCGGGTACACCCAGTGCGCCGACCATCCGCGCGAGTTGATCCTCATGCAGAAGAACCGCATCGGCCTGCCCGAACGGCCCCGCACGATGATCCTGGACGACTTCATCCATGTCGTCGACACCCTGCGGTTCCTGGTGCCCGGGCCGGTCGAGGACATGACCGTACGGGCCCGCACCGAGCACGGTCTGCTGCACCATGTCGTGCTCCAGCTCTCCGGGGACGGCTTCACGGCGCTCGGCGTCATGAACCGGCTCAGCGGCTCGGCGGAGGAGATCCTCGAAGTCTCCGGGCAGGACACCAAGCGGCAGGTGGTGAACCTCGCCGAGGTCATCGACCACAAGGGGCAGCCGTCCCTGAGGCGGCGCGGCGACTGGGTGCCGGTGGCCCGGCAGCGCGGTATCGAACAGGCGGTGCTCGCCTTCCTCGACGCGGTGCGCGCGGGCAAGGTGCTCAGCGCACGGGACGCGCTGGCGACTCACGAGATGTGCGAGCGGGTGGTACGGGAGGTGGAGGGCCGGTCCTCCGTCTGAGCCGGGGGACGCGGCGGGCCGGGGCGCCGCCGGTGCCGTACGGCCCGTACGCCGTCGAAGGCGGCCCAGCCCAGCAGCACCAGCAGCGCCGCGTGCACCGGCCAGTCACCGAAGCGCACGTACGGTGTCGTACCGGTCGCCAGCGGCACATCGAACACCGCTGTCGTGCTCTCGTCGGTGCCGAGCCAGGAGCCGACGCGCTCGCCGTCGGGCCCGTACACCGCCGAGACTCCCGTGAGCGTGGCGTGGACCATCGGGCGGCCGGTCTCGGCGGCCCGCAGCGCGGCCAGCGAGGCGTGCTGCTCCGGCGCCCAGCTCTGCTGGAACGTCGACGTGGCCGACTGGGCGAGCAGCACCTCGGCGCCGTCCTCTGCGAGATTCCGGCTCATGTCGGGGAACGCCGACTCGAAGCAGACCATCGGGCCGATCCGCAGCCCGTTCCCGGAGTCGAACACGACCTGGGCGGCGCCGCGTCTGCGGTCCTCACCGGCCGCCTCGCCGACGGAGGTCGCCCAGCCGAGCAGGGAGCGCATCGGTATGTACTCGCCGAAGGGGACCAGCCGCATCTTGTCGTACCGGTCGCCGGTCGGGCCGTCGGGGCCGACGAGCACCGAGCTCTTGTAGATACCGGGGCGGTCGGAGCGTCGGGCGTCGACATTGACGAGGATGTCGGTGCCGGTCTCACGGGCGAGCGCGGCGATGCGGTCGGCGAGGTCGGGCCGGTCGGCGAGGTCATAGCCGACGCTGCTCTCGCCCCACACGATCAGGTCCAGGTCGCGGCCCGCCAGCTGTCGGGTGAGCGTCTCCTCACGGGCCAACCGGTTCTCGGCACCCTGGGTGACACCGGGCTGCACGACGGCGATCCGCGCCACCCGGCCGCTCTCGTCGGGGCGCGGCGCCCACAGCCAGGCCGCCGAGGTCACGGCCACGGTGGCGACCAGCCCGGCGACGGCCGGGACCCGGGCCGGACGTACCGTGACGAGCAGGGCGACCGCCACGTTCACGGCCACGACCAGGAAGCTGATCAGCCAGACCCCGCCCACCGAGGCCAGCCGCAGCGCGGGCTCCACCCGCCACTGGCTGGACCCCAGCAGCCCCCAGGGCCCGCCGAGCCCCTGCCAGGAGCGGACCAGCTCGATCGCCAGCCAGCCCGAGGGCACGACCAGCAGCGCGAGGGCCGCCCGGCCGGGCGGGGGCGTATCGGCGAGCAGACGGCGCACGACCCAGCCCCAGGGTGCCCAGAGCACCCCCAGCAGGGCCGCTATGACGAAGGTGAAGACATGCAGGTTCGGCAGCAGCCAGTGGTGCATGGCCAGCATGAAGCCGAAACCGCCCGCCCAGCCGTCGTACACCGCCCGCCGGCCCGTCTCCGCAGTGCGGACCAGCAGCAGCCAGGGCACCAGCGCCACATACGCCGCCCACCACAGGCCCGGCGCCGGGAACGCGAGCACGGGCAGCCCACCGGCCACGGCGGCGACGGCACCGCGCCGCCATCGGGAGGTGAGCCATTCGGGCGTCTTCATCCAGCGCATCCCTCCCCGGTGTGGGTCCTTCCAGTGTGCGCGCCGGAGACGATCTCCGACAGGGGGCACGGAGGAGGGGCCGGGGGTGCGAGAGGGCGGGGAGGGCAGAGCCGGGGCCGGGCTGAGGGCGAGCGCCCGGGGGCCGGAGGGCTCAGGTGGGGGAGGGCTGCTGGTCGGTGGTGAGGCCCTGCGGGGTGCGGCGCCATTTCTCCTGCACGACGACCTCACGCAGCCGCCAGCCGTCGTACGTACGGACGAGCCCGAAGGCGTAGCGGCCGCCGCACACGAAGTCGGGGGCCGTGGAGTCGCCGTCGTGGCCGGCGAACCGCATCGGATTGACATAGTCGGCCTGGACCCGGGCGGTGTCGCCGGTGTCCTGTTCCAGATACCCGAACCGCACCCGCCGGTTGACGATCAGATGCTGGCGCATCGGGAAGAGTTCCATGCTCCGGGCGAGCCATCCGGCCACCTGGGCGGCGTCGCCCTCGATGCCGCCGGCCGAACGGTAGTCCGCGCGGCCGTCCGGTGCGAACAGTTCCCGGTACGCCGCCCAGTCGCCGTCGTCCACGGCCACCGCGTACTCGGTGATCAGTCCGTCGACGGCGAGCCGGTCCATCACGGTCGCGAGCTGTACACGCTGCGTCATCGAAACAGTCTTGGGGCAGAAGCGGCGCCACGCCAAGAGGTGTGCGCCGACGGTTATTCGCTGGCTCCCGGGCGCCCGGATGATCGAATCTGATCCCCGTGAACGAGATTGCTGTGAACGAGAACGAACATGATTCAGTACGAGCGGAACGGACCGCCGAACCCAAGTTCCGCATCCGGGCCCAATACACCGCGGACACGGTGACCGTCTATCAGGCGTACCGCCCCGGGATCGGCGGCCCGGCCGCGCGCGACGGGCGTTTCCCGGCCGCGTGGAAGCGGGACCGGATGACCTGGATCAAGCCGTCGTTCCTGTGGATGATGTACCGCTGCGGATGGGGGCTGAAGGAGGGGCAGGAGACCGTGCTGGCCGTCGAGATCGGCCGGGAGGGCTTCGCATGGGCGCTGCGGAACTCCTGCCTCTCCCACTACGTCCCCGAACTGCACGAGAGCCAGGACGCCTGGAAGCGGCAGCTGCGCCGCTCGCCCGCGCGTGTGCAGTGGGACCCCGAGCGCGATCTGCGGCTGAACCCGCTGCCGCACCGCTCGCTCCAGCTGGGCCTGGCCGGGGAGGCCGCGGCCCGTTACGCGGACGAGTGGATCGTCGGCATCGAGGACGTGACCCCGCTCGCCAGGCAGGTGCACGGCCTCGTACGGGCGGGCGACCTGGACGCGGCGGCGAAGCTGCTGCCCGAGGAGCGCCCCTATCCCGTACGAGACGAGGTGCTGGCCCATCTGTGTCGCTGATCCGTGTCTGTGATCCCTGTCGTTGACCGGCGACCGCTCAGCAGGCCGGTCCGGATCGGGGTCAGCCGTGTTCGCGCCGGAGGAGGGCGCAGACGGCGTCTTCCTGGGTCGCGCGGAGCTTCTGCAGGAGAGCGGGCTTGAGGCTCCTGTTCACCTGGGTGGTGATCGAGAAGGTGATCGACCTGCGGCCGTCGGGTGTGGCGGCGATCAGCTGGGTGTAGCCGGGGAAGTTGCCCGTGTGGCCGAGGACGACCCCGCAGCGGGTGGCGTACCGGAAG
The DNA here is from genome assembly GCF_053592555.1 of Streptomyces sp. NPDC002643. Taxonomy (NCBI): domain Bacteria; kingdom Bacillati; phylum Actinomycetota; class Actinomycetes; order Kitasatosporales; family Streptomycetaceae; genus Streptomyces; species Streptomyces sp. NPDC002643. The sequence goes on from NZ_JBSFVY010000047.1 coordinate 56,917, forward strand.
ATGGCGAGTCCCGCCCGGTTGCGGCCGGGGCCGGCCGGTTCGGAGGCGCCCTCGATCCAGCGGCGCTGCCGGCGCAGAGCCTCCTCGGAAGTCAGTGCCCCGGCGGCGTAGGCGCGGATGAAGCGGGTGACGTCACGCGGGGTGGAGACGATGCCGCCCGAGGCCCACACACCGGACGCGCTGAGGACTTCGCTGACGTCCTCCGGAGGGTCCGGCGGCTGGACGTCGTAGCCGTGCATGAACGGTTCCGGCATCTCGTAGCCGAGGGGGAGGGTCGTGTCGCGCAGCCCGAGCGGCCGGTTGACGAGCCGGTCGAGCAGTTCCTCGTACCGCCGGTGGGTGGCGGCCTCCGCCATCAGGGCCACGGCGATGTTGTCCGAGTTGGAGTAGAGGTACTGCGAGCCGGGGCGGAAGTGGAGGGGTTCGTCCGCCACGAAGTCCAGCAGGCGACGGGGGTTGAAGGTGCGGCGAGGGTCTGCGAGGAGCAGGTCAAGGAACTCCCGGCTCTCGGTGTAGTCGGGCAGTCCGCTGGTGTGGTTCAGCAACTGGCGGAGGGTCACCTTCCGCCAGGCGCGGGGCTGGTTCGGCAGCACGCGTCCGATGGTGTCGTCGAGGTCGAGTACACCTTTCTGCACCAGCCGCAGCGCCACGGCGCCGCTGAACGCCTTCGCGGTGCTCGCGATCCGCATGTGGTCGGTCGTCTCGATCGGACGGCCGGTCTCCAGATCGGCGACACCGGCCCGCAGGACGCGGGACTCCTGGCCGCGCCGCAGGACGACGATGACACCCGGCGGCCCGTCGGGGGCGGCGACCAGTTGTTCGAGCCGGTGTCGCAGGGCTCGCTCCTCGCCGCCGGCGGCTGCGGCACCGACCGCCGGAGCGGTGAGCAGCGCGCCGAGGCAGGAGGCACCGAGGAGGGCGACGAGCGCGAGCCGAAGCCGGGGGCGGTGGTGGGGGCCGGATCGGCTACGGGGATGACGGCGGTCATGGATCGGGTGTGGCATGGGGGTCCCTGGGAGTGTGGCGGGGTGGGCCCCCTCAGCATCGGCCGGAGCCGCACCCCGCGCCCGCGCGCTTGCGCTGTCCGGCGGAACGGGGTGGAACGGCGCGGTACGGCGCGGTCGGCACGCCAACGGGAGTGCCTTCGGCCCTCAGGGCTTGAACGGCCGTGCCTTCAGCCCCGAGAGCTGTAACGGCGGTGCCATCGCCGCCTCAGTGCTTCGCGAACTGGACCTTGGTCGGCTGTACGGCGTCCGGTCGGACGGCGATGCCGTCGACGGTGAGTTGCTCCCCGTAGATGTCGGTGAGCCGGATCGCGCCGCCGCAGCCGGTGCCCTGTTCGGAGAGGAAGTAGTTGTACTCGGTACGCGCGAGTTGACGCCAGGCGCCGTCGGCGCGGACTTCGAGCCGGGCCAGGGGGTTGCGGTGCCCGATCGCCTGGATGCCGCACCAGTACTGGCTGGACCCGGTCTTGTAGCGGATCGAGAGCGTCTCGGGCCGGGCGAGGCTCAACAGGGACCAGGTGATGGGGATACGACCGCGTGAGGTGTCGGCGAGTTCGGCGAACGCCTGGGCGCTCAGGTCGAGTTGGCCGGGCTCGCAGGGCGCCGGGCACTCGTTGGTGATGCGGACCGTGACGGAGGCGTCGCCCGAGCGGACGAGGACGGTCGCGCCGCATGCCTTGGACGTCTCGTAGTCCTTGGTGTTCATCGCCGCGATCATGAGGTCTTCGCTCGGGCCGAAGGAGCAGGAGCCGTTGCCGTCCCCGGCGTCGTAGAGGGTGGCGACGCCGTCGTACGAGACGCCCGGCTGAATCCGTCCGGCCAGGGGTGCCGTGCCGGAGGCGGCCTGAGGGGCGGTGGTCGCCTTCGGCCGCTTCCGCTCGGCGGGCTCCGAAGCCCCTTCCGGCGAGGTCGCGGCCGATGTCGGGGACGCGGAGGGCGAGGGGGACGGCTTTTTGGCCTTGCCCTTCTCGCCCTTCTTCTCCTTCTCTTCCTTCGGGGAGTCGCCCTCCTCGGCATCGGCGTCGGTGTCGGCCCCGGCGACGGCCGTGGCCGCGGAATCCCGGGCGGCCCCGACCTTCCCGGCGTCCTCCGCGCTGTCGGGGCCGAACGCCATGACCAGGGACGCGACCAGCCCGACGGCCGCCACGGCGACGACGGAGACGAGCACGGTACGCGGCCGGCGTGTATGGGGTTGCCGGTGGGAACGGCTTGAACGGGATGCCACGGATGAGTCCTTGCATGGGTCGGACGAACGCCTGGTTCGTGTGGGACTCCGGTGAAAGGAGCTTCCACGTCCTCAGTGGTCGTGGGGATCGGAAAGGTTGCCGCTCTCTTCGAAAAGTTGCCGTGCTTTCGGAGGCGATCGAAAAGCGATGGGAAGGTGATCGGAAACCGCTGATCGAAGGTCGTGGTCGACGGGTGGCGGGCCTCCCGGATTCATAGGATGATCGATCATCTGGGGTGGGGAAAGCCGTCGGGCATCAGGAGGTTGGCATGGCACGTCCGGTCACGGTGGTCACGGGGGGAAGCCGGGGGATCGGCGCCGCGACCTGTCTGCGGCTCGCGGCGGACGGACACGATGTGGTCGTGGGGTACGTCCATGACGGCGCCGCGGCGGAATGGATCGCGACCGGGGCGCGGGCGAACGGGGCGCGCTGTGTCACGGTCAAGGCGGACACCTCGGTGGAGGCCGATGTGGACCGGCTCTTCGAGACGGCGGCGGAGCGGCTCGGGCCGGTGACGGGGCTGGTCAACAACGCGGGGATCACGGGCGGGTTCGGCAGACTGGCGGACGCCGACACGGACACGCTGCGCCGGGTCGTCGAGGTCAACCTCCTCGGCGTACTGCTCTGTTCGCGCCGGGCGGCCACGGTCATGGCGGCCTGGGGCGGCGGGGCGATCGTGAACGTCTCCTCGGCGGCGGCCACGCTGGGCAGCCCCGGCGAGTACGTCCACTACGCGGCGACCAAGGCCGCCGTCGACGCCCTCACCAACGGCCTGGCCAAGGAACTCGGCCCCGACGGCATCCGGGTCAACGCGGTCGCCCCCGGTGTCATCGACACCGAGATCCACGCGCGGATGGGCGACCCCGAACGCCCCGACCGCCTCGCCGGGTCCATCCCGCTGCGCCGCCCCGGCCGCGCCGACGAGATCGCGGCGGCCATCGCCTGGCTGATGTCCCCGGAGGCCTCGTACACCACGGGCGCGATCCTGAGGGTGTCCGGCGGCCGCTAGAACCGGCCGCGCGGCTGTGGCGGGATTCGTGCCCGTACGTGATGCCGCCTCGGCCCCGTTCCTCGGCGGCTCCGGGCCCGATGTCACCGTCCTGTCGGGCCCGGTCGTCGGCACCCCGGTGGTGCCGGACGGATCACGCCGCCTCGATGACCTCTCCGCGTATCGCCGCGGCCCACTCCACGACCAGCAGTTCGTACTCGGCCCGCTCCTGGGAGGACAGTGATCCACCGGCGCGGCGCCACAGCGCCCGGATCTGGTCGTTCACATCGGCGGCAGACCGCGCGGAACCAGGGGTAAGGGAATCGGGGGACATGCCGACAAGCGTAGGCGCAACAACTGACAGTGCGCTACTGCGCGGCTACCGATGCCGTATGTGGTTGGTCACTGACGTGAGTTGGGGCGTCCACTTGTTCGTGGACGCCCCAACTCACGGTGTCTGTCGGCCGGTCGGCTGGGAATGTGGCTCGCGCCGACCGCTGTCACCGTCCCGTCGGCTCAGCCCGCCGACTCACCCGCGTGCGGGCTCAGTGTGCCCGTCGCGACGAGGACGATGATCACAATGCCGAGAGCGATGCGGTACCAGACGAACGGCATGAAGCTCTTGGTGGTGATGAACTTCATGAACCATGCGATGACCGCATAGCCGACCACGAAGGCGATGACCGTGGCGAAGATCGTCGGGCCCCAGGAGACATGGCCGCCCTCCATCGCGTCCTTCAGTTCGTAGCCACCGGAGGCGAGCACCGCCGGGATGGCGAGGAGGAAGGAGTAGCGGGCCGCGGACTCTCGCTTGTAGCCCATGAGGAGGCCGCCGCTGATGGTGGCGCCGGAGCGGGAGACACCGGGGATGAGGGCCATGGCCTGACAGAGACCGAAGATCAGACCGTCCTTGACGCTCAGCTGCTCCAGCGACTTGCGCTCCCGGGCGGCGCGGTGCTTCGCGCCGGTCTCGTCACGGGCGGCCAAGCGGTCCGCGACACCGAGGACGATGCCCATCACGATCAGCATCGTGGCCGTGATGCGGAGGTCACGGAACGGGCCCTCGATCTGGTCCTTGAGCGTGACGCCGAGCACACCGATCGGGATGGAGCCGACGATGACCAGCCAGCCCATCTGGGCGTCGTGGTCGCTCCGCAGCTCCTTGTTGAACAGGGAGCGGGACCACGCCGAGATGATGTTGACGATGTCCTTGCGGAAGTAGATCAGCACGGCGGCCTCGGTGCCGATCTGCGTGATCGCCGTGAAGGCCGCGCCCGGGTCCTCCCAGCCGGAGAAGGCCGCCGTCAGACGCAGATGCGCGCTGGAGGAGATGGGGAGGAATTCGGTCAGCCCCTGGACGAGTCCGAGGATGAGGGATTCAAACCAAGACATGAAGTTACGTGGTCCAAGCGCTGATCGTTGAGGGCCGACGGATGACAGATCCACGCCACAGAAGGGCCACCGACGGCCGCGCGGGCGGGTGATCACAGGTGCTGGAGGCAGCCTAGCGTCCCTCGGCGACAGGGCTGTCACAGGGGTTTCGCAGGGCCGAGTGGGGGACGGGCCGTCGGCGTGACCCTGTACGGGCGGCGTGACTGACCCTGTACGCGCATTGTGGCCGCGTACGTGTGGCGTGACCGTGTACTGCCGTCGAACGGCCACGGCGGGGGCGTGCGCCGCTGCGGCCCGGTGTCAGTGGTCGGTCGTAGCGTGTGCGTGTGAGTCAACTCATGCAGAACTACTCCTACTTACGTCCCTCCGCCGTGCGCGATTCCACGGCCGGGACGCCCCGTCTCGCGCTGGAGACCTCCGGCGGTGCCACCCCGGCCGGAGCGGCGGTCAACCCCCGCTTCTTCAGCGGGTTCCTGACCGCGCCGGCCGCCGCGGCCACGGCGCTGCTCGCGGTCGCCGACGTGGACGCCGCCCGGTACTACCGGCAGAGCGCCAGAGCCTCGCTCGATCCGGTGGTGACGGCCGACGGCCACGGGCTGCGCTTCGAGTCCTTCTCCGGCTGCTGCGGTGTGTACGCCCGGCTCGACGTCCTCCCGCCCGGCCTCGATGGTGACGACGTCGGCCACGGCACCACGAACGTCGACGTCAACCCACCGCTGCGGCGGGCCCTGGCCGGGCTCGGCGGTCTCGACCCCTCCATCTGGCCGTCGGACCGGACGAGATGGCCGTCCGCACCTTCGGCGGTGAGTTCGTGGAGAAGAAGGTCCCGCTGCCGGAGCGCTGGCTGCGCGGCTTCGCCGAGGCCCAGGTGCTCGCCCCCGGCTTCGCGCCGCGGGCCGAGGTGCCCGCCGCGGAGGCCGCGGCCCTGCTGCGGGCGATGCCCCGGCCCACCTGTCAGGCAGGTGCCCGCACGCGGCGATGGGTGGTGCCGGCCGGCCGTACCCTGCGTCCCACGACCAGGCCGGCGCCGGGAGCCGTGTTCCTGCCCGGACCGGAGCGGCTGCTGACCCTGCGGCCGGTGCTACGGCACGCCACGACCGTACGGATGTACGCGCCGCCCTCCCCGGACGCCACGGACGGTGACACCGCCATCGCCTGGGAGGTGGAACTGCCGGCCTGGGAGCCGAGGATCGACGTCGCCGAACTGCCGGCGGGGACCGGGTTGCCCGCCGACCGGGCGCGTGCCGCGCTGACCATGCTGGGGACCTCCGGCCAAGGACGTGGTGGCGTTCGAGCGTGTCCTGGACGGGCTGGTCCGCCACGCCCACCTCGACCGGATCGTGCTGGCCCGGGCGTTGAAGCCGGTCATGCGCAAGGAACCACGCTTCACCACCGGCGACCACACCCACTCCGACGTCTACGACGTGGCCGCGGCGCTGCGGGGCGACGAGCCGAGGCGCTTCCACTTCACCGATTGCAGACACACACATGACTGTCTCCGTGGCCGGGAAGCTGCTCAGAGAGCGCCTGGCCGAGGCGATCGACATCATCGAGGCCGGCGAGCAGCCGTTCCTGCTGGCCGTGCCGACCGATTCCACCGGTGCGCTGGACGCCTCCGTACTCGTGCGGCGGATCTCGCTGCTCGACGGACTCGGCGTCACACCCGCGCCGGTCGAACTGGCACAGGCCCTGCTGCGCGTCACCCCGACCGAGGACGAGAAGGTGCGGGACGCGGCCGGGCAGCTCGTGTCCGACGGCGGGCGGCGGCTGGCGCTATGGCTGCGCGAGGGCGGTCTGCCGCACGGGGACAGCCGCCTGGCGGACTGGCACGACGGCCACCCGGACCGGTCCGTGCGGGACCTGGTGAACGACGCGCTCCCCGAGCCGCCGCCCGGCCCCCCGCTCCTCCCGGCCGCCGCGGCTCTGATCGAGTGCCAACGCAACGCGGGCCTGGAGTACCCGATGCTTTCCTTCTGGCTGGCCCAGATGCCCCACCACCGAGACGTCGTCCTGGCCCGCGACTAACTTCCAGCCCAGGTTCTCCGAACGGGGCTGGGCCCACGTCCTGCCGTTCGCGGCCGAGTCCGGCGGCCCGGCGGGATTCGCGCTGCACCTCGCCCTGGCGCACACCCTCTCCTACGACCGGCAGGATGAGCGCGACGCGGCGGTGGACACGCTGCTGGTGCTCGCCGCGCGGGGACAACTGAACGGTGCGCTGCTCGGACGGCTGCTGGCCGAGAGGCTGCGCGGCGGGCACATCGAGGCGATCCGGGCGACCGCCTCCCTGCGCACAGCGGCCGAGACCGGCGCGTACGCCATCGTCTGGTCCGTGCTCGAAGCGGCCCTGCCCCACCTCCTGCGCGACCCCGTGGTCCGGGGCACCGGCCCACTGCTCGGCCTCGGTGTCGACTGCGCCTCACGCTGCGCGGCGAAGGGCGCGATACCCGAGGTCACGACGGCCGCAGCGCGCACCGGATCGAGCCAGGCGGTGAGGAACGCGAGACTGCTGCGCGACGTACTGGGCTGAGGGCGCCGCCGCAGGGCCGGGACTGCGGGGGGCTGGACGGGCGGCGGGGGGTGCTTCTATCTGTTCGGTCAAGGTCTGTGGGTTTGGTCAGGCTGTTTGTTCGTGCCCGGGCTGGTAGAGGGTGCGGTGCTTGAGCATGG
>NZ_JBSFVY010000048.1:0-62442 GCF_053592555.1 Streptomyces sp. NPDC002643
TTGGATGGCGTGAACTTTGCTGAGCCGGCTGTACGCGACGGACATATGACACACCGGCCCGGCCCCTTCCGTCCGTACGCGGCTTCCCCGCCGTCCCCATGACCGCCCTCGCTACGGGCCGCCGTCCCGCTCCAGTTGCGGGCCGCCATCCCGCTCCAGTTGCTGGCAGGCGTGCCGGTGGGCGGCGCCCACCCCGTCGTTGTCCGTTCGCTCACGCCGACGTGGATCTCGGTGCTACTCCGACGCCTCTGTCAGTCGGTTCAGTTGCTCGGGAGTCAGCGTCAGGTCGGCCAGGGCGAGGAGTGGGGGGAGTTGGGTGAGGTCGCGGGCCGAGGCTATGGGGGCCGCCACCGTGGGCTGGGCCGCGAGCCAGGACAGGGCGATGGTCGCGACGTCCGCGTTCCTCTCGGCGGCGATCTCGTCCAGAGCTGTCAGGACTCGGGTGCCCTTGGGGGTCTCCAGATAGGCGCCGGCGCCTGCGGAGCGGGGGCTGTCGACGGTGGTGCCAGGGCGGTACTTGCCCGTCAGGAAACCCATGGCCAGGGCGAAGTAGGGGACGGCGGCCAGGCCCGCTTCGGTTGCCAGGGTCTGGAGGGGGCCCTCGTAGGTCTCCCGCGAGACCAGGTTGTAGTGGGGCTGTAGGGCGACGTAACGGGCCAGGCCCTCGGTGTCGGAGAAGTCCAGGGACTCCTTCAGTCGCTCGGTGGTGATGTTGGACGCGGCGATGGCGCGTACCTTGCCCGCCTTCACCAGGTCGTCCAGGGCCGTGATGATCTCCTCCACCGGGACTTCGGGCTTGTCGAAGTGCGTGTAGTAGAGGTCGATGTGGTCGGTGCCCAGGCGGGTGAGGGAGGCGTCGGCCGCCGCCTTGATGTTGGCGGCGGTCAGGCCGGGGAAGTCGGGGTGCTGGCTCACCTTGGTCGCGATGACCACGTCGGAGCGATTGCCGCGGGACTTGACCCACTTGCCAATGATCGTCTCCGACTCGCCTCCCGTGTGGCCGTCGACCCAGTGCGAGTAGGAGTCCGCCGTGTCGACGAAGTTGCCGCCGGCCGCCGCGTAGGCGTCGAGGACCGCGAAGGAGGTCTGCTCGTCCGCCGTCCAGCCGAAGACGTTGCCGCCCAGGCAGAGGGGGAAGACCTCAAGATCGGACGTGCCCAGCTTGCGAAGAGAAGTCATGTTCTTCGTCAACAGCCTTGGCGGACGCCCGCATTCCGCGATGCCATGAACACCGGGTGAGGGGAGGGGGGCGCCCACCGTCGTCGCCGGCGGCGCCGTTTGCGCGAAAAACACGAGGGCCGTGTCCAGAAGGACACGGCCCTGAAAAGTCACACCGGAAAAGTCAGATGCTCAGGCCCTTGCTGCGCAGCCACGCCGCCGGGTCGATGCCGCTGGCGCTGCCGTCGGGGTGGACCTCCAGGTGGAGGTGGGCGCCGGTGACGTTGCCGGTGGCGCCCACTCGGCCGATGACATCGCCGGTGGCGACCTTCTGGCCGACGCTGACGCCGATGGAGGACTGGTGGGCGTACCAGATCTCGGTGCCGTCATCGAGGGTGAGGACGGTCTTGTAGCCGTACGAGCCGTCCCAGCCGGCCTGGGTGATCGTGCCGCTGTGGACGGCCTTGATGAGGGTGCCGGTGGGGGCGGCGAAGTCGAGGCCGGTGTGGTAGCCGGAGGACCAGTAGGAGCCGGCCTGGCCGAATGTGGAGGTGATGGTGTACGAGGAGGTCGGCAGCGCGAACTGCTTGGCCAGCTCGGCGAGGCGCTCGGCCTCCTTCTTCGCCGCGGCCTCCTCCTCCGCCTTCTTCTTGGCGGCGGCCTCCTTGGCCTCGGCTTCCTTCTTCTCCTGGGCGGCCTGCTCGGCGGCCTTCTCCGCGGCGGCGGTCTGCGCGGCCTCGGCGGCCTTCAGGTCGACGGCGTCCTGCTGGGACTCGGCCTGCTGGATGATGCGGGCGCGCAGTGCCTCGCCAGCGTCGGTCGTGCCCTGCTCGGTGTCGGCGGCGATCAGGCCGGCGCTGCTGAGGGGGGCGGTGGTCGCCTGCGGCTCGTCCTGGGCCTCGTCCTCCTCCTCGAAGACCGAGCCGACGTTCGGCATGTCGGGCATCGAGATGGACACCGGGGGCTTGCCGGTCTGCGCGCTGGCCATGCCCGCGCCGCCGACGGCGGCTATGACACCGACGCCGAGGACCGTGGAGCTACGGGCGAGCCCGCCGCGCTGCCGCTGCTTGGCGACGCGGTGCCGGCCGCGGACGGGGCGAATGGACTCCTCGGTGGGGTTCCACTCCTGCCAGGGGCCCTCGTTCTCGCTGTTGTAGCTGCCGTAGCCGAACGTCCGGCTCTCGCCGTCACGTTGGGCCGGTACGAACGGGGCTTCGGTCGCGGACCGGTTGGACGCCACGTGGGCGTACTCCTTTCCTTCCTTCTCGCCTACCGGGTTAGCTGACGGGTTCGGAGCAGGAAGGTCTCCTACGCGCGTAAACCAGTCGTGCTGCCACGACGGTTTGCCCGCGATTCACCCCAGGGTGGTGGTTCCCCGGTTCCCCTACCAACAAGTGGTACGGGATTCGGCGCGTGAGCACGGAGCCGCCTCTTGTGACGGCTGGGACGACCGCGCTGCGTTATCGAACGTTAATAGACGCGAGGGCCCCATTCCAAGCAGTTCTGAATGATCGTTCCGGCTTTTCCGCTGGACTTTACGGGTCATGAGCGGCCGAAAACGGGCGAGTTGACCTTCCCTCGGCGGTAACAGAAGTTCTGACGGTATGTCAGTTGTTATGCGGAGGGGGGTCGGGCGGACACGGGGAGTGATATCGAGGAGGGGGCGAGATGGTGATCATGAAGGAAATGAAAAGAGGGTCACGCCCTCGCGCCGGAAAGAGGGCCACGCCGTTACGCGGGCTCGGGCAGCGCCAGCGTGTGCTGGGTCTGGAGCACCTTCGCCCGGAGGTAACGGACATTGTGGGCGGTGGTGAAGACGCCGGTCGGCACCCGGTCCCGGACCCCGACCCCGAGGTCGCGCAACTGCTGTGCCTTGTCGGGGTTGTTGGACAGCAGGTCCAGTTCGGTGATGCCCAGGGCGGTCAGCATCTGCGCGGCGGCCGTGTAGTCGCGGCCGTCCTCAGGCAGACCCAGGGCCGCGTTCGCCTCGTAGGTGTCGAGACCCTGGTCCTGGAGGGCGTACGCGTCGAGCTTGTTGTAGAGGCCGATGCCGCGCCCCTCCTGGCGGAGGTAGAGGAGTACCCCGCCCCGGTCGGCGATCCGCTCCACCGCCTCACGCAGCTGCGGACCGCAGTCGCAGCGGGCCGAGCCGAAGACATCGCCGGTCAGGCACTCGGAGTGCAGCCGGACCAGGGGGGTCGTGCCGGGCTCGGGGTCGCCGAGGACGAGCGCCAGATGCTCCTGGCCGTCGACGAGGCCGTGGAAGGTGACCATCTCGGCGTCGACGGCGTAACCGTCACCGAAGCGCAGCGGCACCCGGACACGGGCACGCGGGGTGGCGGCGGCAGGGGCAGTGGCGGTGACCGTGGCGGCGACGGTGGCAGTGGCGGACGTGGCTGCGGCTGTGGTGGCGGGGGAGTCGGGCATGCGGTTCTCCGGTCCTCGGTCCTGTGCGGGTGGGCGGCCACTCCACATCTGGTTCAGATTTGAAGCAACGCCTCCCGGCGACTCTAACCCCTGCTTCAAATTTCAAGCAACAGATTTACGGGGAGATCACATTCCCGACACCGCAGAAGTGAGCCAAGTCATCCGTCGGACGACGAGCACGACCTGCGGCGCCACGGCAGCTCGTCCGCGCCGGGCGGGCGGTGGCCGTCCTCACCCTGGAGCGCCGCCGCGATCCCCGTACAGATCTCCTCCAACTGGCCGATCTGCTCGGGGCGGAGATGGTCGAAGACCGCCTTGCGGACCGTTTCGACATGGCCCGGCGCCGCGCGTTCCAGCAGGGCCATGCCCTCGTCTGTCAGTACGGCGATACTGCCCCGCTTGTCCCACTGGCAGTTCTCGCGCCGCAGCACCCCGTCGTTCTCCAGCCGCGTCACGGCGTACGTCAGCCGGCTGCGCGTGATCTTCAGACGCTCGGCGACATCCGTCATCCGCATCCGGTGGTCCGGCGCCTCGGAGAGCGCGGACAGGATGGAGTAGTAGAGGTGCGGCAGGCCGGCCTCCTGCTGGAGCTGCCGGTCGAGCGCGTCCTCCAGGAGTGAGCTCGCGGCGATGAACGCGCGCCAGGCACGCTGCTCCTCGGGGGTGAGCCAGCGGGTCGTCATGCGTACAGTGTAGATGTTGCTTAAAACTTGAACCAAGCCCGGCGTTCGTCCAGGTCACCCCGCCGTTCGTTCCCGGCCATCCCGCCGTTCATCGTCATGTCACAGGGAGCGCGCCCATGCCTCAGCCCTACGTCCTGTTGTCCGCCGCCGTCTCCCTCGACGGCTACCTGGACGACACCGGGCCCGAACGGCTGCTGCTCTCCGGGCCCGCCGACTTCGACCGGGTCGACGAGGTGCGCGCGGACAGCGACGCCATCCTGATCGGCGCCGGCACCCTGCGCACCGACAACCCCCGGCTGCTGGTCAACTCCCCCGAGCGACGCGCGGCCCGGGTCGCCGCCGGGCTCCCGGAGTATCCGCTGAAGGTCACGGTCAGCGCGTCCGGCGAGCTGGACCCGGCGGCCCGGTTCTGGCACACCGGCGGCGAGAAGGTCGTGTACACGACTGACAAGGGCGCGGAACGCCTCCACGCGCTGGGCCTGGCGACCGGCGTGGACGTGGTGTCCGGCGTGGACGTGGTGTCCCTCGGCCCCGATCTGGAGTGGCCGGCCGTCCTCGACCATCTCGGGGACGTACGCGGCGTACGACGTCTCATGGTCGAGGGCGGTGGCCTCGTCCACACCCAGCTGCTCCAGCAGGGGCTCGCCGACGAGCTGCGGCTGGCCGTGGCGCCGGTGTTCGTGGGGGAGGCGGACGCACCGCGGATGTTCGGGACCGGGGCGTATCCCGGGGGGCCGACGAGCCGGATGCGGGTGGTGGAGACCCGGCCGGTCGGGGACGTCGTCCTGATCCGGTACGTCCCCACGGCGCCCGGCACCGGGATGAACGGCTCCGCCGCCGACCGGCACTGGCTGGCCCTCGCCTGTGAACTGGCCGCCGAGTGCCCGCCCTCCTCGACCGCGTTCAGCGTGGGCGCGGTCGTGGTCGCCGAGAACGGTACGGAGCTGGCCCGCGGGTACTCGCGGGAGGGCGGCGACCCCGTCGCCCACGCCGAGGAGGCCGCCCTCGCCAAACTCGACCCCGCCGATCCGCGCCTCGCCGGCGCCACCGTCTACAGCAGCCTCGAACCCTGCGCCCACCGCGCCTCCCGGCCCGCCCCCTGCGCCCGGCTGATCCTCGACGCCGGAGTACGCCGCGTCGTCACGGCCTGGCGGGAGCCCGACACCTTCGTCGAGAACGCCGCCGCCGGGAACGCGATCCTGTCGGAGGAGGGCGCCGACGTCGTCGTACTCCCCGAGTACGCGGAGCGCGCCAAGACGCCGAACGGGCATTTGCTGGGCGGGTGACGGGGCGCTGGGCGAGCGAGGAGGCTGGGGGCACCGACCACCCCCCGACCACCGGGCGAGCGAGGAGGCTGGGGCCGGGCGGCCGGGGAACCAGGGCCATACGGCCGGGGGAACCGAGTCCGGGCGGCCGGGGGAACCGAGGGTCGGGTCGCCCGGAGATGATCTTCGGGTGGGTAAAGCGTGTGCTCGGGGCCCCGCGGATGGGGTACTCTGGTTTCACCGACGCGGGGTGGAGCAGCTCGGTAGCTCGCTGGGCTCATAACCCAGAGGTCGCAGGTTCAAATCCTGTCCCCGCTACTGAAGGCCTTGGGCCGGAACCCGATCAAGGGTTCCGGCCCAAGGTGTTTTCGCGTTCCATGCGGCGCGGGTGATCCGCCAGGGCGGACGGGACCCGTGGTCCTTCCGGACCCGGGTCGGGTCACCCGTCGCCGTTCAGCGGCTGACCGCGTAGACCGTGCCGCTGTCGTTGCCCACGTACACCGTGCTGCCGATGGCCGCCGGGGACGAGCGGATGTCGGCGCCGGTGCGGTTCACCCACACGCGCTTGCCCGTGTCCGCGTCGACGGCGTAGAGGTTGCCGTTCTTGCTGCCGACGTAGACCGTGCCGTCGAGGTAGGTGGGCGAGGAGTACACGACGTTGCCGATGGTGAACTTCCACTTCTGCTCACCGGTAAGGGCGTCCACGGCGTACAGGTTGCCGTCGTCGCTGCCCACGTACACCACGCCCTGGGCGACGAACGGCGACGAGCCGACCCCGCCCTTGGTGGTGAACTTCCACTTCCGCTCGCCGGTGTCGCAGTCGACGGCGTAGAGGCCGCCGTCGTAGCTGCCGACGTAGACGACGCGGTCGGCGATCGCCGGGGACGACTTGACGTCGCCGCCCGTCTCGAACGACCAGCTGCGTTCGCCGGTCGCCACGTCGACGGCGTGCAGGAGGGCGTCCTCGCTGCCCACGTACACCTTGTTCCACGCCACGACCGGGGAGGAGCGGATGCGGCCCCCCGCCGCGTACGTCCACTTCCGGTCGCCGGAAGCGGCGTCCACCGCGTACAACTTGCGGTCGTCGCTGCCCACGTAGACCACTCCCCCGGCGACCACCGGCGAGGAGTTGACCTCCCCCTGGGCGCTGAACTGCCAGCGCTGGTCGCCGGTCGCGACGTCGACGGCGTAGAGGTGGTAGTCGGCGCTGCCGAAGTACGCGATGCCGCCGGCCACGGCCGGGCAGGTGTAGACGCCGTTGCCGGTACTGAACTGCCAGCGGGGCTTGCCGGTTTCGGCGTCCAGCGCGTACATCGTCCCGTCCCTGCTGCCGGCGTACACCAGTCCGCCGGCAGCGAGCAGCGCGGGCGCGATCGGGCCGCCGGTGCCGTACGTCCAGCGGCGGCGGCCGGGGGTGGGGGTGGTCTCCGGGTCCTTCAGGGTGGTGTCGTCCGTGCCCTTGCCGGTGTCGCCGTCGCCCCGGCCGAGGAGGTACGTGCCGACGCCCACGGCGGCCACGCCACCGACTCCGGCGAGGGTGGCGAGCACGCGACGGCGGGTGGGCGGGGCGGGGGCGGGGTCCGTTCGTCGGGTGGGCGTACTGGGGTCGGGGTCCGTTCGCCAGGTGCTCGTGCCGGGTGGGGTGGGCGTGGGGGGCGGGCCGAAGCCTTGGGGTGGCCCGATGGCTTCGCCTTGGGGCGCTCCGGTGGCTTCGTGCTGGGGTGTTCTGGTGGCTTCCCCCAGGTATTCCGGGCCCTCGGTGTCGGGCTCGGTCGGGGTCGCCGGGGTGAAGGGAAGGGCCGTGGTCGGAGTCGGTCCGGCGGTCGGCGCGGGGGTGGAGGCGGGAGTGCGGGCGGGGTCCGGCCCGGGCGCGGGGCCCGATACGGGTCTGGGGCTCGGGGGGCCGAAGCGCGCGGCCGGGGTTCCGAACGCCTCCGGTGGGGCCACCGGCACCGCTCCACCGGCCGCCTCCGCCCGTCGTACCGACGCGGCCACGGGCGCGGGCAGCCAGGCGCCGCCCTCGAAGGCGAGGGTGACGGTTTCGGTTTCCTCGTCGTACGCCGTCGTACGGGAGGGGGAGGAGGTCGGCAGGAGACGGGCGGCGAACTCGTCGAGGAGTTCCGCGACCGTCGGCCGCTGGACGGGGTCCTTGTCGAGGCAGCGGGCGAGGAGCGGGCGCAGGCCCTCGGGCACGGCGGTCAGATCGGGCCGGTCGTGCACCACGCGATACCCGAGCCCCGCCGCCGAACCGGCCCCGAAGGGCCCCATCCCGGTGGCCGAGAAGACGAGTACGCCCCCGAGGGCGAACACATCGGCGGGCGTACTGGCCCGCCCGCCCGTCAACTGCTCGGGCGACATGAACGCGGGCGTACCGACCACGACCCCGCTCCGGGTCAGCGAACTCGACCCGGCGCTGATCGCGATACCGAAGTCGATCACCTTGGGCCCGTCGGGGGCCAGCAGCACATTGGACGGCTTGAGATCCCGGTGGACGAGCCCGGCGGCATGGATCGCCCCCAGCGCCTCGCTCAGCCCCGCGCCCAGCGCGAGCACGGACGCCTCGGGCAGCGGGCCGTGGCGGGCGATGGCGTCGTCGAGCGAGACACCGGCGACATGGACGGTCGCGAGCCAGGGCGGGTTGCCGTACGGGTCCGCGTCGATGACCGCCGCCGTGAACGCCCCGCTGACGGCCCGCGCGGCCGCCGCCTCCCGAGCGAACCGCTGCCGGAACTCCGGCTCGTACGTCATCTCCGGCCGGATGGTCTTGACGGCGACCGCACGCCCGCCGGGCGAACGCGCCAGATAGACCCGCCCCATCCCGCCGGCCCCGAGCCGCCCCAGAATCCGGTACGGCCCCACCTGCCGCGGATCACCGCTCTCCAACGGCTGCGCCATGGACCCCCCTCCCCGCGGCCGGAGGCTCGTCTCTCCCCGATCACCCCGGTCTACCCGGTCTACCCGGTCCGTCCGGTCTCCCCGGATGTCTGTCCCGTCCATGATGTCCGCCGTCCACAAAATCCACACCCGTCGTGCGCACGGACGCAGTGGGCATGGCCGGAGGTTCCCGTCACTTCTGGCACATGGGTCGCGGGCTTCGGCCACGCGGGGGTGCGGGGGGTGAGGATCTCGGGGCATCCGAAGGTGGGATTCCCAGCGATGGTGGCGAGCGGCAGGGGTCCCGGTGAAGGCGCCGAAGGGCGGCCCAGCGCGTGTTCTCTACACGGGCGGGTTCCAGTCGTACGGGCCGCCGCCCCGCCACTCCGTCAGTTCGGGGTCGTCGACGGCGGTCTCCTTGGCCGGCAGACCGGCGTCGTGCAGGAACTCCATGACGTCGAACAGGTTGTAGGCGGTGCCCACGCGCTCACCGTGGATCAGCACCTGTCGGCCGCCGTCCGACGACGGCGGCAGCACGACGACTGGAGGACGCTCGTCCATGCCACCACCATGCGCCGGTTCACGCCGGTACGCAGCTTAACCCTGCTCCGCCCGGGTGACCGCCCGGACGACCGCTCCCGGGCCTCACGCGCCGCCGGTCTCGACCAGCGCGTACGCCCGTACCGGGAACGTGCCCATGCCCTCGACCGCCGGAGGCGCCGCGTGGAAACGGAACCCTCGCGGCGGCAGCGCCTCCAGCCCGCGCAGGTGTTCGACCACGGGGATGCCCGCGGCCAGCAGTCCGGTGTGGGCGGGGCGGGTGCCGTCGTCGGTGTCGTCGATGTTGAGCGAGTCGATCCCGACGAGGACGGCCCCCTGTTCGACCAGCCAGGCGGTGGCGTCCGCCGTGAGATACGGGTGGCCATGGCCGTACCGCTCGGTGCCGAAGTGCCGGGCCCACCCGGTGTGGATCAGTACGGCCTTCCCGGCGACGTCGTACGCCGACAGCAGCTCACGCCCCACGGCCCGCCGCCCACCGCCGGCCCCGTCCACCGTCGGGTCGCGGTCGTCCCCCGTCGCGTCGCGGTCGTCGTCCAGGGCTCGTACGACGATGCCGTCGAGGTCGGTGAGGCGTTCGAGGGGGAGTCCGGCGAGGTCGGGGCCGTCGCCGTAGCGGTGGAAGGGGCTGTCGACGTACGTGCCCGTGTTGGAGACCATCGCGATACGGCCGATGGCGAACTCGGTGCCGGGGGCGTAGATGTCGCGGGAGGCGGCGCGGGTGAGGTGATCGCCGATCTCGGGGCCCGGCAGACCGGGGTAGGTGATCATGCCGTGCCGGACGGGGTGGCTGAGATCGACGATCCGACGGGCCTGACGGACCTGACGGGCCCGACGGGCCGTGCCCGCCTCGGCCGCCGCACCTGACTGGCGGGTCTCGTCCGTCTCGCCCACCTCATCCGTCTCGCCCACCTCATCCGTCTCGCCCGTCTCGCTCGTCTCGTCCAAGTGATCTGACTCGCCGCTCACGATGCCCTGCTTCCTCTGTTCACAATGCGTACCAAAAGCCAATCCTTGCTGCAGCTGCGCTTGAGAACAAGCGATGTTTTCTGAAGCCTCGCTACAGTGCGGCTTATGGAACTGGACCCCCGTCGGCTGCGCGTCCTCCGTGCGGTCGCGTTGCGCGGCGGTGTGATGGACGCGGCGAAGGTGCTGCATCTGACCCCCTCGGCGGTCTCCCAGCACCTCGCCCAGCTCGAACGCGAAGTGGGCCAGCCCCTGATCGACCGCTCGCGCCGCAGGGTCGGCCTCACCCCGGCCGGAAAGCTGCTGGCCGCCCGAGCCGAACGTATCGAGCACGAACTGGCCGAGGCACGAAGGGAGTTGACGCTCCTCACGGGCCGGGTGACGGGCCCGGTGTCGATCGGCGCGTTCTCCACGGCGGTCAGCCACCTCCTGGTCCCGGCCCTCGGCACCCTCGCCCGCACCCACCCCGGTCTGCGCCCGAGCGTGATCGAGTCGGAGGGCCCGGAGGCGCTGCGCGATCTGCGCACCGGCGGGCTGGACCTGCTCGTGGTCGAGTACGACGCCGACGACCCGGCCCCCTCCCACCACGCCAAGGACCTGGCCTCCGCGCCGATCGCCGACGACGAGTACCGCGTGGTGACACCGGCCGACTGGGCGCCCGCGCCCCGTACGGTCCGGGACCTCACCGACCGGCCCTGGGTGACCGGCCCGCCCGGCACAGCCTGCCGCCGCGCGCTGGAGCGCGTCTCCGCCCAGTACGGTCTCGCTCCGCGACTCGCGCATACGTGCCGTGAGTTCCGGACGGTTCTCTCCCTGGTACGGGGCGGCCTCGGGGCCGCGGTGCTGCCCACGCTGGCCCTCGCCGATGCTCCGGCCGACATGGTCGCGCTGCCCGGTGTGCCGGTCGCGGGGCATCGGCGCATCGCCGTGGTCTGGCGGTCCTCCGGGGATGTCGGCGTGCGCTCCGGGGCGGCGACGGCCGCTTCCTCGGACTCGGCCTCGACCGCCGCTCATACGGCCGCCACGCCCGACCCCCTGACGTCCGCCCTCGTGGCCGCCCTCCAGGAAGCCTCCGGCCCCCTCGGCCTCACCCCGATCGACTGACCCTGAGACTGACCTCGTCGGACGTCGGCCCTCATCACCCGACGAACGTTTTTCCGTGGTGCTCCGTCGAATGAGAAAGGAGGGAAGGCGAGGGAAGGCAAGGGAAGGCGGGGGAAGGCGGGGGATGGTCGGCAGATGGAGAACGAGGTCCGCGGGGGCCTCCGAGGCACCGTCGACCGAGGAGGCGCCGCTGTCGGAGGTGTCCTCGACCGAGGCGCCGTTGTCCGAGGCCGCGGACGTCGAGTTGGTACGTGCCGTGCTGCTTCTCGGAGGAGTTCCGTGGGGCGAACTCGACGACGGTGTGCAGCAGGTCCAGTTGAAACTGCTGGAGACCCGGGCCAGGCGCTCCGGAGAGGTGATCCGGAAGCGGCGGGCGTGGCTGTCGGTCGTGGCGTCCCGTGTCGCCGTCGACTGGCACCGCGCCCGTGCCCGGGACGCCGGGCTGCACGACCGGCTGGCCGCCAGATGGCGGCAGCGCCCCCCGGTGGAGCACTCCGAGGAGGACCGGCTGCTGGCGCTGGCGGTCGCCGACGGGCTGGAGGGGCTGCCCGCCGTACAACGGCAGATCCTCGCCCTGCGCTTCTACACGGACCTGCCGGTACGGGACATCGCCCGGCTCCTCGACATCCCCGAGGGCACGGTCAAGAGCCGGCTGCACACGGCGGTCGCTGCCATCGGGGCACGGCTGCGCGAGATGGAGGTGATCTGAGGTGACGCATCCGCATCCGCCCGAGCCGCCCGAGCCGGACGAGACGAACGAGACGAACGAGACGAACGAGACGAACGAGACGAACGAGAGGAACGAGAGGAACGAGTCGGACGAGAGGAATGAGTCGGACGAGGAGCTGTTGCGCCGGGCCTTCGCCCTGATCGGCGAGGAGGCGGCCCGCCCCGAGCCCGCCGGCACTCCGCTCGTCACCCGAACGACGACGACGGTCCGGTGGGGTCGTCGGCGCCGAACGGTACTGGCCGCCGCGCTCGCCACCGCCGCCGCGCTCTGCGTCGGAGTCCTCGGGGTCACCCTGCTCGACGGCGGAACCACGAGGTCCACGTCCACCGGAACCACCGACTCGGCCGACTCGACCGACTCCACCGCTTCCGACGCTTCCGACGCTTCCAGCGGCTCCGCCGGTGCCGAGCAGGGGTCCGGCCAGGGCCAGACGCTCCCCGAGTGGATCGCCTGTGGACGGACCATCGCGGAGGGGGACGTCGTGGCGGTACGCCCGTCGCCGGAGGCGGGCCGGGTCCTCGTGACGTTCGACGTACGGGACTGGATCAAGCCGGACCATGGCGAGAAGCGCGTCACCCTCGACGTCGTGGACCCCACCGAGGCCCGTGTCCACGAACCCTGGGAGAAGGGGCAGCACCTCCTGGTCGTCGTCCCGGAACGGCGCGACCTGGAGACGGACACCTTCCAGGGCGAACAACTGGAGTGGTATCGCGCCAAGATCGAGCAGGGCCTGTCCGAGGCGGCGACCACCGAGTGCCCTTCCATCTGGAGGAACGCACCGGAGGAAGGGTAGGGGCGGCAACCGGGGCGTAAAACGAGTGGCCGGTACCAACCCTCCTCACACTCTTCACACTTGACCACTCTCGAACACAAGTGCGCTAATCATCACTCCAGTTGCCCGGGGGAAACACGCGACTGACCACGTTCCGCGGGGATGCCATCGACCACCGCACCCTGCGGAGATCTCGCCCGCCCACTCGTGCGTGACGCGCATGTCACGCACGAGAGGTGCGCCGAGTACGCCATGCCGTCATGTCGTGCCCGGCTCCCGCACACGGACCGGCGACGTTCTCACGCGACCCCTCGGGCAACTCCGGCCCGACCGCGAGTGAAACGAGGGGAACCGTGTCACCAGCCATACCCGAGCCATCGAGATCACCGGCGCCGTCCGAGCCGTCGACGACGCCCGAGTCGCAGGCGCCGTCCAAGGGGTCGCGCTCTCTGGCGTCCCACCGCCGCAGGGCCAAAATCGCCGTCGCCCTGTCCGGCTTCGCCGTCGTAGCCGCCACGGCCGTCTCCTGGGCCGCCGTCACCGACAACCTCGTACCGACGAACAACTACAACACCGGCTGTCTCAACGGCATGTCGAGCAACAGCGTCTGCCGCACCGACAACAAGGACGTCACCTACTACATGGACAGCGGCGGCAGCGACAAGCTGGAGGACATCGACAGGCAGAACGTCAAGGTGGTGATGGCGCAGGAGTACGCGCCCACCGACCTGACGATCACCTACGACTCCACCCCCACCTGGTCGGGTGACGCGGAGACGGACATCTACTATGCCGAGGCCACCGTCCCGGGCAGCGACGAGGGCCTGACCTGGTGCAACGACAACAGCCCCGGTGGCTTCAAGTGCGACCAGCAGTACATCCGTATCGAGGGCGGCGGCCAGTACACCCCGGGTCTGGTCTGCCACGAGACCGGCCACGCAGTCGGCCTGCTCCACGGCTCCGACGCCTCCCCCGCCCTGCCGAACCAGGACCCCAGGCTGGGCTGCATGAAGAAGAGCGTCGACTTCGCCGACGGCCTCGGCGCGAACAACAGGGAGCAGATCAATGCCAATTACTGACGGGGCCGAGGGGGACACCAAGCACCTGAGCCGTCCGAGCCATCTGAACCGCATCACGCGTATCGCGACGCTCGTCGGTACGACCGCCGCCGTGACGGCGGCCGCGATCTGCGCGACGGTGCTCGTCACCCAGCGGACCCAGGAGCCGCAGGACGCGGAGGCGTCGGGCGGGGCCGCCACCGGGCCGGGCGGGGTGATCGTGGCGCACGGCAGCGACCGGCATCCGAGCCGGACGGCCGCGGACTGGGTGACGTACGCCGATCATGTCGTCGCCGTGACGCCGGTCGCGGAGAAGGAGATCAGCCCGACGGACGAGGAACTCGAACACGGGGAGGGCCTGATCCTGCGCGATGTGACCCTCCGCGTGGACGAGGTCCTCTGGTCCGGCGACAGCCCGAAGGCGGCGGCGCCCACGTCGTTCTCATGGGTGGCCCACGGCTGGCAGTTCACCGGAGGCGACACCGCCAACCGCACCGAGATGACCGGCGAGCACCAGCCGCGCATCGAACTGGGCCACAGCTACGTCATGGCGATCGAGTGGCAGCCCCCGGTGTGCGGCGAGGAGGACGACCGGCTTCCGGGCCGGTGGCGCGGCCTCGGCAGCGACTCGAACATCCCCTTCGACGGCGAGGTCCTCGGCCAGGGCGAGTCCGAGGGAACGGTGACGACGGCGGCCCGCGCCCTGTCCGCGGCGAAGGCCGAGACCGACCCCGAGGACCCGAACCACTCCCTGGAGGACCAACTCACCGGCAAATCCGCGTCAGCCCTGACCCAGGCCCTCCAGAACGCCGAGCCCACCACCCCGACCACCCCGACCACGACGACATCGAAACAGAGCACCACCAGCGCCGAGGCCGCGGAGACGGCCGCCTGCGAGTAGGTCGTACCGGGCCTCCCGTTACCCCTGGGACGTGATGCCCCTGGGAGGCAATCCCCCTGGGAAGTAAGGAAGTATCGGGGAAAGTCGGCTTCCATCGCGGGGGGAGAGACGGTGCCGGTGATCGACAGCGAACCCGCCGCCGTGTCCTACGCGCGGTGCCGCCGGGCGGCGCGGGCGGTGCGGGCGGCGGAGTACGGCAGGAGGGCCACGGCCACCGTGCGCGGCGAGGGCGTCTCCTGCCTGTTGCCCGCACGCGGCCCACTGGCGCTGCTGCTGTACGTCGCCGGGCGGGAGGGGCGGCTGGTCTGGCAGAACGAGCGCGGGTTCATGGTGCTGGAGCCGCCCCCGCTCCTCTCACGGCGGTTCCTCGGAGCGGGTGCCGGCCTCCGGTTCCTCCGGCTCGTGGACCGGCATTGGCAGACGCTGCTGTTCGCGGCTCCGCCGGCGCTGGCCCTGGTGTGCGCGGCGTCGCTGCTGCCGTTTCCGGACGCGCACCTCGCCGTTCTGCTGCTGGCCCTGGCCGCGCTCGTGTACATCACCGTGTTCATGGCCGCGCTGGTCCTCACCGGCGGGCGGGCGCTGTGGCGGTCGTTCGGCGCGGCGGGCGCCGGGCCCCGCGCGGTGGCGGAGTCCCTGGCCGGCCGGCACTGGACCGTACCGCTGTGCCACCAGCAGGACGCCCACCGCACCGACGAGTTGCTGCGGCGCACCACGGCGCGGCTGAGAACCCTGGTCGCCGTACGCGCCGAGACGGCCGCCGCCGACCTCGGCTTCCAGGTGCAGCGGGGAGAGTCGGCCGAGACCCTGGTGGTGCTGAGACGCGGGATCACCACGGAGGCGGTACGGCGACGCCTCGACGCACACGGCACCGGTACGGCCGATCCTGTCGGCGCCGCTAGTACGGCCGACCCGGTGGGCGGCACCGGTACGGCCGACCCGGTCGGCGCCACTAGTACGGCCGACCCGGTCGAGGTGCTGGTCCTGCACCCGCCGTCGACGGCCCCCGACCCCAGCGAGGGCAGGGTCGTCTCCGGGTCCTTCCTGCTCTGGTACGTCAGCGCCGCGACCGCCGTGGTGCTCGTGGGGGCCCAACTCGTGGTCGGCTGGGAGCGCGCGGAGTGCCCCGACGAGTGCCCCGGCCGCCCGGTCACCTACGGCAGCGCCCTGCGCTGGCTGTCCCATCGCCTGCTGCTGAGCGAGCCCGCCGATCTCACCCCGGCCACCGTCCAGACGCAGACCATCGGCTGGCTGCTCGGGGTCATGGCCCTCATGGCCGTCCCCGTCACCGTCGTCGCGGTCCGCCAGCAGGCGAAAGCGCTGCACCGGGCGACCGAACCCCATCGCAGGCTGAACAGGAGAATGATGCCCACGAAGCTGCTGCTCGTCGTCGCGACCGCGGAGGAACGGGACGCGGTGTTCCGCTCGGTGGCGGCGGTCAACGGAACCGGCCCCGAACGCCGTCGCCTCGGCGACCACACGGTCTTCGCGCTGGGCCGGATCAGCGACGCCGACCTCTACGTCGTCCAGAGCGAGCAGGCGTCGGGCGGCCCGTCCGGCTCCGCGCTCGTCGTCTCCTCCGTACTGGACCGCCTGGCGCCCGACTACCTCATCGCGGTGGGCATCTGCTGCGGCACCCGCCCCGGCAAACAGGAACTCGGTCACGTCCTGGTCTCCACGCAGCTCCGCATGATGGACCACCGGAGGGTCGGTGACGCCGACGGACAACCGCTGGTCGTTCTGCGCGGCGACAAGGTGTCCGCCTCCGGGGTACTGCTGGACCGCCTCAGGGCAGCCGAGATCGACTGGACCGGCGCCAAGGTCCACTTCGGGCTGATGCTGTCCTCCAGCGTCCTGATCGACTTCGCCCCGCTCCGGGACCGCATGGTCGCGGAGGAACCGGACGCACTGGGCGCGGAGATGGAGGGCGGCGGCGTCTACGCGGCGGCGACCGGCCGCCACGTCCCCTGGATCGTGGTCAAGGCCGTCTCCGACTGGGGCGAGGCCAAAACAGACACCGCCCAGCCACCGGCGGCCCGCAACGCCGCCGACTTCGTGGTCCACATGGTGACCGGCGGCGCCCTGGACCCCCAGCCCGAACAGAGCACACACGCGGGCGGGTAAACGACCCCGAACAGAAGAGCCCCGGCCGACTCCGCCGACCGGGGCGCCCTTCCGCAGGTCAGAGAGGTGCACCTCTCTCCTGCCTCGGTAGGCCCTGTGGGACTCGAACCCACAACCAATGGATTAAAAGTCCACTGCTCTGCCAATTGAGCTAAGGGCCCAGGCGGTGTTGCGCGATGTTGCCTCCCCGAGCATAGCCGGACGCGGCCGGGACTCCGATCGGGTATCGGTGACCCGGCCGCGTCGAAGCACCGCAAAAAGGTTCGCCACAGAACAGAACGGGCGGAAGAACGGCGGAGGAGCACCGCGAGACGACCGACTCGGCCGGGGCACGACGCCCCCTACCGATCGGATACCCCCAGCGGGACCGCACCGCCCCGCCCCGTCGTACGACTGCATCGCGAACGTGAATCCCAGCAGCAGTACGTTCCCCGCCACCATGACGTCCAGATGGACCCAAGATGGACCCACGATGCCCTTGGGGCCGGCCGTTGACGCGTCGTGCGGTCTCCTCCGTCACCGCGCGGCCTGTCTGCCCGAGTCCGTTGAACCAGCCCGTGGACCACGCCCAGGCCGCCGCACTCCGCTCCGGCGCCAACCGGTGCGCCCAGAGGTACAGGCCCGCCGAGGTCGGATTCCCTCCGCAAGCCTGTGAAAGGCGTCACGACATGGCCGGAAATCAGCCAAGCCGGCATCGCCTGCCGGTGCGGGGCGCGAACGCCGAAGGGCCCGTACGACCTAAGTCGTACGGGCCCTTCCCGATCAATCAATCAGTCAGGCACGGTGAGCCGGTTGTTGTGACCCGCCTGCCCCGCCGTCAGCCGTTGCGCTTCCAGCGCGGCTTGTCGTCGCGGCGGCCGAAGGAACCGCTGCCGCTGCCGGAGCCACGGTGGTCGTCGCGGCGGCCGTACGGGCGCTCATGGCCACCGGAGCGGAAGCCCGGGCGGTCGCCCTGCCGGTCGCGGTTGAACGGGCGGTCGCTGCCCCGGTGCCCACCACGGTCGTCCCGCCGGTCGAAGGAACGCCCGCCACGCTCGAAGCCACGGCCCCGGTCGTCCCGGTTGAAGCCACCCCGGTCGTCCCGACGCTCGAACGAACGCCCGCCACGGTCACGGTCGAAGCCCCGGTCGTTGTCCCGACGGAACCCACCACGGTCGCCACGGTCACCGCGCTCACCACGGTCCCGGTCACGGTTGTCCCGGTTGAAGCCACCCCGGTCGTCGCGACGGTCGAACGAACGCCCGCCACGGTCACGGTCGAAGCCCCGGTCGTTGTCCCGACGGAACCCACCACGGTCGCCACGGTCACCGCGCTCACCACGGTTGTCCCGGTCGTCACGGCGGAAGCCACCCCGGTCGTCCCGACGCTCGAACGAACGCCCACCACGGTCATCCCGACGGTCGTCCCGCCGGAACCCACCACGGTCACCCCTTTCACCGCGCTCGCCCCGCTCACCCCGGTCGTCCCGACGCTCACGCCGCTCGTACGACGACGACGCGCGCCCGTACGACGACGAGCCCCCCGAACGCTCCTCACGCTCGAACCGACCGCCCCGCTCGCCCCTGTCGAACCGCTCGCCCCGCTCGAACCGCTCGGCCTTCTCGACATCCCGGGCGACCGGCTGCTCGGGCACGGATACCTCGGCAATGACCGCGGCCGGGACCGCATCCGAAGCCTGAGCCGGAACCGAGGAAGCCGGAACCGAAGACGCCGAAGCCGCGCCGCCCTCGGCGACACCGCCCTCGCCACCCGCAACCGCACCAGCGGCAGCCGTAGACCCCGCCCCCTCAGCCGCCCGCGCGGCCGCGACCGCCGCCTCCGGGTCCTCGCCCCGCTCACGCGCCGCACGCGCGGTGAGCCGGTCGGCCTCGTCGCGCAGCTCGGCGGCCCGACGCGTCGCCCGCTCCAACTGCTTGGAGAGGTGAGCGACTTCACGCTCGGCCTGCTGCGCGGCGTTGCCCGCCGACTCGGCCTGGACCTCGGTCATGGACCGGGCGCCGGTGATCTCGGCGACCTCGGCGTCGAAGGCCGTACCGCCCTGGATGATGTGGCGCGAGGCGTCGACGCCCGCGTCCTCCATCAGCCGGAAGATCTGCCGGCGCTGATGCGGCAGCGACAGCGACACGACGGTGCCGGACCGCCCGGCACGGGCCGTACGCCCGGACCGGTGGAGGTAGTCCTTGTGGTCCCCGGCAGGGTCGACGTTCAGGACGAGGTCGATGCCGTCCACGTGGATACCGCGCGCGGCGACATCCGTGGCGACGAGCACATTCACGTACCCGTCCTTGAAGTCGGCGAGGGTCCGGGTCCGGGCGCCCTGGGTCATACCGCCGTGGAGCGCGTCGGCCCGTACACCCGCGTCGCACAGCTGCTCGGCGACCCGGTCGGCCCCCAGCTGCGTACGGACGAAGATGATGGTGCGGCCCTTGCGGGAGGCGATCGCGGCCGTGACCGGCGCCTTGTCCTTGGGCTTCACGATGAGGATGTGGTGCGACATGGTCGTCACGGCACCCTGCGCGGCGTCGACCTCGTGCGAGACCGGGTCGGTCAGATAGCGGTCGACGAGGGTCTTGATCTCGTTCTCCATGGTCGCGGAGAACAGCATCCGCTGACCGCCCGCCGGCACCTGGTCGAGCAGCTCGGTCACCTCGGGCAGGAAGCCCAGGTCCGACATCTGGTCGGCCTCGTCGAGCACGGCGATCTGGACGTTCTCCAGCGAGCAGGCACCACGGTTGATGATGTCGCGCAGCCGGCCCGGGGTGGCGACGAGAATGTCGACCCCCCGCTCCAGGGCGTAGATCTGGTTGCCCATGGACGTACCACCGCACACGACCTTCATCTTCAGCCCGAGGACATCCCCGTACGGCTGGAGCGCGTCGGCCACCTGCATCGCCAGCTCACGGGTCGGGGTGAGGATGACGGCGCGGGGCTTCTTCCGCTCGGTGTGGCCACCGGCCAGCGTGGCCAGGGTCGGCAGACCGAACGACAGCGTCTTGCCGGAGCCGGTACGGCCGCGCCCCAGGATGTCCTTCCCGGCCAGGGCGTCCGGAATGGTCGCGGCCTGGATCGGGAACGGGACGGTCACACCGTTCTGCGCGAGCTTGCGCACGACGCCCTCGGGAAGCCCGAGGTCGGCGAAGGTGATCTGCGGCTTCTCGTCGCCGGCGGAGTCGGCGGAGTTCTCGCCGCCTTCGACGCCACCCTCGACGTCGGCGATGCCCTCACGGACATCCTCGTGGTCCTCGGGCAGGACGACGTGATCGGCACTGGAAATGGACATGCGTATGCGAAACCTTCCGGAGTCTCATCGGCACGCGCCCGTCAACTCCGTGATTCGCACACGACCGCCTCTATGCGGTCCGCCACGGCAAGGGAGAGTACGCGCCACACGGCGCGCTCTGCGTTGGCGCCGGGCAAATGGGATCAAACGATCTACCACCATACGCACCCACCACCCCCCAAGGCAAACCGAGCGGATACTCGCAGGTCAGCCCCGATAGGGGCCACGCGACCTTCCTTCGGCGGGGGTGCTAGGGGCGCAGCCCCTAGGAGGGCCGGAGGCCCAAATAGGGGCGCGGGGCCGTACCGATATGCGGCTCCGCCGCGTGGGCGCGACCAGCCACACCAGACCCGCACCCGCCAACGCACACCCACCCCCGAGCTATTAGGCACCCGGCAGACCTAAACCGGCTCCCCCGCCTCCGGCGCCGGTTCCCTCTCCACCAACTGCGCCCCCTGCTCAGGCGCCGAAGAAGACGGCTCAGCCGACGGCTCGGGAGAGCCCGGCGGCTCCGGCTCAGGAGAAAAGGTCGGCTCCGGCTCGGGCGGCGTGGGCGTGGGCGTCGGCTCCCCCTCAGTCGGCTCGGGCGGAGCCGGCGACTCCCCCTTGCCCTCCCCCGCCCCGCCCTTGGGCGGCTTGGCCTTCTTGGACGGCTTCGCCCCCTTGGAGGCGGACGCCGATGGAGAGGCCGACCCGGAGGCGGAGGCGTCCGGCGACGCGGACGGCTTCCGCTTGCTCCGCCCGGCCTCGTGCCCCGTACCGCCCTCGCCGGTCACCATCGAACCCCCGTCGGCCTGTTCACCACCGCTCTCCCCGACCGACGGCGAAGGCCCGGGCTTGCGCCCGTCGTCCCCGACGCTCATACAACCGGCGGCCGCGGCGACGGCCATGACCGTGGCGGCCAGACGGACGGATACGTTGAGGGCGCGCACGGCAGCCACCTCCGAGGGGGCGTGAGGGAATCCCCCTGCCCAACTCCCGCCACACACAAGAAGACACGCGCGGCCCACGCGCTCCCGCGCTCTCTGACGCCGCCCACCAAGGCCGCGCCCTCTAAGGGGCGCGGGGAACCGCGCGATCAACCACAACGGACCCGCAGCCCGCAACGCACAGCCACCCCCACCCCGAACCCGGCGCGGCTACCCATACCCCAACGCATGCAACCGAGCATCATCAATCCCAAAGTGATGCGCGATCTCATGCACCACAGTCACCTCGGTCTCGGCGACGACGTCCTCCCGGCTGTCGCACATCCGCAGCGTCGGCCCCCGATAGATCGTGATCCGATCCGGCAGCACCCCCGCGTACCACTCCCCGCGATCCGTGAGCGGAGTCCCCTCGTAGAGCCCGAGCAGCTCGGGGTCGTCGGCGGGCGGTTCGTCCTCGACGAACACCGCCACGTTGTCCATCAGCCGTGTCAGTTCCGGCGGAATCCGGTCCAACGCCTCGGCGACCAGTTCCTCGAACTCCTCGCGCGTCATCTGCAGCACAGGCCCATTCTCATGCACGACCCCCACGTGCGAGAGTCCTCGCCCCGTCGCATATCCGCCGCCGCCTCTGGGCATACGGGACCAATGGCCCGCGTCCCCGCCGCACAAGCCACCACCGCCCCCCTGCGGGCCCTGGTCCGCCACTACCGCTCCCGCCACCCGCACCCCACCGCCGAACTGGTCCACCACCCCCACCCGTGGGGCCGTGCCTTCGGTCTGGTCGCGGTGGTGCTGTTGGGCGCCTGGCTGGGCCTGCTCATCGTGGGCAACGTACGCACCCCGGTGGGCCCGGTGAACACCACGATGACCCTCCGCCCGTCCCTCACCGGCGGCACGAAGATCAACGTCTCGCCGCTGGGCGCCCTGGAGCTGCGCAGCCACACCGCTCCCGTACGCCTGGACGTGAACGTCGACCAGTTGGACCCGGAGCGGGCGCAGGCCCTGGTCGACCACCCGGAGCGGATCTCCGGGCTGCAGGACGAAATAGCGTCCGACGTCCGCCACGGCACCCTCGACCTGGCCGTACGCTCCGGGGTCGCCGTCGTCTCGGGGGCCACCGCCCTCGGTCTGGCCGTCTACCGCCGCCCCCGCCGCGCGCTGGCCGCCGGCGGCCTCGCCTTCGCCCTGCTGGCCGCCTGCGGTGGCACCGCCGCCGCCACCTGGAACCCGAACTCCGTCCTGGAGCCCAAGTTCTCGGGGCTGCTCTCGTCCGCCCCGTCCCTCGTCGGCAACGCCCGCAGCATCGTCACCGAGTTCGACATCTACCAGCAGGAGTTGGCCCGACTGGTGACGAACGTGACCAAGTTGTACGACGTCACGTCCACGCTCCCCGCCTACCAGCCGGACCCGACGACCATCCGGGTGCTCCATGTCTCCGACATCCACCTCAACCCGGCGAGCTGGAAGATCATCGCCTCGCTGGTGGAGCAGTACGAGATCAATGTGATCGTCGACTCCGGCGACACCATGGACCACGGCACCGCCGCCGAGAACGCCTTCCTCGACCCGATCGCCGACCTCGGGGCCCCGTACGTCTGGGTGCGCGGCAACCATGACTCGCGGGAGACCCAGCGGTATCTGGAGGGCCTGGACAACACGTACGTCCTCGACGAGGGCAAGGCGGTGAACGTGGGCGGGCTGCGCTTCGCGGGGATGGGCGATCCGCAGTTCACCCCGGACCGCTCGACCGGCCAGTCGGGGCTGCCCTCGGAAGAGGAGGCGGGGCAGCGGCTGGCCAAGGCGCTACGGGCCCAGCAGGCGGCCGGCACCCCGGTGGACATCGCCATCGCCCACAACCCGGACGCGGCCCGCGAGACGGACGGCGAGGTGCCGCTCGTCCTCGCCGGACACCTCCACCACCCCGAGATGGAGGTCCTGGACCAGGGCACCCGCCTCCGCATCGAGGGCTCGACCGGCGGCAGCGGACTGCGGGCCCTGGAGGGCGAGCACCCCGACCCCATCGAGACCTCGGTCCTCTACCTGGACCGCGACACCCACCGCCTCCAGGCCTGGGACGAGATCAAACTGGGCGGCCTGGGCCTGACAACGGCCGAGGTCAGCCGCCACCTACCGAAGGAGAACCAGCCAGGAGCCACCCCGGACGACGCCCCGACCCCACCGGACTCCCCCACTCCCACCGGAACCACCCGCACCCCCACCGAAACCACCCCCTGACCGGCCGTTTCCCGCACCCGCAGAAACCGTTTTGGCGATAGCTCCCGCCATCCCATATGCTTCTCACGTCCCCGACGCGCTGACAAAGCGCCCAGGCGGGCCGATAGCCCTCATCGTCTAGCGGCCTAGGACGCCGCCCTTTCAAGGCGGTAGCACGGGTTCGAATCCCGTTGGGGGCACGCAAGAACATGTGCGACACTGTCGTACGCCTTCTTGGTCCTGTGGAGCAGTTTGGAGTGCTCGCCACCCTGTCAAGGTGGAGGCCGCGGGTTCAAATCCCGTCAGGACCGCTGGTGTTTCACGTGAAACATCGCGGCTGGGTAGCTCAGTTGGTACGAGCGTCCGCCTGAAAAGCGGAAGGTCGCCGGTTCGACCCCGGCCCCAGCCACACCGTATGAGAGTCCCCTCCGAGCGATCGGAGGGGGCTTTCGTCACAGCGGACGCAAAAGCGTTCGCCCCTCGTTTCGTCGAGGTGAGATCCTGGGTCGCGTATGTCCACTCACCCTGCCCCCGCCTTCGGCGCCCTCGCCCCCCGCCTGGCCGAGCTGTCCCTGCGTGATGCGCATCGGCTCGGGCGCAGGCTCGAAGGTGCGCGCAAGATCCGTAAGCCCGAGGCCCGGGCCGCCGTGCTCGCCGAGATCGAGGCGGAGGTCGCCAAGGGCGAGGCCCGTATGGCCGAGCGCGCCGCGCGTGTCCCGGCCGTCTCGTACCCCGAGCAGCTGCCCGTCAGCCAGAAGAAGGACGAGATCGCGGAGGCCATACGCGATCACCAGGTCGTCATCGTCGCGGGTGAGACCGGCTCCGGGAAGACCACGCAGATCCCCAAGATCTGTATGGAGCTGGGGCGTGGCGTGCGCGGCATGATCGGGCATACGCAGCCGCGGCGGATCGCGGCCCGTACGGTCGCCGAGCGTGTGGCGGAGGAGTTGCGGACGCCTCTCGGTGAGGCCGTCGGCTGGAAGGTGCGGTTCACCGACCAGGTCAACCCGGACGCCACCTTCGTCAAGCTGATGACGGACGGCATCCTCCTCGCGGAGATCCAGACCGACCGCGAGCTGCGCGCCTACGACACGATCATCATCGACGAGGCCCACGAGCGGTCCCTCAATATCGACTTCCTGCTCGGATATCTGGCGCAACTGCTGCCCAAGCGGCCCGATCTCAAGGTCGTCATCACCTCGGCGACCATCGACCCCGAGCGCTTCTCACGCCACTTCGGCGACGCCCCGATCGTCGAGGTCAGCGGCCGTACGTATCCGGTCGAAGTGCGCTATCGGCCCCTCCTGGAGGAGGACGGGGACGACGCCGACCGCGATCAGATCACCGCGATCTGCGATGCCGTCGAGGAGCTTCAGGGGGAGGGCAAGGGCGACATCCTCGTCTTCCTCTCCGGTGAGCGGGAGATTCGGGACACCGCGGATGCGCTGATCAAGAAGCAGTACCGCTTCACTGAGGTGCTGCCGCTCTACGCGCGGCTCTCGCATGCCGAGCAGCACCGCGTCTTCCAGCCGCACACCGGGCGCAGGATCGTTCTGGCCACGAACGTCGCCGAGACCTCCCTCACCGTCCCGGGCATCAAGTACGTCATCGACCCCGGCTTCGCCCGGATCAGCCGGTACAGCCATCGCACCAAGGTGCAGCGGCTGCCGATCGAGCCGATCTCGCAGGCCAGCGCCAATCAACGCAAGGGCCGCTGCGGTCGTACGTCCGACGGTGTCTGTATCCGGCTGTACAGCGAGGACGACTTCAATGCGCGGTCCGAGTTCACTGACGCCGAGATCCTGCGTACGAATCTCGCCTCCGTCATCCTCCAGATGACCGCCGCCGGCCTCGGTGACATCGAGAAGTTCCCCTTCATCGATCCGCCGGACCACCGCAATATCCGCGACGGCGTGCAGCTCCTCCAGGAACTGGGGGCGCTCGACCCGGCGGAAAAGGACGTACGCAAGCGGCTGACCCCGATGGGGCGCAAGCTCTCCCAGTTGCCCGTCGACCCACGCCTCGCCCGGATGGTCGTGGAGGCCGACAAGAACGGCTGTGCCCGCGAGGTCATGGTGATCGCCGCCGCGCTCTCCATCCAGGACCCGCGCGAACGCCCCGCCGACAAGCAGACCCAGGCCGACCAGCAGCACGCCCGCTTCAAGGACGAGTCCAGCGACTTCCTCGCCTTCCTCAACCTCTGGCGGTACATCCGCGAGCAGCAGAAGGAGCGCGGTTCGTCCTCGTTCCGACGGATGTGCAAGCAGGAGTATCTGAACTTCCTGCGCATTCGCGAATGGCAGGATATTTACAGTCAGTTGCGGACCGTCGCCAAGCAGATGGGTATCCATCTGAATGAGGAGGATGCCGCCGAGCAGCATGTGCATGTCTCGCTTCTCGCCGGGCTGCTCTCCCACATCGGGATGAAGGACGTGAAGGAAGCCGGGCGGGAGGGCGGGAAAAACACAGCGAAGAACGAGTATCTGGGCGCCCGGAACGCCAAGTTCGCCGTTTTCCCGGGCTCGGCCCTCTTCAAGAAGCCCCCGCGCTTCGTGATGTCCGCCGAGCTGGTGGAGACGTCCCGGCTCTGGGCCCGCGTCAACGCCAAGATCGAGCCGGAATGGGTGGAACCGCTCGCCGAGCACCTGCTCAAGCGGACCTATAGCGAGCCGCACTGGGAGAAGGACCAGGCGGCCGTGATGGCGTACGAGAAGGTCACGCTGTACGGCGTGCCGATCGTGGCCCAGCGCAAGGTCAACTTCGGCCGGATCGACCCGGAAGCCAGCCGCGAGCTTTTCATCCGCAACGCACTCGTCGAGGGCGACTGGCGTACCCACCACAAGTTCTTCGCCGACAACCGCCGACTCCTCAGCGAGGTCGAGGAGTTGGAGCACCGGGCGCGGCGCCGGGACATCGTGGTCGACGACGACACCCTCTTCGACTTCTACGAGCAGCGCGTCCCCGAACACGTCGTCTCCGGCGCCCACTTCGACTCGTGGTGGAAGCACAAGCGGCATGAACAGCCGGACTTCCTGGACTTCGAGCGGGAGATGCTCATCCGGGAGTCTGCGGAGGCTGTCACCAAGGCCGACTATCCCGACTCCTGGCGGCAGGGACAGCTGAAGTTCCGGGTCACGTACCAGTTCGAGCCGGGCGCGGACGCGGACGGTGTCACCGTCCACATCCCGCTCCAGGTCCTCAATCAGGTCACGGACGAGGGCTTCGACTGGCAGATCCCAGGGCTCAGGGAGGAGTTGGTGACGGAGCTGATCCGTTCCCTCCCGAAGCCGATCCGCCGCAACTACGTCCCGGCGCCGAACTTCGCCAAGCGCTTCCTCGACCAGGCGGTGCCTCTGCAGGAGCCGTTGACCGTCACGCTCGCCCGTGAGCTGAAGCGGATGGTGGGGGTCCCGCTGACGGCCGACGACTTCGACCAGTCCCGCGTCCCCGACCATCTGAAGATCACGTTCCGGATCGTCGACGAGCGTCGCCGGAAGCTGGCCGAGGACAAGGATCTGGAGTCCCTGCGCCTCCAGTTGAAGCCGAGGGCGCGAAAGGCCCTCTCGCAGGCCGCGGCGGCGACCGCCGAACGCCAGGGCGGTGAGTCCCTGGAGCGCACCGGCCTGACCGACTGGACGATCGGCACCCTCACCCGGGTGTTCGAGACCCGCCGCGCCGGCCAGCCGGTGAAGGCGTACCCGGCACTGGTGGACAACGGCGACACCGTCTCCGTACGCCTCTTCGACACGGAGGTGGAGCAGGCCGAGGCTATGTGGAAGGGCACTCGGAGGCTCATCCTCCGAAACATCCCGGTCAATCCTGCGAAGTTCGCGAGCGAAAAGCTCACCAACGCACAGAAGTTGGCGCTCTCGGCCAATCCGCACGGTTCCATCCAGGCTCTCTTCGACGACTGCGCGATGGCCGCCGCCGACAAACTGATCGCCGACTTCGGCGGCCCGGCCTGGGACGAGGAGTCGTACCGCAAGCTCTACGACAAGGTCCGCGCCGAGATCGTGGACACCACGGTCCGTACGGTGGGCCAGGTGCAGCAGGTGCTCGCCGCCTGGCAGGCGTGTGAGCGCCGCTTCAAGTCCACCCGCAGCCCCGCGCTTCTGGCCAACCTCAGGGATGTGCGCGCCCAGTTGGACGCGCTGGTGAAGCCGGGCTTCGTGACCGAGGCGGGCCTGCGCCGGATGCCCGACCTGATGCGCTACCTGGTCGCCGCCGACCGCCGGCTCCAGCAGATGCCGACCGGCGTCCAGCGGGACACCGCCCGGATGGAGAAGGTCCATGAGATGCGGGACGAGTACGCCTGGCTGCTGGAACAGCAGCCGCAGGGCCGCCCGATCCCGTCGGCCGTCCTGGACGTCCGCTGGATGATCGAGGAGCTGCGGGTCAGCTACTTCGCCCATGCGCTGGGCACGGCCTATCCGATCTCCGACAAACGGATCGTGAAGGCGATCGACGCGCTGGCGCCGTAGGCGGAAGCCCACGGCCACGGCCCGCACCCACGGCCGACGACCAGCAGCTCGACCGGCGGCCGGCGGCTTCAGTCGGCGCCCAGCGCGGCGTCGGCCGGCGAGCACCTGGCTACCCGCCGCCGGACGGCCTCGTTGGCCGGTAACGAGGCATATACGTTAAGTGAGTTCGACCGAGGGCCTCCCCTCCTGTACAGTCTCTTCTCGCAGGCCAGCGCGGGAAACCGCACCGCCTGTGAAGCAAGGTCCTGTGGAGCAGTTTGGAGTGCTCGCCACCCTGTCAAGGTGGAGGCCGCGGGTTCAAATCCCGTCAGGACCGCAGTGATGTACGAGAGGCCCGCGTCCGGGTAAAGGACGCGGGCCTCTTCGCGCGTGCTGCCGCCGGGGGTTGACGGCGTCACATTCCGCCGGTACCTCAGAAAAAGGACCCGACCCCCGGAGGTGGCGTATGGCGGCGTCCGCTCGGCACGAGACCCGCGCACTGCTTCGCGCTCATCTGTCGGCCGCCTCCTCGTACCGCCATCTCACGCGCCACTGCCCCATCTGCCACAGACTGCTCCGGCTGGCCACGGAACCCTCCACGGCGGCCGAGGACGGCACCGAGGGCCCCACGGACGCGGAGAACCCCTCCAGGGCGTAAACCGGGCTGTCGCGCGCCCCCTGGCGCACGCCGGGCTCAACACAGGCGTGAGGGCCCCGGATCGGGGAATCACCCCCACAGGGGAGCGACGCTCCCTCAACTCCCGCCTCCACTACCGCAGATGAGGCACCGCCAACAAGCAGCACGGCATGTGATGGGTGTCACTGTAGAAGTTTCCGGAAGGTAGCTTCTTACGGACCCCCTACAACTGGTCAATTTAATATGTGCAATTGCACCAGTCGGCAGAGGCCCCTCACGAGAGATCCCACACCCCTCCCCAGAGTCCGACAGAGCCGCTCACACACCCGACCAGAACCCTGCGTTCCGGTGCTCCCGGGCACAAAAAAATCGCGCTGGACCCGGCGGAGTCCAGCGCGATCGACGACGCACCCTTGTGGACAAGCTCTGCGGTGCTCGGGCGTGGGACCTGTTGGGGCAGGACCCGCGTCGCTTGGAGCGGTAGTGCAGCTCACTTGTGAAAAATCACTGAGCTGCGGTTTCGGGCTTCCCGGCCAGTGGGGGACCAGCCGAAATGCCCCGTTATGCAGTTGTTCAGGCCTCGCTGCGCTGCTGCGGAATACCCGCCAGCAGGGCGCGGACCTCGGCCTCGCGGTAACGGCGGTGTCCGCCGAGCGTGCGGATGGACGTGAGCTTGCCGGCCTTCGCCCACCGCGTGACCGTCTTCGGGTCGACACGGAACATGGTGGCGACCTCAGCCGGGGTCAGCAGCGGCTCGGCATCAGGGGTGCGAGCGGTCATGAGCGGCCTCCTCGGGAGAACCGAACCTTCTCGGTTCTTTCCTCTAAATTCTGCACCTTGACCCGCGTTGCCCGAAATGGCGGACGCGAGTCGAGTCGGTTATAGGACGAACGGCTTGTCCTCGGCACTACAACTACACCATCTGTCCAGCCGCGTCGGCCAAACCGATGGAATTGCCCTCCCAGGTAGTCATCAGCGACGGATGCCGATGGACCATGCCATAGCGGACAGTCACGCCACTGTGACGATCAGTCACAGTGGCGCTCAGGAGTCACGAGACCCCCCAAAAGCTTGCAATGCTGAGATTCCACCCATAGATGAGCAGAGGGAGCCTCCCCCGGACTCCTTGTCCTATTTTGGCATGAGGAGGTGCGTAAGAGGCAAGGCCCACGTAAGTGCAATCCGTCACGCTTGACGCCTGCTTGACACAAAAGCCCGGATCGATGGCCTACGTCCCATGATGACTCCTCCATGGGACTTCGGTACGTCAAGCCTGGGCCAAGGGTGGACAGTTCACCATGCTTCAGCCTATGTGGAAAGCCTTTTCCCAGGCGCCCCACAAGTCACAAGTACGGCTGAGATGTTCGAACGACTCAGTTCGCCGAGCGACGGTCCCGTACCGCCCGCCAGCGCTCGACCAGACGCCCGTACGCCTCCCCGGCGGCCAGGCCGTCCCCCGTCCGCAGGGCTTCGATGCCCTCGGCGACATCGGCGGCCGAGTGGTCGCCGTCCAGTTCGTCGGCGGGCAGGACATGGACCAGGCCGCCGTAGTCCAGCTCGACGAGCGAGCGTGGATGGAACTCCTCCAGCCAGCGGCCCACATCGATCAGCCCGTCGATCAGCGGCCCCTCGTCGAGTGCCTCCCTGAGCGCCCTCAGCCCCCGCGCCACCCGCCGCCGGGCCTGCACCATGGGAGTGCGATAGCGAAGCACGGGTGAGTTTTCGGCCGATCCGATCGATCCGGCCGACCCCTTCTCGTACATCCGCTCGTCGTCGGAGACCAGGACGAACCAGTTCAGCGGGACCTGCCAGGTCGCCGTGCGAATCCACGGGCGGGCGTCGGGGTTGCGGGCCATCCAGCGCTCGTAGTCCTGGCTGGCCTGCCGGCGCACCAGTGGCGGCAGCACCGCGTCGAGGACCGGGACGGGCAGCTCCTCCGCCAGATCGCCGAGCGCCTGCCAGCCGCGCAGCCGGGTCCGCCACGGGCAGACGCAGACCACCCCGTCGACCTCCAGCACAAAGGCGTCGCTGCTCTCGTGCACCGGCACGGCGACGGGCGGGATCGGCAGCAGATCGGCCAGCGAGCGGCGCAGCTCGTCCTGGTACGACGGCCGGTCGGTACGCCGGGCGTAGCGTGCCCAGTGGGTGCGCTCGGGCTCGGGGAAGGCGGCCAGCGGCTCGTACACGCGGAGGTAGGACGCGTACGGGACGATCACCGAGGACACCTTGGGCACGCCTCCTCCCTCCCCCGCGAGCACTCGCGGAAACCTGCTGAACCCGCCCATGAACGGGCAGGAAACATGTGCGGACCACACCACGGCCGTACTCCGGGAGTGGGTGATCCTGTGGCTGCGCCGATGTCGGGCGGCCTCAGGCTCTACTCTCATCCCACAGCCCCCGCCACCCTCCCCCACTGCCCAAAAGGCGTGGGGGGACCCCCATGGAAGGCTGTCACCGAACCGCCGCTCATCACCCAGGAGTCACCACAGTGACCGAAGTATCTGACGGCGTCCTGCACACCCTGTTCCACTCGGACCAGGGCGGTCACGAGCAAGTCGTGCTCTGCCAGGACCGGGCCAGCGGCCTCAAGGCCGTCATCGCCATCCACTCCACAGCGCTGGGACCCGCCCTCGGCGGCACCCGCTTCTACCCGTACGCCACCGAGGCCGAGGCCGTCGCCGACGCGCTGAACCTCGCGCGCGGGATGTCGTACAAGAACGCCATGGCCGGACTCGACCACGGCGGCGGCAAGGCCGTGATCATCGGGGACCCCGACCGGGACAAGACCGAGGAGCTGCTGCTCGCCTACGGGCGGTTCGTAGCCTCACTCGGCGGCCGGTACGTCACCGCGTGCGACGTCGGTACGTATGTCGCCGACATGGACGTCGTGGCACGGGAATGCCGCTGGACGACGGGCCGGTCGCCGGAGAACGGCGGGGCCGGGGATTCGTCCGTCCTCACCGCCTTCGGCGTCTATCAGGGCATGCGCGCCTCCGCCCAGCATCTGTGGGGCGACCCGTCGCTGCGGGCCAGGCGCATCGGCATCGCCGGCGTCGGCAAGGTCGGCCATCACCTCGTCGAACACCTGGTCGCGGAGGGTGCCGAGGTCTTCGTGACCGACGTACGGGACGAGGCCGTGCGGCGGATCACCGAGCGGCACCGCGATGTCATGGCCGTGGCCGACACCGAGGAGCTGATCCGGGTCGACGGCCTCGACATCTACGCCCCCTGCGCCCTCGGCGGCGCGCTGAACGACGACTCGGTGTCCGTGCTCACGGCCCGGGTGGTGTGCGGCGCGGCCAACAACCAGCTCGCGCACCCCGGTGTCGAGAAGGACATCGCCGACCGCGGGATTCTCTACGCCCCCGACTACGTCGTGAACGCCGGCGGGGTCATCCAGGTCGCCGACGAGTTGCACGGGTTCGACTTCGAGCGGTGCAAGGCGAAGGCCGCGAAGATCTACGACACCACGCTCGGGATATTCGCACGTGCGAAGACGGATGGGATTCCGCCGGCCGCCGCGGCCGACCGGATCGCCGAGCAGCGGATGCACGAGGCCGACGCCGCGCGCCGGCGCTGACCTTCCGGGGCCCTCCGCCTCCGCCGGGCGGCGGGGGGCCGAAGTCCCTACGAGAGTTGTGCGGCTTTCGCGCGCGAGGGTCGCACGACTTCGGGCGGTACCCGTCGATGGCTGTAGAGAGAACTCTCACTCCGACCGGCGGGTCGTCCGCCAAGAAAGGGTTAAAATCGCGGTTGACCAGCGGGGACAGGGCTCCCCGAGGGTTCTGGGCACAGGCACGTCCTGCGGGCGACGTACCGTATGGGCGCGGGCTCAGGTACCGTGGAAGCCCTACGGACCGGTCTCTCCACGGAGAGCCCGTTCCAGATCATGAACGCGTGTCAAGACTCTGGGGCCGTCGAGCCCCGTCACCGAGGGGGTCGAGCCATGGGGCGCGGCCGGGCCAAGGCCAAGCAGACGAAGGTCGCCCGCCAGCTGAAGTACAACAGCGGTGGGACTGACCTGTCGCGTCTGGCCAGCGAGCTGGGCGCTTCGACGACTTCGAGCCAGCCGCCGAACGGCGAGCCGTTCGAGGACGACGAAGACGACGAAGACAACCCGTACGCGCGGTACGCGGAGTTGTACAACACGGATGACGACGAGGATGACGAGGACGATGAGTCCGGGCCGTCCTCGCAGTCGCATCGCCGCGGGGCTTGACCTTGTAGCTGCGCTTTCCCGGTCCGAGCGGGTTGCCCGCCGGGCCGGGCTTTGTGCTGTCCGTTGGGGTCTTGGGCGCCTAATAGCTCGGGGAGCACTGTGCTTTGCGGGTGCGGGTGCGGGTGCGTTGTGGCTGGTCGCGCAGTTCCCCGCGCCCCTTTTCGGACCTGCGGTCCGTCAGGGGCACCGGCGCCCCTGAAAAGTGCGGCCCTTCGGGCCGTCAGGGGCGCCGCCGGTGACCAGCTACGCGTAGTCGCCCACCAGTTCCGCGCCCGTCTCGTAGTCGCCACGGTCGGTGATTTCGCCTGCCACCCAGGCGTCCACGCCCCTGTCGGACAGGGTCGACAGGGCCACGTCCACCGACTCCTGCGGGACGATGGCCATCATGCCGACCCCCATGTTCAGGGTCTTCTCCAGCTCCAGGCGGTCCACCTGGCCCGTCCTGCCGACCAGGTCGAAGATGGGGGCCGGGGTCCAGGTGGAGCGGTCCACTGTGGCGTGGAGGGTGTCGGGGATCACTCGGGCCAGGTTGGCCGCCAGGCCGCCTCCCGTGATGTGGGAGAAGGCGTGGACGGCTGTGGTGCGGGTCAGCGCCAGGCAGTCGAGTGAGTAGATCTTCGTCGGCTCCAGCAGCTCCGCGCCGAGGGGCCGACCCAGCTCCGCGATCTCCGCTTCCAGGGAGAGACCCGCCTGGTTCAGGAGGACGTGGCGGACCAGCGAGTACCCGTTCGAGTGAAGGCCGGACGATGCCATGGCGATCACCGCGTCACCCTTACGGATGCGATCCGGGCCGAGGAGGTGGTCGGCCTCGACCACGCCCGTGCCGGCGCCGGCGACGTCGAAGTCGTCCTCGCCGAGGAGGCCGGGGTGCTCGGCGGTCTCGCCGCCCACGAGGGCGCAGCCCGCCAGGACACAGCCTTCGGCGATGCCCTTGACGATGGCGGCGACGCGCTCGGGGTGGACCTTGCCGACGCAGATGTAGTCGGTCATGAACAGGGGCTCGGCGCCGCAGACCACGATGTCGTCCATGACCATCGCGACCAGGTCGTGGCCGATGGTGTCGTAGACGCCGAGCTGACGGGCGATGTCGACCTTGGTGCCGACGCCGTCCGTGGCGGAGGCGAGGAGCGGGCGCTCGTAGCGCTTGAGGGCGGAGGCGTCGAAGAGGCCGGCGAAGCCGCCGAGGCCGCCGAGGACCTCGGGGCGCTGGGTCTTCTTCACCCACTCCTTCATCAGTTCGACGGCGCGGTCGCCCGCCTCGATGTCGACGCCCGCGGCTGCGTAGCTGGCGCCGCCCTCGGCAATAGGTGTCTCAGACATGGCCAAAGAGAGCTTTCGTGTCGTACGGCAGTAAGTGAGAGGCCGTTACGGGCGGCGGATCGCGTCGGCTGCCGCTGTGGCGGCGGGGCCGGCGGCCAGTTCCGTCTCCAGGAGCTGCTTGCCGAGCAGCTCGGGGTCGGGGAGCTCCATCGGGTACTCACCGTCGAAGCAGGCGCGGCAGAGGTTCGGCTTGGCGATGGTGGTCGCCTCGATCATGCCGTCGATGGAGATGTACGACAGGGAGTCGGCGCCGAGCGAGGTGCCGATCTCGTCGATGGTCATGCCGTTGGCGATCAGCTCGGCGCGGGTGGCGAAGTCGATGCCGAAGAAGCACGGCCACTTCACGGGCGGGGAGGAGATGCGGATGTGGACCTCCGCCGCTCCCGCCTCGCGGAGCATCCTGACCAGGGCCCGCTGGGTGTTGCCCCGGACGATCGAGTCGTCCACGACCACCAGGCGCTTGCCCTTGATGACTTCCTTCAGCGGGTTCAGCTTGAGGCGGATACCGAGCTGGCGGATCGTCTGGGAGGGCTGGATGAACGTACGGCCGACGTAGGCGTTCTTGACGAGGCCCGCGCCGAAGGGGATGCCGGAGGCTTCCGCGTAGCCGATGGCGGCCGGGGTGCCGGATTCCGGGGTCGCTATGACTAGGTCGGCCTCGACGGGGGCTTCCTTGGCCAGTTTGCGGCCCATCTCCACCCGGGAGAGGTACACGTTGCGGCCGGCGATGTCGGTGTCCGGGCGGGCCAGGTACACATACTCGAAGACACAGCCCTTGGGCTTCGCGTCCGCGAATCGGGAGGTGCGCAGGCCGTTCTCGTCGATGGCGACGAACTCGCCCGGCTCTATCTCGCGGACGAAGCTGGCGCCGCAGATGTCGAGGGCGGCGGACTCGGAGGCGACGACCCAGCCGCGCTCCAGCCGGCCGAGGACCAGCGGGCGGATGCCCTGCGGGTCACGGGCCGCGTAGAGGGTGTGCTCGTCCATGAAGACCAGGGAGAAGGCGCCCTTGACCTGCGGGAGGACCGTGTGGGCGGCCTCCTCGATGGTCAGCGGCTTGCCGTCCTCGTCGACCTGGGCCGCGAGGAGCGCGGTGAGCAGGTCGGTGTCGTTGGTGGCCGCCACGCGCGGCGTACGGCCGCCCTCCTGCTTGGGGAGGTCGGCGACCATCTCGGCGAGCTGGGCGGTGTTGACCAGGTTGCCGTTGTGGCCGAGCGCGATGGAGCCGTGCGCGGTGGCACGGAACGTGGGCTGGGCGTTCTCCCAGACGGAGGCGCCGGTGGTCGAGTAGCGGGCGTGACCGACCGCGATATGACCCTGGAGGGAACCGAGCGAGGTCTCGTCGAAGACCTGGGACACGAGGCCCATGTCCTTGAAGACGAGGATCTGGGAGCCGTTGCTGACCGCGATACCCGCGGATTCCTGGCCCCGATGCTGGAGGGCGTAGAGCCCGAAGTACGTGAGCTTGGCGACCTCTTCGCCCGGGGCCCAGACACCGAAGACGCCACACGCGTCCTGGGGGCCTTTCTCGCCGGGGAGAAGGTCGTGGTTGAGTCGTCCGTCACCACGTGGCACGCCACCGAGTGTAGGCGAGATCGCGCACCGGTCCGAATCCGGTGATCTCGCCCGCCCCCGTTCCCGACTGCGGGCCGCCGCAGGTCACTTGTCGGCGACTGCGCTGACTCCCGTGTTGTTTTCGCTGGTCAGCGTGATGCTGTGGTGATCGATCCGATATGTCACCGTGCCCTGGAAGAGGTCCAGGAGGCCGCGTTCGACGGTCATGAGTGAGTCGGAGCACATCCGTCGGGTGGTACGCGGGTTGCCGAGGGTGATCCTGTCCTCGCTCACGGTCGCCTCGGCGGAGACCTCGTTGCAGCCGAGGGTGCCGGTGACGGTTTTGGCCTTCTTGTCGAAGGTCAGCCAGGCCTTGCCGTCGGCGGCCTCGGGGAGGGAGGCGGCCACGTCGTGGTCGAGGAGGGCGTCGACCTGCCACTTCGTGCCGTACAGATCGGCGGGCTTCTCCTCGGTGAGCTCGATGACGGCGCCGTCCTCGGAGGTGAGGGTGAGGGTGCCGTCGGTCTTCTCGGCCGTGAGTTCGCCGGAGGAGAGGGTGGACGCGAGGGATTCCTCGAAGTCCATGTTCACGTCGGCGCAGGCCATCTCGGTGGCCATGAACTGCTCGAAGGCGATGCGGTCCCCCTCGACGGCGGCGGTCGAGCCGAAGCCGTTGCAGCCGTAGTTGCCGTCGACCTCGCCGCTGTCGGCGATCTTCAGATACGCGGACTCGGGGGCCTGTTCCGTCTTGCCGTCGACGGTGAGGCTGTCCACGGTCCAGCGGATGCCGGTGACGGCCGACTTCGTCGCGTTCGAGTCTTTGCCCGAACTTGCGTTCGATCCGACGTTGGTGCTGCCGGAGCCGGCCGACTCGGTGCCGCAGGCCGCGAGCAGCGGGAGCGGGAGCAGGGCCAGGGCGGTGAGGGTCAGTCGCTTGTCCATGCCGGTGGGACGGTTGGGGTGGGTGGGCGGTTCCACCTCGTTTTGGCCGTGTTTTTGGAGTGCGGCTCAGCTCATCAGGGGGAGGAGGTGGCTGAGGTCGGCTCGTTCGCCGCCGGCGGTGAGTCTGGCGTCGGCCAGGGCCGTGGGCCAGTCCAGGCGGCCGGTGGCCAGGCGGAGCCAGGTCAGGGGGTCGGTCTCGACGACGTTGGGCGGGGTGCCCCGGGTGTGCCTCGGGCCCTCGACGCACTGCACGACGGCGTACGGCGGGATGCGGACCTCCGTCGAGCCGCCGGGGGCGCGTGCGGCGAGGGTGTCGGCGAGCAGGCGTACGCAGGTGGCGAGGGCGTGGCGGTCGAACGGGATGTCCAGGGCGGGGACGGCGGCGTTGAGGTCGTCGGTGTGGACGGCGAGTTCGATGGTGCGGGTGACGAGGTAGTCGTCGAGGGTCATGGCGCCGGCGCGGGTGTCGATGAGGCGGCCCTGTGGGGTGGTGGTGAGGGCGGCGGTGATGCGCTGGTCGACCTCGGTGTAGAGGGTGGTGAGGTCGGGGGTGGACTCGGCCAGGGTGTGGCTGCCCTCGGCGATGGCGTCGGCGTGCCGGGCGGTCG
The DNA here is from genome assembly GCF_053592555.1 of Streptomyces sp. NPDC002643. Taxonomy (NCBI): domain Bacteria; kingdom Bacillati; phylum Actinomycetota; class Actinomycetes; order Kitasatosporales; family Streptomycetaceae; genus Streptomyces; species Streptomyces sp. NPDC002643. The sequence goes on from NZ_JBSFVY010000048.1 coordinate 36,781, forward strand.
CGGAGGCGTAGTCGAGGGGGGTCAGCTCGGCCTTCGCGGGCTCCGGGCGCTCCAACGCCCGGTTGACGCTCTCCACGGCCATGGTGATGTGCGCGGCCAGGTCCCGTACGGTCCAGGTGCCGAGGCGGGTGGGCAGGGCCAGCTGGTCCGGGGTGAGGGTGCTCACGGCCTCCCGTACGTTCCCGAACTGGGCCAGGACGGCCTTGCGGGTCTTGGCGGGGTCGTAGGCGCGGGGGCGTTTCTTGGCCGGGGGCATGACAGGGAGCCTATGGGGTCCCTTGAGGTATGAGGTGGGTCCTATGAGGTGGAGAAGGCGGGGGCGGCATGGCGTGCCGCCAGGGCCCTCCGACTGTCAGAAGGACGAGGTGTCCAGCTCGAAATCGAAGGGTTCCGGCAGGGCGAGGTGCTTACCGAAGGGCAAGGTGTGCCGGTCGACATGGTCTCCGTCCTCGGGAGCGCTGAAGAGTGAGACGGTCTGTCGTTCGCGATCGACGAGGAGAAAGAGGGGGATGCCCGCGGGCGTAGCAGCGTCGCTTGCCTTCGCGGTCGATCCACGGAGCGGTATGGACTGTGGCCGATCGTCTCAGCCGTCGATGGCTGTGGTCACGGCGGAAGGTCCGGCAAAGTCTTCGGGGAGGGCGTCCATCAGGAGTTCGTCCACCGGCTGTCCGAGCCAGTAACCGGACTTGCGCAGTCGCCCGGACTGGCGGAACCCCGCTTTCTCATAGGCCGCGATCCCGGCTTGATTGGGTTCCAGCACCTTCAGCCACACCATGCGCAGGGCTCCGAGGTGGAACGCCCAGTCGAGAGTCAGTCGGCTGGCTTCGGTCGCGTAGCCCTTGCCGCGGGCTTCCGGGGCCAGGACGATCACGAACTCGGCTGTCTGTACGAAGGTGTTGATCTGCAGCACGGTGATGCCGATGGCCGTCCGGTCCTCCAGCCGGACCACCTCGAACTGCTGGTAACGGCTGTTCCCGCGCTGTCGCTCCCACCCGGACTCGCGGACTTCCCACGCCTGCGCCCATTGGTTGCCGTATCCGAGGATCGTCCGGGCGTCGTTCTCCCAACGGTGGTAGTCGGGCAACATGTCGCGGCGCGGCATGCCCAATGCCAGGTTCTCACCGGTCAGGAGAATGTGCGGTTCACTCACGGTGGGTCTTCCTTTCGGCCCTGGTCACCGGGCCGGGTCCGTCGGGTGTGTAGGTGGCGGTGTAGAGCGCGGTGTCTGCCGGTTCTTCGACGGGTTCGCCTTCCGTGTCGGCGATCCAGGCATGCAGCCGTACCGGATCGGTGGCCACCCCGTGCCGCCACTCGGCCCGCCGCCCTGCCATCGCGAGGAGCACGGCGGCGACGGTCGACTGCTCCAGGCAGGCCCAGCGCACAGGAACGAGGCGTGAGGCCCAGCGAACCGCGCACATAGCGTAGCGGGCCTGTCGCCTTGTCGCGGGCGGAAGGGAACGGCCTGAACAGGCCAGTCGTATGAGGCGGGAGAACCGCATCTCGCGACGGCCAAGTACCCAGGCCGTCGCAGCGATGAGCACGGCGGGGACAGCTCCGACGCGCCACTGAAGCGGGATGTGAACCGGGTGTGGCAGGACTGCCGGCACCTCGATGGTTCCCCAGGAGGGAAGGGTGTCCTGGAGACGCACAACGGTCGCGCCCAGGGATGCCGCCTCCTCGGAGGCTGGGCGGAGTTCGGTGCGGCCGGTGTCGTAGTCGATGAGCACGCAGGCATGAGCGGTGAGGGCGGTCACGGTGTTGGCGCGGCTCATCGGACGCCTGCCGAGGCTGGTGTGGACCACTCGGTGACCGCCATGTTGTCGATGGCTTCCAGCCACATTTCAGTGGCAAGCGCACACAGCACTGGAGGCCAGACTGTCTGTGCGCCGAGAGCCGCCGCATGCAACGTGGCCCGCAATGGCGCGGGGTCGATGATGCCCATGGCGGCAAGGCGTCCGTCTGCGAGTCCGAGGACGCGTCGCAGGTTGATGCGTAGCCCTCGGTGGAAGTCTCCCGCGAACAGTCCCTTGGCCGCACGCTGCCGGTGCGCTTCCGGGATCACGTCGGCGAAGGCGTCGGCGAGGAGGGGTTTGTACCGGCGCGCGGAGAACCGCTCGGCGGCCGGTGCGGACACGACCGCCTGGAGTACAGCCGCGTCGAAGTAGGGATTGTGCAGCTCGATGCCCACGGAGTCGGCCAGTTGGCTGTCAGCCTGAACGGCTCGTGCCACGTTCCGGATGGATGCCACGAGCACCGTGTCGGCGTCCCCGCCCACGGGCGCGGGATCGGGCACCGGCGTCCTGAGCCACGCAGGCCGTGGACGGACCGCGCGACCGATTCGGTTCGCCTCGCCTCGAAACGCCTGCGAGATCAACGGCAGGAGGCTCTGTTTGCGCAGCCGTGCCCAGTCCGTCGCGTCGGCGACGAGGCGCAACCAGTGTCCGTTTCGGGCCAGCTGGGGCAGATGGGCAGGGGCGAGCAGAAACAAGTTGTCGCCGCCGTCGCCGGTCAGGTGACGTGCTGATCCACTTGCCGCCATCATCCGCAGTTGGGCGGAGAACATGGCCCACACACCGGTCGACGGTGCGGGCTCGTCAGTGGCCGGCAGTGGCTCGTCAGTGGCACTGAACGGAAGGTGACGGTCCTCCAGGGGGAAGTAGGTGCGGTTCAGCCTGGGTACATCCAGCGCCCGCGCGTACTGGAGGTCTCCACCCTGGGTGACACCGGACGGGTGGAGGGTCACGCCCGTGACCGGGCCGTACCGCGCCGCCAGGAGCGCCACCGTCGTCGAGTCCATGCCCGCAAGATCCGATGTGACCTGAACCCCTTCAGCACGCGCTCGCACCCCCTCGCTGAGGGCGACCCGGAGTTCCTGAAGTGCGTCCTCCAATGGGCGCTTGACCAGCGTCCACCATTCCGACAGCGATGTCTCGCCATCCGGACTCATGGTCAAGCGGCATCCAGCAGGTATGGGAGCCACTCCGCTCCACGCGCTGTGGCCGGAGGCGGGCGCGTTCTTCTCTCGCAGGAGGGAGGCGAGCCACGCGGTGTCCACACGTCCACCCGTCAGCGGAGACAGCGCGAGTGAACTCGACCCCCACACCAGCCCGCCAGGAGCGTTCACCGTGTAGAGGGGACAGGCACCGGCCGCGTCGGCCAGTACCTCGACGCTGCCTCCGTCACCCGCGCGCACGACCGTGAAAGAACCAGCCCACGAACGTACGGCCGCAGCAAGGTCGGTACTGGCTAGAGCATGGTTGATCTCAGACGCCGTTGCGGAGCACGGGCCGAACACGGCGATCCTGGCGCCTCGCTGTTCCGCTGTGCCTACCAGCCCGTGGCCCCAGTCACCGACGATCCACAACAAGGGGTCGTTCCAGAGCAGGCGGGCCTCCACCGGTACGGCAGCCGCCCTGCCCGGCGCGCATCCGCCGAACCACCGCGTTGTCATGTGCTTCACCCCGTCCCAGGCCATGAGTAGGGGGCACCTGCGCACATGTGCGGGTGCCCCTGATCGGGTCGTCGGATCAGTCGTACGGGGTCTGCTTCGACTCGGTGCTGTTGTCGTCGCTCCCCCGAGTCAGGGTGGCGGCATCACCGAGAACGATCACTGCGGGCGGGGCAAACGGGTCCGTGCTCTCCCCATCGCCAGGTGTGTCGTGCTGCTGCGACATGCGCGCTCCTCCTCTCGCTCTTGCTGATACAGGACACCTGCACTGAAGGGTGAGGCAGCCGATTTCCGCAGGCAAGAGGGCAGATCAGCCAGGCGGCTACGCCTTGATGGACGCGACGAACTCCGTGAACGCCTTTGGGGAGAGGGCGAGGGCGGGGCCAGTGGGGTTCTTGGAGTCGCGGATGGCGACGAGGTTGCGGGTGGGTATGAGGTCGGCGACTTCGAGGCAGTTGCCGCCGTTGTCTTCACTGTAGGACGCCTTGAACCATGCCTGCGCTTCGGCCAGTTCAAGGGCATTGGAGTGGGTGCTCATGACTGTTCCCATTCTCGCGCAGCCCGCTCCAGGAAGCGCTGTGTGTCCCGCGGCGAGGCTGCCTCGGCTCTCATTGCATCGAACCTACGGGTGGTCCTCCAGATTTCGGTGTCCTTGTCCGTGACGGACACCCCTTCCCAGGTATCGATGCTGACGACTGTGGGCAGCGGTTGTTCGAACTCCATGAGGACGAAGTTCTTGGTTGAGCGGTAGACAGGCTGGCTCATCGGCAGGATCTGCAGCGTCACATGCTCCAACGCGGCCAACTCAGCCAGGTGTTGGTGTTGCTCCCGCATGACCTCCACGCTGCCGTAGACCCGCACGAGCGTGGCCTCGTCCAGGATCGCATGCACCTCGACCGGCCGGTTGGTCCGCGTGATGATCTCCTTGCGCCGCAGGCGAATCTCGATGTTCCGCTCGACGAACTCGGTCGTGCGTTCTTCCACGGGCTTGGAGACCTCGAACATCGCCCGCATGTACCCCTCGGTCTGGAACAGACCGTAGATGACGTTCGGTTGATGAGCGCGAATGATCTTCGCGTCCCCTTCCAGACCAACGCTGATGTTGAACCCGGACGGCATGAACGTCCGGTACGGCGACCACCAGCCCCGGTTCAGCGAGTTCTTGTGGACGTCCAACAGGAACTCCACGTCTGCCGGGTCCGTGACGCCGTACCGGTCGAGCAGTGCCTTGAGGTCTTGCGCCTTGGGGAGGCTGGTCATCCCCTTTTCCACGCGATGCAGTGTCGACTCCGATACGCCGGTCCCGCGTACCGCCTGGCCCCTGGTCAGTCCGCGCCCGTCGCTGCCGTCCTCGGCCGGTGCTTGCTCGCGTAGCCGACGCAGCTCCTGACCGAGTTGCAGACGCCGAATCGTCGGCCCCGTCTTCGCAGCCAACATGCCCTCCTCTTCGTCGCTCGTGCCCACCAACTGAGCACCCATGCCCGGCAGATCACGCCCCGTGCCGGGCTGATCGCGGTCGGTGTTGCCAGTCTGGCACCCCATGCCCACCTCGCGCAGGGTTTTGCCGACCTCGCGGCATATACCACTTCTCGGGGGATTCCCTCGTTCGATTGCGGTGCCGTTGCCCGTTACGCGACCGTCGTCCCATGACCACTCCCCCGCGCAGACAGCGCCCCCAGACCACCGCCCCCTTCCGCGTCGGCGACCAAGTCCGCGGCACCACCTACGTCCCACCCGACCGCCACCTCCGTGAGCGGCCCGAGCCCTTTGAAGGGGTCGTCGTTCAGGTCGGGTCCGGGTATGCCGGGGTCGACGCCGAGCGTGCGTTTCTCTGGGTGCGGCTCAGCGATCACACCGAGCGGCAGTCCCTCGTCGAGGACACCGAACTCGTCGCCCGGGAGGCCCAGGCGTGAGGGCGCTGCTGCGAAGGCTCGGCCGGCGTTGGCGTACGCGGCGGGCCACGCCTCCCCCACCGGAGGTGGCTCAGCCCGAGTCGGCGGCGGCCGTGCCCGGCTGGGGCGTCTCGGCGCCGTACGTCCCCACCAACGTCACGGCGGGCCGGGGCCATGGCAGCGACTGACCCGGCGGCGGAGCCGCTCTGCACCCTCTGCGGCACCGGCCGGGCGCCCTTCCTGCGCTACGGCACCGGGGACCGTACGGGCCGTATGTGCTCGGCGTGCCTACGAACCACTCGGATCTGTGGGCGCTGTGAGTACCCCGCCGAGAAGACGGTCCCGGTGGCCGTGATCCACGGCGGCACCGGCCCCGGCCGCACGGAGTACGCCTGCCAGGGCTGCGCGGACCGGGGGAAAGGTCGCCCGAAAGTGTGATCGATGGCGAACTTCGCCTCGCTCCAACGCCCACGGGCGACACTGGCCTTCGCCTGGAAAGGGGGGCAACATGACGGTTATGGCCGAGCGCACGTCTCAGATGTCGGTGGAGGAGTTCGAAACGATCGCTTCCTCTGCTCCCGAGACCGTCACGTTGGAGTTCATCAACGGACAGATCGGGGTCAAGAAGGTGGCGGACGGAGACCACGACACGATCGTGACGTGGCTTGCGCGGCGCTGTATGCGGTCCAGGCCCGACCTGGACCTGTATCAGGGCCGAGGGCTCAAGGTCGAGTCCTACCGAGAGGGCAGAGCCAAACCGGACGCGGTGCTCACCCCCGAGGCCCACTTCGCCGGGCACGGTGAGTGGGCCGACCCCCAGGGGGCCCTCATGGTCGTCGAGGTCACCTCGTACGACTCGGACACCGACCGGCGGGACCGGCACGAAAAGCCGGCCGCGTACGGTCAGTCCGGCATCCCGCTGTACCTTCTGATCGATCGGGACTCATGCACCGTCACCGTGCACAGCGGCCCGGACCCGCTGGTCGGCGGCTATCGCGACATTCGCACCGCGAAGTTCGGCGAGACGGTGCACCTCCCCGATCCCATCGGCATCGAGCTGGACACCGAGATCCTCAAGAATTACGTCCGCTGACTCCACGTCCCTCATCGAGGCGGAAATCTCCGCAAGAGGCCGGAAGCCGGAAACGAAACGTGAACGCCCGTCGCGCCGGTTTTGGCCGCCGCTTCCCCACCCGCATGCTCGGCCCCGAACACGAGTGTCGTGTACATGGCCCAGCCGCAGGTGGCCGGGCCGCACCACAGACACACGGCACGGGACGAATGGGGGACATTCGGCGTGCTACGTATTCACTTCGGCCCGGAGGACCTCGCCCGGCTGCAGATGGCGGCGAGTCCCGATCCCCTCTGGGACATCACGCACAGCCTGCACCGGCTGCAGACCAGGACCGGACGCTGGGCCTACGCCCCCTGGTACCGCGACACCCGCGCCGCGCTGGCCGGGACCCCGCTCGGCACAGCCGTACGGAAACTGTTGCTGCCCGTACTGCCGCGAGCGGCCTACTTCCCCGACTTCCTCACCCCGCACGCGGGCGGCGAAACACTGGACGACGGTCTGTCGGCCGTCCTCGACACACCGCCCGCCCAAATACGACACGAGACGGAGAAACTCCGCCGCGTCGTCGGCGCTCCCGCCTGGGTCACCCGCCTCGCGGAGCCAGGGCCCCTGAAGGAGCTGACCTCGGTCCTCCGCGCCTACTACGAAGCGGTGATCGCCCCGCACCACGACACCATCCAGGCCCACATCGACAGCGAACGCGCCCTGCGGACACGGGCGTTCCTCGACGGCGGAGTCGACGGCCTGCTCACCGGTCTCGCACCCGGAATCCGCTGGCGGCCCCCCGTACTGGAGGTCGACTACAGCGAGGACCGCGACCTCCACCTCGACGGACGCGGACTGCGCCTGGTGCCCTCGTACTTCTGCTGGCGCGGCCCGAACTCGCTCGCCAACCCCGACCTGCCGCCCGTACTGCTCTACCCCCTGCTCCACACCCCGGCGCACGCGCCCGCGCACGCCGCCGATGACGACGCGCCCCTGGCCACCCTCCTCGGCCGGACCAGAGCCGCCGTACTGCGCGTCCTCGCCGGCGGGGCCACCACCTCCGAACTCGCCCGCATCCTCGGCATCTCCCCCGGCACCGCCACCCACCACACCACCGTGCTGCGCGACGCGGGCCTCGTCACCAGCCGCCGCAACGCCAACACCGTGCTGCACACCCTCACCCCGACCGGCGCGGCACTGCTCGGCCGTCACCGTAACCGTCCTGACCAGCGGCTTTCGACACCCATGGAAAGTCATGGCGCCGCCTCCGCGGCCACTGCGATCGTTGCGTAGCGCCGAACGAACCGGCGCCCAGCAGACCACACACGCAGGCCAAGCGCAGACCACACGCAGGCCACACGCAGATCAAAACGGGGAGTACAACCATGCGTATCCGCAGGAGCGTCGCCATCGCGGGCAGCGTTCTCGCCCTCGGGGGTTTCGTCACGGGGCTGACGCCCGCGCAGGCCGCGCCCACCGGGGCCCAGGCCACCACGTACTACTTCCAGTTCGACAAGGGCACGAACACGAACTCGCGCCTCAACCTGATCAAGGTGCAGTCGGGCAAGCAGACGAAGGTCGCCTCGTGGCGGGCCGGGTCCGGGGTCACGACGAACGAGTGCGAGAAGAACAAGGGCTGGCTGCCGAACGGCAGCTACGAGATCAAGCGGTACAACACCAACTACAACGGCTCCCTGATCAAGGGGTACGCCTTCCAGCTGAACGACAAGACGTGCAAGAACGGCTCAACGGTCCGCACCGAACTCTTCATCCACAGCGAGATGAAGCAGGACGGCAACGCGGGCAACACCGAGCCCACCCGCTGGGACGGCAACAGCGACTACAAGTCGGCCGGCTGCATCAAGTTGAAGCCGTCGGACATCCGCAGCGTCTACAAGAAGGCCAAGAGCGTGGGCTTCCCCCGGACGCTCAAGGTCGTCAGCTGACCCGTACAGAGAGGTGAAGGCCACCGCCTCAGGTCCACATGGGATACCTGGAGCGGCGGCCTTCGCCGTCGTATGACCGGTGCTTGGACCGGCGCTTACGCCAGCAGCGCCGGGATCGTGCCCTCGTGGGCCTCGCGCAGCTCGGCCAGGGTGAGGCTGAACTCGCCCTGGATGTCGACCACCGCGTTTGAATCGGACACCGTACCGTCCACGACACCGATACGCGTGACCGGGAGGCCCCGCGCACCGCACATGTCGTTGAAGCGGACCTCCTCGGAGCGGGGCACGGCCACGACCGCGCGGCCCGCCGACTCCGAGAGCAGGAAGGTGAACGCGTCCAGGCCGTCGGGGACGATCAGACGCGCGCCCTTGCCGCCCAGCAGCGCCGACTCGACCACGGCCTGGATCAGACCGCCGTCGGACAGGTCGTGCGCGGAGTCGATCATTCCGTCGCGGGAGGCCGAGATCAGGATCTCGGCGAGCAGACGCTCACGCTCCAGGTCGACCTGCGGGGGCAGACCGCCCAGGTGGTCGTGGACGACCTGCGACCAGGCCGAACCGCCGAACTCCTCGCGGGTGTCACCGAGGAGGTAGAGCAGCTGGCCCTCCTCCTGGAACGCGACCGGCGTGCGCCGGGCCACGTCGTCGATGACGCCGAGCACCGCCACGACCGGGGTCGGGTGGATCGCCGCCTCGCCGGTCTGGTTGTAGAGGGAGACGTTGCCGCCCGTGACCGGGGTGCCCAGCTGCTGGCAGGCGTCCGCCAGACCGCGTACGGCCTCCGCGAACTGCCACATCACCGCCGGGTCCTCGGGCGAGCCGAAGTTCAGGCAGTCGGAGACGGCCAGCGGCTTCGCGCCCGTCGTCGCCACGTTCCGGTACGCCTCCGCCAGCGCCAGCTGCGCGCCCGTGTACGGGTCGAGCTTGGCGTAGCGGCCGTTGCCGTCCGTCGCGATCGCGACGCCGAGGCCGGTCGACTCGTCGATGCGGATCATGCCGGAGTCCTCCGGCTGGGCCAGCACCGTGTTGCCCTGCACGAAGTGGTCGTACTGGGAGGTGATCCACTGCTTCGACGCCTGGTTGGGGGAGGCCACCAGCTTCAGGATCTGCTCGCGCAGCTCCTCGGAGGTCTCCGGCCTGGGCAGCTTGTTCGCGTCGTCCGCCTGGAGCGCGTCCTGCCAGGACGGGCGGGCGTACGGGCGCTCGTAGGTCGGGCCCTCGTGGGCGACCGTGCGCGGGTCGACGTCGACGATCTTGCCGCCGTGCCAGAAGATCTCCAGACGGTCGCCGTCCGTCACCTCACCGATGACCGTGGCGATGACGTCCCACTTGTCGCAGATCTCCAGGAAACGGTCGACCTTCTCCGGCTCCACGACCGCGCACATGCGTTCCTGCGACTCGCTCATGAGGATTTCCTCGGGCGAGAGCGTCGAGTCGCGGAGCGGGACGTCGTCCAGGGTGACGCGCATACCGCCGGAGCCGTTCGAGGCAAGCTCGGACGTGGCGCAGGAGAGTCCGGCCGCGCCGAGGTCCTGGATGCCGACGACCAGCTTCTCCTTGAAGGCTTCGAGCGTGCACTCGATGAGCAGCTTCTCCTGGAAGGGGTCGCCGACCTGGACCGCCGGGCGCTTCGACGGCTTGGCGTCGTCGAAGGTCTCGGAGGCGAGAATCGAGGCTCCGCCGATGCCGTCGCCGCCCGTGCGGGCCCCGTACAGGATGACCTTGTTGCCCGCGCCGGACGCCTTCGCGAGGTGGATGTCCTCGTGCCGCATCACACCGATGCAACCGGCGTTGACCAGCGGGTTCCCCTGGTAGCAGGCGTCGAAGACGACCTCGCCGCCGATGTTGGGCAGGCCCAGGCAGTTGCCGTAGCCGCCGATGCCGGCGACGACACCCGGCAGGACGCGCTTGGTGTCGGGGTGGTCGGCCGCGCCGAAGCGCAGGGGGTCCACGACCGCGACCGGGCGCGCGCCCATCGCGATGATGTCGCGGACGATGCCGCCGACACCCGTGGCCGCGCCCTGGTAGGGCTCCACGTAGGAGGGGTGGTTGTGCGACTCGACCTTGAAGGTGACCGCGTAGCCCTGGCCGACGTCGACGACGCCCGCGTTCTCGCCGATACCGACGAGCAGGGCCTCGGACTCGGGGGCCTTCTCGCCGAACTGGCGGAGGTGGACCTTCGAGGACTTGTACGAGCAGTGCTCGGACCACATGACGGAGTACATGGCCAGCTCCGCACCGGTGGGGCGGCGGCCGAGGATCTCGACGACCCTCTCGTACTCGTCCTTCTTCAGGCCGAGTTCGGCCCAGGGCAGCTCGACGTCGGGGGTCGCGGCCGCGTGCTCGACCGTGTCCAGAGGCGTCCGGCTCATGCGCCCACCAGCTTCTTGAGGATCGAGGTGAAGAAGGGGAGGCCGTCGGTGCGGCCCGTGCCGATGAGCGATTCGACCGCGTGCTCGGGGTGCGGCATCAGGCCCACGACGTTTCCGGCCTCGTTGGTGACGCCGGCGATGTCCCGCAGCGACCCGTTCGGGTTCCAGCCCAGGTACCGGAACACGACCCGGCCCTCGGCCTCCAGCTTGTCGAGGGTGTACTCGTCGGCGACGTACTGCCCGTCGTTGTTCTTCAGCGGGACGCTGATCTCCTGCCCGGCGGCGTAGTCGCTGGTCCAGCTGGTCGTGGCGTTCTCCACGCGCAGCTTCTGGTCCCGGCAGATGAAGTGCAGATGGTTGTTGCGCAGCATCGTGCCCGGCAGCAGATGGGCCTCGGTGAGGATCTGGAAGCCGTTGCAGATACCGAGGACCGGGAGGCCGGACTTCGCCTGCTCGATGACCGTGCCCATCACCGGCGAGAAGCGGGAGATGGCACCGGCGCGCAGATAGTCGCCGTAGGAGAAACCACCGGGGAGCACGACGGCGTCGACCTGCTTGAGGTCCTTGTCCTTGTGCCAGAGGGCCACGGGCTCCGCGCCCGCGAGCCGGATCGCGCGCTGGGTGTCCCGGTCGTCGAGACTTCCCGGAAAAGTGACGACGCCAATACGAGCGGTCACTTCGCCGCCTCCGCGACTTCCTCGACCTTGACGGTGAAGTCCTCGATCACGGTGTTCGCGAGGAAGGATTCCGCCAGTTCATGGATGCGGGCGAGCGCGGCGTCGTCCACCGGTCCGTCAACTTCCAGTTCGAATCGCTTTCCCTGACGTACGTCGGAGACGCCCTCGAAACCGAGGCGCGGCAGCGCACGCTGCACCGCCTGGCCCTGGGGGTCGAGGATCTCCGGCTTGAGCATGACGTCGACTACGACGCGTGCCACTGGCACTCCCGGTGTTGTGGTGCTGAGCAGGTTTCCTAGCAGGTGTCATCCCACAGGTGGTCTTCAGACTACCCGCACAAAATTTCTACGCGGGTAGATTCGTAGGAAAGCACCAGGCAATGCGGGTGATCAGCGGAGACCGGCCGAGATCAGCGAAGATCGGCGGCGTATCGCCCATGTTCGGCAACGTTCCGCGAGGAAGGCGTCACGATCCGGTATCGGAACGGGTATCGAGTGATCCTCTTCGTGAAAAGTTACGGAAAGATCCTCGAACCCTATTGCGCGACGGACACGCGGGCGGATTAAGTCTGTCTTCACATTGCAATGCCGAGCCCTGTACAAATGAATTGGCAATAGCCGATACTTTGCCCAAATAACAGCCGGACAACGGACATCCCCCAGACGTATGGGCACGTCACGGAGAGATGTCGCACGAAGGGACCGATATTCGTGGCGCAGCGTGTCGTGGTCACTCTCTCCGACGACATCGACGGCTCGGAAGCGGCGGAGACGCTCACCTTCGGACTCGACGGCAAGTCGTACGAGATCGACCTCAACGAAGCCAATGCCAAGAAACTGCGTAAGGCGCTCGCGCCGTACGTGGAAGCCGGCCGCAAGCGGTCGAAGTCGGGCAAGGCGTACAAGCAGACGCAGGTCGCCCCCGACCCGGCGGCCGTCCGCGCCTGGGCACAGGCCAACAAGATGGAGGTCCCGGCGCGCGGGCGCATCCCGAAGAGGGTCTACGAGGCGTTCACCGCGGCGCAGTGAGCTGATGGCTCCGGTGGGCCTGGGGCACGGTGGGCCGAGGGGCGTGCGAGGTGAGGGGCGACCGTCGCGTGAGGTGAGGGGCCGAAGGCCGTCTGAGGTGAAGGGCCGACGGCCGGTCATCCTCCCCTCCGGACAACCGACTTGCGTTGCACCCCTCCTGGTCGGCTAAAGTCTGGAGCACGCCGAGGGGCAAGGCCGAAAGGCCCGGCTCACCGGAGTCACGCGGGTGTAGTTCAGTAGTAGAACACCCCCCTTCCAGGGGGGAGGCGCAGTGTGCAATTCCTGTCACCCGCTCTGATCGCTTACCGAGCATCCTTCCGGATCAGGTAAAGTGGTCTCCGCGCCGATCGGTGGGAGCCGGTCGGAGGCAATGCGGACGTAGCTCAGTTGGTAGAGCGCAACCTTGCCAAGGTTGAGGTCGCGAGTTCGAGCCTCGTCGTCCGCTCTTGAAAGAAGACCCCGGTCCACTGGACCGGGGTTTTCTCATGCCCCGGATGCCTCCCTGACATCAGGGTTTCGCGCGGCCCTGACATTTGTCATGCCGAGTCATGACAGCGCGCACCTGCCGCCCTGCCCATACCGCTGGGACGCTGAACGCATGAAAACGAACGGGCACGAGGGCGTGAACAGTCACGATCACGAGAATGTGATCGAGGTCACCGACCTCCGGCGCGTATACGGGGGCGGTTTCGAAGCCGTACGGGGGGTCACCTTCTCCGTCGGCAAGGGGGAACTCTTCGCACTGCTGGGCACCAACGGCGCGGGCAAGACCTCGACGGTCGAGCTGCTGGAGGGGCTCGCGCCGCCCTCCGGGGGGCGCGTGCGGGTACTCGGGCACGACCCCTACGGGGAGCGGGGCGCCGTACGGCCCCGGATCGGCGTGATGCTGCAGGAGGGCGGCTTCCCCTCCGAGCTGACCGTGAGCGAGACGGTACGGATGTGGGCCGGCTGCACGAGCGGGGCCCGGCCCATCGGGGAGGCGCTGGAGCTCGTGGGGCTCGGGAGGCGGGCCGGCGTACGGGTCAAACAGTTGTCCGGAGGTGAGAAGCGGCGGCTCGATCTGGCGCTGGCGCTGCTCGGGCGGCCCGAGGTGCTGTTCCTGGACGAGCCGACGACCGGACTCGACGCACAGGGCCGCCAGGACACCTGGGAGCTGGTACGGGAGTTGCGCGACGGGGGTACGACCGTGCTGCTCACCACGCACTACCTGGAGGAGGCGGAGGACCTGGCCGACCGGCTGGCCATCCTCCACGAAGGCAGCGTCGCCGCGACCGGCACCCCGGCCGAGGTGACCGCCTCCCAGCCGTCCCGGATCTCCTTCGACCTGCCCGACGGCTACTTCCTCGGCGACCTGCCGCCCCTCGGCGAACTGGGCGTCACCGGGCACGAGGTGAACGGGCGCGCGGTGGTGCTGCGCACGCGGGAACTCCAGCGGGCGGCCACCGGGCTGCTGATGTGGGCCGAGCGGGCCCGCGTCGAACTGGCGCGGCTGGAGGTGCGGTCGGCCTCGCTGGAGGAGGCGTTCCTGCGGATCGCCAAGGAGAGCGCGGGCGTTGAGGCCCGTAAGGGCGAGCACAAGGGTGAGCACAAGGAAGGGGTGGCCGCGTGAGCGCCGTCACGTCCACGTCGTACGACGGTTCTACGGGTCCTACAGGTCCTACGGGTCCTACGACCGTGAAGAGCCGTATGGCCGCCCTCGCTCGGGCCGAGGTGACGTTGCTGGGGCGGAGCCGGGCCACGCTGGTCACGGCGTTGTTCATTCCCTTGGTGCTGCCGTTCAGTGTGCGGTCGGTGACCGAGGAGATGGACCTGGAGGGGGCGGGGCTGAACGCCGGGACGGTGATCCTGCCGGCCGGCATCGGCTTCGCGCTGCTCTTCGCGGTCTACACCTCCCTCACCAACGTCTATGTCGTACGCCGTGAGGAACTCGTCCTCAAGCGGCTGCGCACGGGCGAGCTGCGCGACCCGGAGATCCTGGTCGGGGCGTCGCTGCCCGCCGTCGGGATCGGGCTCGGCCAGTGTGTGCTGCTGACGATCGGCTGCACGGTGCTGCTCGACATGGGCGCCCCGAAGGCGGCCCATCTCGCCGTGCTGGGTGTGCTGTTGGGCATCGTGCTGTGCGTGGCCCTGGCGGCGGTCACGGCCGCGTTCAGCCGTACCGCCGAGAGCGCCCAAGTGACCTCGCTGCCGGTGGTGTTCGTGTCGGCCCTCGCCTCCGGGATCACCGTCCCGCTGGAGGTCCTGCCCGAACGGGCCGCCGGCATCTGCGAGTTGCTGCCGCTGTCCCCCGCCGTCACCCTGGTGCGCGGCGGCTGGACCGGTGACCTGAGCGCGTACGAGGCCCTGGGCGCCTTCGCGACCGGCCTGGCCTGGACCGTACTCGCGGTGTTTGCTGTACGGCGGTGGTTCCGTTGGGAACCGCGCCGATGAGGGGACATCGGTGAGGATCGGTGGATGACGGATCGGTCGACTGAGGGCCGGTCGATGGGCGTCGGTCGATGAGGGGAGTTGGGGGATGCGGGGGCCGGTCGCCATCTGGCGGGCCAAGACCACGCCGGCGAAGGTGGAGACGTACACGCGGTGGTCGTTCTACTCGTTCCCGGTGCTTGAGGTCGGGACATTCGGGGTGCAGCTCTTCGGGCAGGTGGCGCTGGAGCAGGCGATCTGGGTGTTCGCACTGATGTGCGTACACGGCGTGCTCGGCGTACTGACCGCAGTGCGGGCGCTCGACTGGGTGCGCGGCACCCGCGAACAGCCCATCCGGCTGATGTGGGCGGTCGGAGTGGTCGGCATGTCGATCGGGGTCGCCGCGTTCGTGCTGATCAAACGCGGGGTCGACGACGAGGCGGCCACCGCACTGGGCGCGGTGTTCGGGGGTGTGCTGGTCTTCGGCATCGGGATGATCACGCTCGGCATCCGTCGGCGTCGGAGCGCGCTGTACCTGATCGCCTGCCACACGGCGGGCTCCGGGGTGCTGGGCCTCTTCCTGGAGGGCAGCACGGCCACGGCGCTGGTCTCGGCGATCGCCATGCTGGCCGCCACCTCGCTCTTCGCCTTCACCTCCGTCTTCTCCGTCTGGCTGATCAAGGCCGTCTACGAACTCGACGAGGCCCGCGAGACCCGCGCCCGCCTCGCCGTCGCCGAGGAACGGCTCCGCTTCGGGCGCGATCTGCACGATGTGATCGGCCGCAACCTCGCGGTGATCGCGCTGAAGAGCGAACTGGCCATCCAGCTCGCCCGCCGCGAACGGCCGGAAGCGGTCGAGCAGATGACCGAGGTCCAGCGGATCGCCCAGGAGTCCCAGCGTGAGGTGCGGGAGGTCGTACGGGGGTATCGCGAGGCCGACCTGCGCGTCGAACTCGCCGGTGCGCAGGGGGTGTTGGAGGCCGCCGGGATCGACTGCTCGGTCGACGGCGACGACACGGCGGAGCTGCCGGGCGACGTACAGTCCGCGCTCGCCTGGGTGGTGCGCGAGGGGACGACCAATGTGCTGCGGCACGGGAACACCGGGCAGTGCGCGGTGTCCCTCCGGGTGACGGCGGGCGAGGTGGTGCTGACCTTGGAGAACGATGTGGAGAACGGTGCCGTGGACGACGTGGTGAGGGGAGAGGCCGAGGGGGCGGGGTCCGGGCTGTCCGGGCTGCGGGAGCGGCTGGCGGTCGTGGACGGGGTCCTGGCGGCGGGGGCGGTGGACGGGGGCGCGTTCCGGGTGGTGGCCACGGTGCCGTTGGCTTCGGGGGGTGCGCGTTCGGTGAGGGCGCGTGGAACTGGGGGCGCGCACGGCGCCGGGGTGGCGCGGGGCGGCGGGGTCGTACGCGGGGCCGCGTCATGAGCGGCGTAACGGAGGCCGCCGGGCAGCCCGTGCGACTGCTGCTCGCCGATGACGAGCATCTGATTCGGGGAGCGCTGGCCGCGCTGCTGGCCTTGGAGGACGATCTGGTCGTGGTCGCGGAGGCGGCCAGTGGGCCGGAGGCGCTGGCCATGGCGCGGGCGCATCGGCCGGATGTGGCGGTGCTGGATCTGCAGATGCCGGGGGCCGACGGTGTGAGGGTGGCCACATCGCTGCGGACGGAACTGCCTGGCTGCCGGGTGCTGATCGTCACCGGTCATGGCCGCCCCGGACATCTGAAGCGGGCGCTTGAGGCAGGTGTGCGAGGGTTCGTCCCCAAGACCGTCAGCGCACAGCGGCTCGCCGAGATCATCCGTACGGTGCACGCGGGAAACCGTTACGTCGACCCCGAGTTGGCGGCCGACGCGATCTCCTCCGGGGACTCGCCGCTGACCGCGCGTGAGGCCGAGGTGCTGGAGCTGGCCGCCGACGGGGCGCCCGTCACGGAGATCGCCGAGCGGGCCGCGCTGTCGCCCGGGACCGTACGGAACTATCTCTCGTCGGCCGTCTCCAAACTCGGCGTGGAGAACCGGCACGCGGCAGCACGGCTCGCACGGGAGCGAGGTTGGGTATAGTTGCTCTCGCGCCACGGCGCAGTGCGGACGTAGCTCAGTTGGTAGAGCGCAACCTTGCCAAGGTTGAGGTCGCGAGTTCGAGCCTCGTCGTCCGCTCTTGCTTCAGTCATAGAAGAAAGATGAAGGCCCCGGTCCGGTGGACCGGGGCCTCATCCGTGCCCTCAGCTCCAGGCCAGGCCCGTCAGGCGCTCGTACGCCTCGATGTACTTGGCGCGGGTGGCGGCCACGACCTGCTCCGGCAGCGGCGGCGGGGGCTGCTCGCTCTTGCGGTCCCAGCCGGACTCCGCCGAGGTCAGCCAGTCGCGGACGAACTGCTTGTCGTACGAGGGCTGCGCGTGTCCCGGCTCCCACTGGTCGGCCGGCCAGAAGCGGGAGGAGTCGGGGGTGAGGACCTCGTCGGCGAGGACGAGGCTGTCGTTCTCGTAGCCGAACTCGAACTTGGTGTCGGCCAGGATGATCCCCCGGTCACGGGCGATGTCCCGGGCCCGGCCGTACACGGCGAGGGTGAGCTGGCGCAGCTGGGCGGCGGTCTCCGCGCCGACCTGGCGGGCCACCTCCTCGTACGACACGTTCTCGTCGTGCTCGCCGACAGCGGCCTTGGTGGCCGGGGTGAAGATCGGCGCGGGCAGCTCCGAGCCGTCGACCAGGCCCTCGGGGAGGGCGAGGCCGCAGACCGTACGGGAGTCGTTGTACTCCACCAGGCCCGAGCCGGTGAGATAGCCGCGGGCCACGGCCTCCACCGGGACCATCCGCAGGGACTTGCAGATCAGGGTGCGGCCCGCCCAGTCGGCGGGGGCGCCCGGCGGGAGTTCGGTGCCGAGGACGTGGTTCGGGACCAGGTCGGCGAGCTGTTCGAACCACCAGAGCGAGAGCTGCGTCAGGACCCGGCCCTTGTCGGGGATCTCCGTCGGCAGCACCCAGTCGAACGCGGACAGTCGGTCGCTGGCGACCATCACGAGGTCGCCCGCCTCGTTCTGGTACAGCTCGCGCACCTTGCCGGTGTGCAGATGCACCAGGCCCGGAACCTGAAGAGGCTCGGGCTTTTCTACGAATCCGGACACGGTTCCTCCCCGTGGTGATGACCAAGTGGGTCGATTGTCCCGCATGGGGAGGGTCGGTCTTGGTCAGGGGTTGGATCGGGGGCGGTGGGTGTGTTTCGCGCCGGGTGTGGTCAGTCACGTTTGCAGATGCGGTCCAGGAGGTTGGCCGTGGCGCGTTGGATACGGGTGTCCACATGGCCGGGGCGGTCCAGGGCCGGGGACCAGGCGAACGTTCCGGATGCGAAGACCCAGGCGCCGGAGGGGGCCCGGTAGAGGGAGGTCTCCTGGTGGCGGACGGCGTCGCCCTTGCCGTAGCGGTACGGGGAGTGGGCGAGGAGGATACGGCCCTGGTGCTCGGGGAGCGGGGTGCGCGGGTAGTAGCGGTCGGCCTCGCCGGCGACCATGCCGTCCAGTTCGTCTCCCTCGTGGGCTCCGGTGGCGTCCCAGAGCCAGTGGTCGGCGTTGCGCACGACCAGGGGGTGGGGTTCGGGGACCCGGCCCTCGTACTGGATGCCCATCAACTGCTGCTCGGGGCGGTCGACTTCGCGCCACAGCGCGGGTTTTCCGGGACCCCGGCGTTTTCGGCAGGTCAGGAGGCGGTCGGGGACACCGGACGGGGACGGGCTCAACTCCACCTGCCAGTACATGGTGTTGGAGGAGAGGAAGACGAGCGAGGTGCCGGTGTCGCGGGCCAGCTCGGCGGTGCGGCGCATCGGCTGGGACCAGTATTCGTCGTGGCCCGGGAAGATCAGCCCCCGGTAGCGGGTGGGGTCGACGCGGCCCGAGTGCAGATCGCGGGCGTCGGCGTAGGCGAGGTCGTAGCCGTAGCGCTCGGCCCAGCGGATGACGTCGTAGGCGTGGCCGACGTGGAGGGGGAGGCCGGCACCGGCGTACGGGCGGTCGAACGAGACGGTGGTGGCCGCGTCGGACTCCCCGAGCAACCGGCCGTCCTCGTCCCAGGCGTGGTAGAGGCTGGCGCCGGTGCGGCCGTCCTCCGGATAGAGGTTGTACGCCTGCCAGGTCACGTCCGGGAGGAGGAGCAGCAGGTCCGCCGGGCGGTCGTCGCGGATGGTGAACGGGACGTGGGAGCGGTAGCCGTCGGCGGTGGTGAGGACGGCTACGTAGGCGCCGACGTTCCAGAAGCTGGGGATCTGCAGCCGCCAGGAGAGCCACCAGTGGTGGCAGGAGACCGTGCGGTCGGCGGTGAGGGGCGGGGGCTGGACGATGCCGGAGAGGCGGGGGCTGGTGGTGATCTTCGCGGCGCCGTCGCCCGCGTAGTGGCCGATGCGGTAGATGTCGACGCCGAATTCCTGGGGCGGGTCCACGGTGATGTGGAAGTCGATGGACTCGCCGGGCGCGGCGGCGCCGGTGGCCGTGAAGCCCTTGATCTGCCGGTGCACGTCGTCGGCGGAGCGGGGGCCCGGGCCCGGGGCGGAGCGGGGGGCCGGGACGCGGGGGGTGTCCGTGGCCGTGGCGGTGGCTGTGGCCGTGGCCGTGGCCGTGCGGCCGCCGGGGGACGGGTCGACGTACCAGGGGACCACCTGGCCGGTGTCGTCGAAGTACGTCACATTGCCTCGCAGCCAGGGGACGGGGCCCTGCCCGAAGGGGTCGGACACGGCGTGGGCGAGGGCGCCGGATTCCCAGCGGGGGGTGTGGGGGGGCTGGGGGGCAGTGGGGATGGTGGGGGTTGGGTCGTGGGGGTGGTCCGTTCGGTGTGTGTGATGGGTGTTGTCGGTGTGATGGGTGTTGTCGGTGTGATGGGTGTGGTGTGCGCTGTCAGTGTGGTCCGCGCGGTCCGCGTTGTGGTCCGTTCGGTGCGAGCGGTCTGAGCGCTCCGAGCTCATGAGTTCTCCCCTCCCTCGTGCCCCCCGTGAGCTGTCGCAAGTCCCTGCATAAGTACGCGATCGGTCCCAGCACATCACATTACGCACGCACTCCATCACCGTTCGTTGTTATTTGACGGGACTGGAGCGGGAGTGGAACAGAAAGCTCCGGATGGGGAGTTGATGGCCGTTGCCGTTCTCCCTCGTCGGAGCGGTCAGACCAGACGGACCGGTTTCTCCGGGCGGACGCCGAGTCGGCGGAGCCAGTCGCGCAGGGGGGTGGGGTCGCCGTCCTCGACGAGGGTGAGGACTCCGGGGGCGAGGTCGGCGGCCCGCTCGCCGGCGATCAGGAGGGAGGGGCCGTCCAGCCAGTCGAGGCCGGGGACCGCTCCGGCCGTGTCCATCGCGGCGCAGCAGACCATCGCGGTGACGTGCTCGGCCAGCAGCTCGCGGCCGGTACGCGGTGGCTGCATCGGGAACAGGGGCAGTACGCCGTCATCCCACAGCGCCCGGTCCGGGCCCTGCGCGTCGGAGCCCGGGCCGGAGCCTGCGGTGCCGGTGCCGCCGCGAGCGGTGGCGGGGGCCGCCGCCTCCTCCTGGGCCAGCTCAGCGGTGATCGCGGCGGCCAGGGCGGCGGCGCGGGCGTTGGCGAGGCCGGGTTCGTCGTCGGCGGGGGCGGTGTGCGCGAGGGCGGAACCGCCAGCGGTGAAATGGCCCTGTTCGTCGTCGTCGGGGGCGGTGGGGTCGCCGGGGGCCGATATGCCCTGTGGATGTGGCCCGGGCCCGTCGTGCGGCTCGGGGGGGTGGTGGGTGTCCGGGAGGGTCAGGTGGTTCAGTACGCGGGACAGGGTCGGGCCGCCGGTGGCCGGGCCGGGGGTGTCCGGGTCCGTGTCCGGGGTGTGGCGTACGCCGAGGGTGTCCAGGACCCGGTGGAGGCGGGCCGCGTCGGTGCGCCATTTGCGGTCGACCACCTCGTCCGGGTACTTGTGCCAGTCCACCGGGGCCCAGTCGGGGCCGGATTCCGCTGGGCCGCCGTGGAAGAGGCGGGCGGCCAGCAGGGACGCCGCCCCGTCGACGGTGCCCGGCTCTTCGAGCAGGTCGCAGGCGGGGCGCTCGCCGAGCCGGGAGGCGAAGCCCTCGGCGAGACGGTCGCGGCGTGACAGCTCCGTGAGCGCGGCGACGACACCCGCGTCGAGACGGGACGGCCAGCGGCCCATCCGCCAGGCGGGCAGCGCGACCCGGGTGAGGAGACGGTCCCAGCCCGCGTAGGCCAGGCCCACCTGCTCCTGGGCGACGATCCGCAGCCCGTAATCCACAGCCTGTGCACGCTCGGCCGCGGCCGCGGCGACGCCCCGCTCCATCTCCGCCGCGTGCTCCCGGCAGCCGCGCAGCAGCAGCCGCGTGACCCAGCCGACGCCGGCGAACACCGTACGCACCAGGGGGCCGTGGGTCGGCGCCGAGGCGACCGCCACGGCCGCGTCCAGCCCCCGTACGAAACGGCGGGCCGCGGCTATGTCCGGGTGCGCCGACGGGCCCGTACCCGCGACGACCGGTGCCAGCACCGCCCGTAGCTCGCCGACCCGCATCCACCACAGGAAGGGTGAGCCGATGACCAGTACGGGGGTGGCCGGGGTGCGGTGGCGTCGTGAGGACGACAGTCCGGACAGCCCTCGTACGCCGGCCATCTCATCCATCTCGTCCATCCCGTCCTCGTGGGGCGCGTCGCTCCCGCCGTCACCGGCCCTCCCGCCGGCACCGGCCGGGGACTGGCCCCGCGACGTGGTGGACGGAGGGGCGTGGGACGGGTGGGTGCGGTCCTCCAGCCAACTGTCGCAGTCGGGGGTCAGGGCTATCGCGGAGGGCGGGGGGACGTCGAGGCGGTCGGCGAGGTCGCGGACGAGGCGGTACAGGTCGGGGGCGGCCTCCTCGGTGATCGGGACGGTGGGGCTGACGGCCGGGCGGGCGCGGGCGACGACGAGCGCGATGCCGGTGGCGGCGAGCAGGACGGCGGCGGCGAGGACGGAGACGACCCAGGTGGCCATGGACCAGGCGGGGCCCGTGAAGTGGCCGGTGGAACCGCCGGTCAGCAGCACGACGGCGACGGCCGCGGGCAGCAGGGCCACGGCCAGCGCCCGGCTGCGGACGCGCAGCACGGCGAGAGCCCGGGAGCGCGCGGCCTGCGCGCCCGCCTCCTCACCACCAGCCATACCGGTCACGACCCGATGTCACCCCCTGCTGTCCCGTGCGGCGTGTGCCGCGACGACCGGTCGTCACAGTGGTCGCCGCCGACTGCCCTGGCGTTGCTCACTCCCCCACTGTGGCACCCACCACTGACATCGCAATGCCGGTGGGCCAAGTGCCGGAACGCTTGCGCCGCACCATAGTTGGGGCCTCGGCCGTCGTCAGCCGTATGGCGCATCGGTCACTCGATGGAATGGCTTTGGGTAGAGGTGAAGGACACCGGACAGGATCGGGCCCCGGTTTCCACCGCTGTTCCCCAGGGGTTCCCGGCGCCTGCCGAGAGGGTTCCTGGGGTCCGTCGAAGGATTCCGGGGCCTGGGTGTCGTACCCGTCGGGGGTGGTCCGCAACCGGGTGCGGGGACGGGGGCGGTTGGGCGGGGTCGCGCGGGCGGGGCGGGCGTGTGCGTTCGCGCGGGTGCGTGCGTCGTGCGGGGTGGGTGGAGGCGCGGGCGTGTGGGGGTGTTTTGGGGGTGGCGGGGCCTTGAGGGAGCGCGCTGGGGACGGGTTGGAGGCGGGGGGGCGTGTGGGGCGGCGTGCGCCTTGGGAGCAGGGTCCGCCCGCCCCCAGGTCACGCCTTGGCGCCGTCGCCTCTTCGGTCCCGCCGGTGGTCAGGCCTCTGCCGCTGCCTTCGCCGCGATGTCCGTACGGTGCTGGGAACCGTCGAGGCTGATGCGGGCGATGGCGGTGTACGCGCGGTCGCGGGCCTCGGTGAGGTTCTTGCCGGTGGCCGTGACGGAGAGGACGCGGCCGCCGGCGCTGACCACGGTGTCGCCGTCGCGCTTGGTGCCGGCGTGCAGCACGTACGCGTGCGGGGCGTCCTCGGCGGCCACCTCGGCGAGGCCGGTGATGGGGTCGCCGGTGCGCGGGGTGCCGGGGTAGTTGTGCGAGGCCACGACCACGGTGACGGCCGCGTCGTCGCTCCAGCGGAGGGGTTCGAGGTCGGCGAGGGTGCCCTTGGCGGACGCGAGGAGGACACCGGCGAGCGGCGTCCTGAGGCGGGCCAGCACAACCTGGGTCTCGGGGTCGCCGAAGCGCGCGTTGAACTCGATCACCCGTACGCCACGGCTGGTGATCGCGAGCCCCGCGTACAGCAGGCCGGAGAAGGGGGTGCCACGGCGGCGCATCTCGTCGACGGTCGGCTGCAGAACCGACTGGAGCACCTCCTCGACCAGCTTGGGGTCGGCCCACGGGAGCGGGGAGTACGCGCCCATGCCGCCGGTGTTCGGGCCCTCGTCGCCGTCGAGGGCGCGCTTGAAGTCCTGGGCGGGCTGGAGGGGGAGGACCGTCTCGCCGTCGGTGATCGCGAAGAGGGAGACCTCGGGGCCGTCGAGGAACTCCTCGATGACGACCCGGCCGCACGCGAGCGCGTGCTCACGCGCCTTGTCCAGGTCCGAGGTCACGACGACACCCTTGCCGGCCGCCAGTCCGTCGTCCTTCACGACGTACGGGGCACCGAAGGCGTCGAGGGCCTCGTCGATCTCCTCCGCGGTCGTGCACACGTACGACCGGGCGGTGGGGACGCCGGCTCCCGCCATGACCTCCTTCGCGAAGGCCTTGGAGCCCTCCAACTGGGCGGCCTCCTTGGAGGGGCCGAACACCGGAATGCCCGCTTCGCGCACGGCGTCGGCGACACCGGCGACCAGCGGGGCCTCCGGGCCCACGACCACCAGGTCGGCCTCCAGCCGGGTGGCCAGGGCGGTCACGGCGGCGCCGTCCAGCGCGTCGACCGAGTGCAACTCGGCCACCTCCGCGATGCCCGCGTTGCCGGGCGCGCAGTGGAGCGCGGTGACGTCGGAGTCGAGGGACAGAGAGCGGCACAGCGCGTGCTCACGAGCACCGCTACCGATGACGAGGACCTTCACGGGGCCAGCCTAACCGGCGGAGCGGGGTGCCTTTGTAGAGGCTTCCGAGGGGTGGGACGGGGTGGGGTTGTAGAGACTTCCGAGAGGTGGGACGGGGTGGGGTTGTGGGATCGCATGAATGGGGTAGGGCTGCCGCACTGCCGCTGGGGGACCCCGGCGGCTGACGCCGGCTGACGCTGGGGCACCCCGGCGGCTGACGCCGGCTGACGCTGGGGCACCCCGGCGGCTGACGCCGGCTGACGCTGGGGCACCGGGCGGTCCGGCCGGGGCCGGCCTTGGGCGGGGCTTCAGCCCGCGCTGGCCTTGGCCGGGGATTCAGCCATGCCGGCCGTGGCCGGGGTTTCACTTGCCGGCGTTCGCAGGGGGCCGCCTGCGCCCACCCTCCTCCACGCTCGGCTTCGCTCGCGCGGGCGGTACCCCCATCGCCCCAGCGGCACGATTGCCCGGAGGGGGTGAGGAACACGATTGCCCGGAGGGGGATGAGGAACACAGTTGCCCGCAGGAAGTGGGGAAGAGGTGTACCTCACTCGGACCCGAGGCCGGGTGCCATGGCCGCTCGCTCCCACCTCCGGCGGGGGCGGCCCCACGGGGACCCACTCCCTCGTCCAACTGGGCTGACCTCACGCGGGGACCGTCCCCCACCTTCCGCCAGGATCGGCCCCACGCAGATCGCTCCCAGCTCCGCCAGGCCCAGGTTTTCCCCAGGCCCAGGGGCTCCCCAGGCCCGGCATCCCCGAGGCCGGCCCCGTGTGGACCGTTTCCACCTCCGCCGGGGCTGGCCCCACGGACGGCTTCCAACACCACCGGGGCCGCCCCCGCCTTCGCCGGGACTGACCCTGCGGGGACCGCCGCCGCAGGGACCGGTCTTCCCAGGGACCGGCTTCACCGGGGCCAGTCACACTGACCCCGCTCGGTCTCCCCGGCTCGCTATTCGTTGGCGATCTCCTCCACCACCGTCGCGCCCAGTTCGCGGACGATCAGTTCGTGGCCGGAGAGGGCGGACTCGTCGAGGTCGGGGTCGTCCTCCTCCGGGATGTCGTCCTCGGGGGCGACCGGAGGGGGCTCCGGGGCCGGGGGCGGTGTGGTGGGCGGTGCTGCGGTGGGTCGGGCGGCCGGGGTCGGCTGTTGGGGTGCGGCCTGGGTGGAGGCCGATGGTGCGGGGGCCGGTGCCGACTGGTGGGGTGTGGTGGGGCGGGCCGCCGGGGCTGCGGTCGCGGCCGGGGAGCCGCCGCCGTAACCGCCGCCTCCACCCGCGCCGTAACCTCCGCCGCCTCCGCCGTAGCCGCCGCCCGGAGCGCCGTAGCCGCCGGGGGCTCCCCCACCGCCGTAGCCGCCTGCGGCCGGAGCGGGTGAGCCGTAACCGCCGGGGGCGCCCGATGACGGGCCGCCGGAGCCGCCGCCCGATGTGTCGACGATCGCCTCGATCTTCCAGTTCACATTGAACTGCTCGGTGAGCGCGGCCTTCAGGACGTCCTCGCTGCCGCTGCTCGCGAAGTTGTCGCGCGCGCCCGCGTTGACGAAGCCGAGTTGCAGGGTGGTGCCGTCGAAACCGGCCACATGGGCGTTCTGGCTGAGCAGAATCCAGGTGAAGCGGCGACGGTTCTTGACCGCCTCCAGGACGTTCGGCCACAGCACGCGGGGGTCGAGGCCGCCGGGGGCGGGGTTGTGGGCGGCGGGGGCGGGTGCCGTCTGAGGGCTCGGGCCGGGGCCGGCGGCGTGCGCGCCCGCCGGCGGGGACGCGGGCGCGTGACCGCCCTGACCGCCGGGTGCGGGACCGCCGCCGCCGGCGGGTGCGGCCGTGGGCCAGCC